>ONFC01000011.1 GCA_900317035.1 uncultured Eubacteriales bacterium
GTCGTCGATGGCGAAATGGTATGCATGGTATATGACCAGCCCGACAACTACTACGCACTGAATTGCTACCTGGAAGAACCTGCGGGGGATCAGGCTAATGTCAGTGATGACACACGAGTCGCCGCCATCGAGCTGTTTATCATCGGAACAGACCTGGATTTCTACGGCCTTGAATTAGGCATGTATGAAGAAGATTTCAAACCGATCATGGGAACACCGTACAAAATCGCAGGCAGAACCGTCGATCACGGACGATACTACTATTACCTGGGACTGGGCGATGTGATCTACGAATTCTACTGCTCCGAACTTACAGAAGATCCGACAAAGCCGGAGCTTGTTTCCATACTGTTTGGAACACAGGAGTATATGTACGAAAAAACCAGACTGGCAGATGTCACATAATGCCGGGAGACAGTGCTTTTCACACACAGAATAGGAGATAAATATGAATAACTTTAAAAAGATAGCAGCCATGATCATGACAGGGTTAATTATGCTCGCTTTTGCGGGTTGCGGAAAGAAAACAGAAGAAAAAGGCAAGGGCTCTTCATCCAAGAAGACATATGAATCAGTAGATTCCGGCTCTTCCAAAAGCAGCGTTGCTTCCACCGTAACTTGGGTGAAAAAGGAAGATGCATATGAAAAAACAATTACCGTCAACTTTGATGAAGATGAGTTGATCATTGATGGTAAGGTAGTAACAGTATATGTTAAAGAAAGTGATGCTTTGAACCAGTATAAATATGTCGAAGAAGCACTTCAGGCAGGTTCTATACTTGATGCTAAACTGGAGAATAAAACGATTACACAGACATTTGATATTAATAGTGGTACGTTATCCTCCGTCAGTTTTTCTAAAACATCCAGAAACAAGACCAATTACAAAAGATATGTTGAAAACTTAGGTTTTGTATGCAAAGAGGTATAACTCGGGCATTACTTGTGAGTGAAATAAGGAGATTTATTATGAAAAACGTGAAGAATATAGCGTGTGTAGTGTTGGCAGGGATCCTGGCGCTTGGGATGTGTTCCTGCGGTAAAAAGAAAAACAGCGGAAAATCGGCAGATCTTTCTGTAAAGAAGGGGGATACGGTAACATTCGGATCCTATGGCGGGAAGAAGATCGAGTGGATCGTGCTGGATACCGGCGATAATGGTGCCCTGATCATTTCGAAAGAAGGCCTCGATGCAAAACAAGTCGATGATCAAGCGGAGATGATAGAGTATCTCTGGGAAGACTGTGATCTTAGGGCATGGCTGAATGGTGAATTCTATGATAAGTCTTTCAGTGATGATGAGAAGCAAAAAATCAATAAGTCGACCGTCAAATTCGAGAAGTGCCCGGAAGAATATACGTTTGCCAGTGAAGGAAAGGATGTTGAAGACTACGTGTTCCTTCTTAGTTACAGCGAAGCGGAGAAGTATTTTAAGTCCGACTCGGACAGAAAGTGTCCGATCTCTGAAACGGCGAAAAACAACGGAGGAAAAGAGCTCGGCGGCTATTGCCGGTGGTGGCTTCGTACAAACGCAGTATACAAGAATTCTTTTATAATCGTGGAAAGAGATGGGTCATATCGGACAAATAGCGGGACTTCCGGAAACCAGGCGGAGGTCTGTGTCCGACCGGCCATGTGGGTCACGATCTAAATTGAAAAGGATTCGTAACATAAAAGGGGCCTCCGCTGATTGAAAGAAAAAAGCAAGTCGGGTAACATGATATAAGAATAGTTATGCGAAGCGGCTTTTTCGCATCGGTATGAGAGGTATGTATGAGTAAAGACGATGTACTGGATTTTGATGGCATCATCCACTGTTCATTCTGTGGTAAAGGGGAAAATGAAGTCTCCCGTATGCTGGCGGGCCCGCCGGGTATCTATATCTGTAATGAGTGTGTGATGATCTGTGAGTCTATCCTTGCGGAAGACGAAGTCGGAATCAAATCCACAAAAGGCACCGGCACAGGTCCTAAAGATCATCTTCCGACACCTTCCGAGCTGAAGGCTGCGCTCGATGAGTATGTCATCGGACAGGAGCAGGCGAAGAAGGCACTTTCTGTCGCGGTATATAACCACTATAAGCGTGTATTCTCGAAGTTTAATACGACAGACGATATCGAACTTACAAAGAGTAATATCCTTCTGATCGGACCGACCGGGTGTGGTAAGACACTTCTGGCCCAGACACTGGCGCGTGCGCTGAATGTCCCGTTTGCGATCGCGGATGCGACCACACTTACGGAAGCAGGTTACGTCGGTGAGGATGTTGAGAATATCCTTCTGAAACTTCTTCAGGCTGCAGACTATAATGTCGAGTCTGCCCAGAGAGGTATCATCTATATCGATGAGATCGATAAGATCACGAAGAAATCGGAGAACCCCTCGATCACGAGAGATGTCAGCGGTGAAGGCGTACAGCAGGCACTCCTGAAGATCCTCGAGAGCACGGTTGCCAATGTTCCTCCGCAAGGTGGAAGAAAGCACCCGCATCAGGAGTTCATCCAGATCGATACGACGAATATCCTGTTTATCTGCGGTGGTGCTTTTGACGGACTGGAAAAGATCATCGAGCAGCGCGTAGGTAAGAAGAACTTCGGATTCGGCGCCGAGATCGTTTCCCAGCAGGAAAAGCAGGCCGGTGAGTGGCTGTCGCAGCTTGTGCCGCAGGACCTCATGAAGTTCGGACTGATCCCTGAGTTCATCGGACGTGTGCCGATCAACGTCACACTCGACGGACTCGATGAAGAAGCGCTGATCCGTATCCTCAGAGAGCCGAAGAATGCTCTTCTGAAGCAGTACTGGAAGATGCTGAAGATGGATGGTGTCGAGCTGGAATTCGACGATGATGCCGTTACGGAGATCGCGAAGAAGGCCATCGAGAGAAAGACCGGTGCGCGAGGACTTCGTGCGATCCTCGAAGATCTCATGCTGGATATCATGTACGACGTACCTTCCCAGCAGGATGCTGTTAAGTGTATCGTGCATAAGGAATGCGTTACGGAGGGAACCACTCCGGAACTCATCAAGGGCGCAAAGCCGAAGAAGTCCAGATCGAGAAGCGGAAGTGAGAAGACCGAAGAAAAGGGCGCGTAATATCTGCCCGGACTAAAGGACGGTTGACCTATGGCGAAGAAATTAAGAGAGCTCATAGAGGAAGCGGAAGCATTTATATCGGAATACGACCAGGTCCTCCGAAAAGACGGGACCGGTGATAAAAGCAGGCTTTTAAGCCTGCTTTCGTATATGAACAGGTGGCTCCTCTATATGCAGCATGAGCGGCTGATCCATCTGATCGTAACAGTGCTTTTCGCGCTGGCAATGCTGATCGTGTTCGGTGTCTTTGTCCTGTCGGGTGCGATGTATATCCTGGCACTTCTGGCACTGATCCTGGTGCTGCTCGTTCCCTATATCGTGCATTACTTCCACCTGGAAAACGGTGTGCAGAAAATGTATACTCTGATTGATGAACTTGAAAAACGAAAGGGGCAATGACTATGGCAAACGGTAAGTACTATATCTGCCTGGACATCGGCGGAACGAAGGTCCTGGGCGTCATCTTCAATAGCAAGCGCGAGATCGTATACCGCGTGAAGAAAAAGACGAAAGCCGGCGGAGATGATTCTCAGAATATCGAGAATACGATCATTTCTCTTGTGGAGCAGCTGATCTCGGAATATAAGATCACCATCAAAGATGTGGCGGCCATCGCGGCAGGTGCCCCGGGCGTGATCAATATCGAAAAGGGAATAGTGCTTTTCTCGCCGAATCTTCCTTGGAAAAACTATGAGATCAAAAAGGCGATCGAAAAGAAATTCAAAGTGCCTTTCTTTATCGGAAACGACGTCAATGTCGGTGTGTATGGAGAGTGGAAATACGGTGCGGCAAAGGGCCTGACACAGGTGGTCGGACTCTTCGTCGGAACAGGAATGGGCGCAGGATTGATCCTCGACGGCAAGCTCTATACCGGACATCTGGACAAAGGTGCGGAGTGCGGGCATATGGTGCTCGATCCGGAGGGACCGAAGTGCAACTGCGGACAGAGAGGCTGCCTCGAAGCATTCTCCAGTAAACAGGGCATCTCGGACTATATCCGAACGCAGGCGGAAAGAGGCAGAAATACATCGATGGCCAAGGCAGTATCGAAGGGTGTCTTTAAGAGTAAAGCACTGAAGGCCTCCTACGATGAGGGGGATGAGGTCACGATCGAAGCCATCGACCGTGCATGCCACTATCTCGCGATCGGATGCGGCAACCTGATCAATACTTTCAGCCCGGAGATGATCGTGCTTGGCGGCGGTGTCATGGAAGCGATGGGAAGTGTATTCCTAGAAAAGGTGCTTAAGGAAGTGGACCGTTACTGCATGCCTTCGATCCGCGATACGGTAACGATCAAGGCCGCGGCGCTGGGAGATGACTCGATCCTTTACGGAGCACTGGCGATGATCGATGATATGCTGAAGTCTTAAAAATTCAGTGAACGGAAGGATCAGGAATTCTTCTTGTTATAACGCACGGATTCATACAGGGAGGTCAGTTCAGAGATGGACGGATCTCCCTGCTCTTTTATCTGTTCCTCGATCTGGCGGGGAGAAGTGGCCTTCTTGACAGTGATGCCTCTCCTCATGGCGCGTGTAACTGTGTTATAGTACCGCTTTCTGATCTTGGCTTCGTAGCCTTCACCGAAATCAAGGTGCTTGCCGGATTTCTTCTTTGTTTGAGGAACCTCTTCGATAATATCGATGACGGCATCATTTTTCTCGATGACTTTCTCTGATCCTTCCGCCAGCTGGAAACGCTTGATCAGGCGGCGGATGGAGTTGATCACGATGAAGAAGAGGAAGAGCGAGATCGCGACGATGATGATGATCGTGATGATCATGGATGCGTCCGACGGCTCATAATCCTCGGCGTCCGGCTGTATCAGCTCTGCGCCGTGATTGCTGTATTCGCTGCTTCCGCCATGGATCCATTTGTCAAAAAGCTTCATAAGATACCCGAAGAAAGAGAAGATCGCGCTGATGACACCCTGAACGAATGCCGAGATCGTCTCGACCGGCGTGAAAAGCAGAAGGATCAGTGCGAACATGATGCCGCCGAAAATCAGGAAGATAGAGTAGCGGTTTTGGTTCTTCATACTCTTGATCGGCTGCGTGGAAGAGTGCAGGTTGTGGTAGTATTTGGTGTCGAAAACATCCAGCTGTCTGGCGGCGAAGTGAAGCACTACGAGCATGATCGAATCCAGCAGGATATAGAATGTCTTGCCGGTAGCGCCCATGACTACCAGAGTGAAGATGAGAACAGAGTGGACAGAAAGAAAGACGACCAGGTTATCAAAAAGAATATGCCGGGTCTTCTTGGAGTACCGGTATGTCATGGAGTGGATGAAAAGCGCAAATACGCAGGTCCCCAGGAAAACGGTGGCGCCGAGAACTTCGGGCGTTCCGTCCAGAATATAGTAATAATACAGGGCAAGAAAGATCGCGCCGGTAATAAAGTGCGCACCGATCATCAGGACCTGAGGAATATGGAGCCTTCGGATCAAAACGAATGCCACGCAGACAAATGTCAGCGAGCAGAGATGCCTATAGGAAAGTTCGGATACTGTAAAATACACCAGGCCGATGACGCCGACGGAGATGATCGAGAAGCAGACCATCAGGGAACTCATAATATCTATGACAAGGTAGTCGGAGACAAACCGGTGTTTCTTCATGTTAGCGGTCATTTCCTTTTACCTCCCATCTCATAAAGTCAGATCGGAGCTCGGGCTCTATCTCGGGCAGCGCTGTCGTATGATAACACGGCCATACCCATAGAAGGGACGGGCGCTTCCGCTTAAGATTAAGAAGTATCGGACGGAAGGTGGTATCATACTTCGGCGAGATCACGACGATGTAATCATTGGCGCCTGTACTTGGCAGGAACTCGTCAACAAGCTCGGCAAATGGGATGACACCGGCACTGATGTCGATCCTGGCAAGTGCCAGGCCTCTTCGGATATTATCACTGTTGTCCGAAGCGAGTGAATCGATGACGGTACTTCCGGTGATCGCATCTTTTCCGTTCGTGAAGATCTGGGAAGGGATGCCTAAAGAATTCAGTTCATAGGTATAGGAATATGCGAGGCTTATCGACTTTTCAAGCAAAGCCTGGGATTCTTTCGAGTTATAGAACTCGAGGTTGAGAAAGATCGATACCTGCTTCGTGGAGGTCGATGCGTTCTGGTTGACCATAAAATCACCGGCCTTTGCGGTCGCGGTCCAGTTGATCGAGCGCATCGGATCCCAGGGCTGGTATTCCCGGATCCCGGCAAAAGAAAACGGGTCGGTAAGCAGAGTTCTTCTCTGAACGATATCGCTGAAAGTGATCGAAAGAAGTGTCCTAAGATCCGGAAGCGGAACCAGTTCCGGAAGGATCGTGATGCCGGCATCATTATCAAAGGTACGTGTGATCTTCTCCATCAGAAGAATATCAGAGGTCGTGAGATTTACACGGACGAATGAATAATATCCGCGCTTGACGCACTTGACCTTGATACGTCTGGTATGACGGGAATTCGGCTTCATCGTAAGCATGTCTTCACGGTAGACCAGATCGGACAGCGTCGAGTTGGTCATATCCAGAAATTCCAGAGAGGTTGGTGATTCGAACTTCAGGATGACAAAAGGAAGAGGGAGTTTCTTGTTATTCTCGGCCACCTCGATAACTTCGATCACTTCTCCGAAGCCGGCGACCGGCTTGGAAAAGGACACATTAAGCGTGAGATCGTCCAGCGCATGTCTGCGGTAGAAGATCAGCTCGGCAATTGCCAGGATGGCTAGAAGAACTAGAAAAACAATCAGTTTCATTTATTTGAAAAATCTTCCGTAGGGCAGGCAACGGTCTCCAAAATGGACTGGAGTACCGAAGATGCATGAGCATGCTGGGTCTGGATGCCGCCGTCTCTGTTGACCGAGCCGGAAGCATGCATAGAAAGGCGGTGGGCAAGGACCGGAACAGTCAGCTCTCTGATATCATCCGGAGTAACAAAGGTTCTTCCCGAGAGAAGGGCAAGTGCTTTTGCCGCGGCAACAAGCGCCAGAAGAGCACGGGGACTCGCGCCGATGCGTACTTCATGCGAAGTTCTTGTGGCTTCCACGATCGCGGTCGCGTAGTCATAGATGCAATCGGCAACATATACTTCTTTTGCTTCCTTCTGCATGGAGAGGAGCTCCTCGGGAGAAGCCACGGGTTCCAGCGTGGTGAGCGGATCTTCGGTGGCATAGCGCTTGAGGATCTCGATGCTTTCCTCATGGGTCGGGTAATCCATGGAGAGCATCAGCAGGAAACGGTCCAGCTGGGCTTCCGGAAGTGCGAAAGTACCCTGGGATTCGATCGGGTTCTGTGTCGCTATAACGAGGAACGGCGGCGTAAGAATGCGGGTCTCGCCATCGACGGTGACCTGCTTTTCCTCCATGCACTCAAGAAGTGAGGACTGTGTTCTCGCCGTGGCACGGTTGATCTCGTCGGCCAGAAGGATATTCGTAAAGATCGGGCCCGGACGGAAGACGAACTGGTCGGCGCTTCTGTCGAAATAGTGGATACCTGTAAGATCCGAAGGGAGAAGGTCGATCGTGAACTGGACACGCTTGAAGTCCAGCTTCAGGGACTGGGCAAGTGCTCTGGCAGTCTTTGTCTTGCCGGTGCCCGGTACATCCTCGAGAAGTACATGTCCGCCGGTCAGAAGTGCAACCATAAGAAGCCGGATCTGATCGTCTTTGCCTACGATGACTTTGTTTACGTTGCTGATGATCTTAGAAGCGGCATCTTTCGCCGCGGTGTTCTGTGTACCTGACATAAATACCCCCGAGTCAAGGTGTCTGCACCTGTTTTACTGAAAAAGCGCCGGACGATATATCACAAAGGTAAGAATTATGACAGAAATCCCAACGTTTTTTCTTATTATACTTTATATTAGGCACTTTGTCAGTTGACACTTTTTTCCTTGAAAACTATTATAATAAGACCGATATTATGGACTAATTGTGTAGAAAATCGGTATGAAACATTTTAGGAGGGATCAATATGACAGATCAGCTGCGTCAGATCGGTGAACGTATCGCGGCACTTCGTGAGATCGAAGAGATCGATGTGAAGACCATGGCTGCAAGATGCGAAATGTCCGAAGAGGATTACATTCTTTACGAAGAAGGAAAGAAAGACTTTTCCGTCTCTTTTCTTAACAATGTGGCGGTGATCCTGGGCGTCGATATGGTCGATCTTATGGTCGGTGACTCGCCGAAACTCTCCATAGCATGTGTCGTCCGCAAGGGCGAGGGATTTGAAATTGACCGCCGTGCGGCATATAACTATAAACATTTAGCATTTACATTTAGAAAAAAGATCGCGGAGCCGTTCTATGTAACGGTAGAACCGAATGATATTGATAAGCCGACCCAGCATGCCCATGAGGGCCAGGAATTCGACTATGTACTCGAAGGTTCGATGACTTTCTTCATCGGCGATATCGTCTATCAGTTAAGCGAAGGCGACAGCGTGTACTTTAATTCCGACATACCGCATGCTATGAAGGCGACTAACGGGAAACCGTGTAAATTTCTGGCGATCGTAATGAAAGGGGATATTTGATCCGTGGCCATATATGAAGAATTTGTGGGTAGAAACAGAGATGATTTCGTTACCCTCGATGATTTGCAAAAGAACTATAAAGTAACGTATCCGGAGACATTTAACTTCGCATACGATGTAATGGATAAGATCGCAGAGAGAACACCGGATAAGCCGGCGATCCTCTGGGTAAGTAAACACAACGAAGAGAAGAGATTCACTTTCGGCGATGTCAGAAAGTATTCCAATATGACGGCCAACTTCTTTAAGAGCCAGGGCATCAAGAAGGGCGACCGCGTCCTCCTGGTACTGAAGAGAGGATACCAGTTCTGGTTCTCGGTACTGGCGCTCCACAAGATCGGTGCCGTTACCGTTATGGCGACCAACCAGCTGATGGCGAAAGACTATGTCTATCGTATCAACAGCGCCCATATCAAGATGGCGGTCATCACCGGTGATGACGACTGCACCGAGAGATTCGATGAGGATATGGACCAGTACGATCACGAGGTCATCCGCTGCGTTACCTGGGGTAAGAAGAAGGAAGGCTGGATCGACTTCGATGCAGAAGTTGCCAAGCAGAGCGATGAGTGGACCCGTCCGACCGGTGCAGAGGGAACGGTAGCTACCGATCCGATGCTGATGTGCTTCAGCTCCGGTACGACAGGTTATCCGAAGATGGTTCTTCACGATCATACACTGCCTCTGGGTCACCTCTTTACCGGTGTATTCTGGCACAGAGTTGAAGATGGAAAACTTCACTTCACGATCTCGGATACCGGCTGGATGAAGTGCATGTGGGGTAAGTTCTACGGACAGTGGTTCGGCGAGGCGACCCTCTTCATCTATGATTTCGATAAGTTCAACGGCGCGGATATCTTAAAGAAGATCTGTGACTACAAGATCACGACCTTCTGCGCTCCGCCGACGATGTACCGTTTCATGATCAAGGAAAGCTTCGAGGGCTACGACTTTTCTCACCTCAAGCACTGCTGCACGGCAGGTGAGGCCCTGAACCCTGAAGTATATAACCAGTGGCTGAAGAATACCGGCTGCAAGATCTACGAGGGCTTCGGTCAGTCCGAGACATCCGTTGTCTGCGGCACTTACTTCCCGTGGGTACTGCCGAGAACCGGTTCCATGGGATATCCGGTACCTGGTTTCCACGTGGCTGTTGTCGATCCGGACGGAAATGAGTGCCCGACCGGTGTGACCGGCGAGATCTGTATCAGAACTTCCGAAGAATACGGCGGACGTCCGGTAGGACTTCTCCTCCGCTATGAAGAGAATCCGGAAGCGATGGAAAAATCCTGGCATGACGGTCTTTATCACACAGGTGATACCGCATACCGCGATGAGCTCGGTTTCCTCTGGTATGTCGGACGTGTCGATGACGTTATCAAGTCTTCCGGTTACCGTATCGGACCTTTCGAGGTCGAGAGTGCTCTTATGGAGCATCCTGCGGTACTTGAGTGCGCCGTTACAGGTGTTCCGGATCCGGTCAGAGGCTTTGCCGTTAAGGCAACCATCGTTCTGACTAAGGGCTATGAGCCGTCTGAAGAACTGACCAAGACACTTCAGAACCATGTTAAGAAGACAACGGCACCGTATAAGTATCCGCGTGTCGTCGAGTACGTCGATGAACTTCCGAAGACTACATCCGGTAAGATCAAGCGTGCGGATATTAGAAAGAAAGATAGCGAAAAGCTGGAGGCAAAATAATGGGACGGACAGATAACATCAGTAAGGCTTTTGACCCGAAAGAGGCCGAGAGCAGACTTTATTCGGAGTGGATGAATAAAGGATATTTCAAGCCTTCGGGCGATACATCCAAGGATTCCTTCTGTATCGTCATGCCACCGCCGAATATTACGGGCCAGCTCCACATGGGTCATGCCCTGGACAATACTCTTCAGGATATCCTCGTCCGTTATAAGAGAATGAAGGGCTTTGATACCCTCTGGGTTCCGGGTACGGACCATGCATCCATCGCAACAGAAGCAAGGATCGTTGCGACGATGAAGGAAGAGGGCCTTACGAAGGACGACCTCGGAAGAGACAAGTTCCTCGAGCGTGCCTGGGAATGGAAGAAGCAGTACGGCGGACGTATCGTTGAGCAGCTCAAGAAGATCGGTTCTTCCTGCGACTGGGAGCATGAGCGTTTCACCATGGACGAAGGCTGCTCTGAAGCAGTTAAAGATGTATTTATTAAGTACTATAACGAAGGCCTGATCTATCGTGGTGAGCGCATCATCAACTGGTGCCCGAAATGCCTGACATCGATCTCCAATGCCGAAGTTGAATACGAAGACCAGCAGGGTTCTTTCTGGCATCTGCGCTATCCTTTCGAGGATGGTTCCGGATATCTGGAACTTGCCACCACCCGTCCGGAGACACTCCTCGGTGATACCGCGGTAGCTGTAAACCCGAAAGATGAGCGTTATAAGGACGTCATCGGTAAGATGCTCGTTCTCCCGCTCGTTGGAAGAAAGATCCCGGTTATCGCCGACAGTTATGTTGATATCGAGTTCGGTACCGGTGTTGTTAAGATCACACCTGCTCATGACCCGAACGACTTTGAGGTCGGACTTCGCCATAACCTCGAAGTGATCACTGTTCTTACCGAGGACGCGAAGATCACGGAAGATTATCCGAAGTATGCCGGTATGGACCGTTATGAAGCAAGAAAAGCGATCGTGAAGGATCTTGAAGAGGGCGGATTCCTCATCAAGGTTGAGCCGCATGCGCATAACGTAGGCACCTGCTACCGCTGCGGTACGACCGTTGAACCGAGAGTTTCCCTGCAGTGGTTCGTAAAGATGAAGACTCTGGCCGAGCCTGCTATCGAAGCGGTAAGATCCGGTAAGACGAAGTTCGTTCCGGAAAGATTTGATAAGAACTACTTCAACTGGATGGAGGATATCCGTGACTGGTGTATCTCCCGTCAGCTCTGGTGGGGTCACCGTATCCCGGCATTCTACTGTGACGACTGTGGTGAACTCGTTGTTACCAAGGAAAATTCTGCAGTATGTCCGAAGTGCGGAAAGCCGATGCGCCAGGATCCGGATACTCTGGATACATGGTTCTCTTCGGCGCTGTGGCCGTTCTCTACTCTCGGCTGGCCGGAAGAAACAGCTGACCTGAAGCGTTATTATCCGACCAATACACTCGTCACCGGTTATGACATCATTACCTTCTGGGTATCCCGTATGATCGTTGCCGGATGTGCACACATGAAGCAGACACCTTTCGATACAGTCCTGATCCACGGTCTCGTACGTGACTCCCAGGGCAGAAAGATGAGTAAGTCCTTAGGTAACGGTATCGATCCGCTTGAGATCATCGAGAAGTTCGGTGCGGATGCTCTGCGGTATGCGCTCGTTACCGGTAATGCTCCGGGTAATGACCAGCGTTTCCAGCAGGAGAAGATCGAGGCCGGAAGAAACTTCGGCAACAAGATCTGGAACGCCATGAAGTTCGTCCTGATGAACTGCGAAGACGACCTGACATTTGACGATGTCGATCCTTCTAAGTTCACTCTGGAAGATAAGTGGATTCTGTCCCGTATGAACCAGGTCATCAAGGAAGTTACCGATAACTTCGATAACTATGAGTTCGGCGTTGCTCTTTCCAAGATCAATTCTTTCATCTGGGAAGAATACTGCGACTGGTATATCGAGATCGCAAAGTCCCGTCTTTTCGATAAGGAATGTGCGACGAGAAAAGAAGCACAGTTCATCTTAAATGATGTTCTCGGCAGATCCATGCAGCTGCTGCATCCTTTCATGCCGTTCCTGTCCGAAGAAGTTTACAGATATCTTGTTCTTACGAATAAGAGTGATTCCATCATGATTTCTTCCTGGCCGGAATACCGTGAAAACGAAGTATTCCCGGCGGAGGAAAAGCAGATGGAGATCCTGATGGATGCGATCCGCTCGATCCGTAATGTAAGAACAGACATGGGTGTTATCCCGTCCCGTAAGATCGGCATGATCCTTGTTTCTACGGATGCGAAGAACCGTGCGATGTTCGTGGATGGAAAGGCTTTCCTGGAAAGACTTGCAAATGTTACGGAAGTCGAGACAAAGGAAACGAAAGAAGGTATTCCGGATACTGCTGTAGCATGTGTATGCTCTGCCGGTGAGATCTATATCCCGCTTGAGGACCTGATCGATATTGATAAGGAACTTGAGCGCCTCGGAAAAGAGAAGGAGCGCCTCGAGGGCGAGATGAAGCGTGTAAATGCGAAGCTTGCCAATGAAGAGTTTGTCAAGAAGGCGCCGGAGAAGGTCATCAATGCGGAAAGAGAAAAGCAGGCCAAGTATCAGGAGATGCTGGATAACGTGCTTTCAAGAATTGATGCACTTAAGAAATAATAAGGTTCGGAGGGTTATTTTATGAGTGAAGTTGAAGAGAAAAACTTAGAGATCTCCCAGGAAGAACTGGATAAACTGCCAAAGGACACAGTCCACTGTTTTCCGGCTTCCAAGAAGCAGATCTTAAAGAGAAGGATCATTACCCTGATCATCGCAGCTCTGGATGCAGCGGCGGCAGGTTACCTGATCGCGGGAAAGACCGATCCGGGTCCGCTCCTGTGGTGTGTATTCGGCGCGATCCTTCTGATCTGCATCGTCGTATTCATCCACACTTTCGTTATTGCGAAGTACCGCGTTGCGATGGACTATCAGAAAAATGAGGTAGCACTGCGCTACATGTTCAATAAGATCACGATCCCGTTTGATTCTTTTGATGGAAGAGACGGCGAAGGCGACAGAGTTGCCCAGATGCTGAAGAATTCCACACTCGGCGCCAACATGGAGCATGTGGATTACCTGATCCTGGACAATGTCTATGAAGAAGTCTGCTATCAGACATCTTCCAAGGATTTGGCTTCCAAAGAAGACTTTGATATGCTGGCGAAAGAAGCAAAACTGGTCTCTTCCGTCTACAAGGCAAAAGAGAAGTACGATGCGCTGAAGACAGATGAAGAGGACAGCAAGTCGGACTCCAAGGATGATTCCATGAATCTGGTAAAAGAGGCTATTAATGAAGAAAAGGCAGAAAAAGCCGAGAAAGCTGCAGAAGAAGCTGCTGAAGCTGTAAAAGCGGACGCGGAAGAAGCAGTGGAGGAGATCAAAGAGGAGATTTCTTCCGAGGAGAAGGACAGCGAGGAGAAGTAAGTCAAAGCGAACTGATCTTTGGTTTCTGTAATTGACGAAAGACACTTCTGCTCGTAAAATAAGGTTTGGTGAAAATTTATTTTCATATATAACAAATAACATAAAGGAGAACATACTTATGCCATTAGTTACTACTACTGAAATGTTCAAGAAGGCATATAACGGCGGTTACGCTGTAGGTGCTTTTAACGTAAACAACATGGAGATCGTTCAGGGTATCACAGAGGCTGCAGGCGAACTGAAGAGCCCGGTTATCCTCCAGGTTTCCAAGGGTGCTAGAGCTTATGCTAACCACACCTATCTCGTAAAGCTCGTTGAGGCTGCTGTAATTGAGAATCCGGAGATCCCGATCGCTCTGCACCTTGACCACGGTGATTCTTTTGAACTCTGCAAATCCTGCATCGACGGTGGTTTCACATCCGTTATGATCGACGCTTCCTCCAAGTCTTTCGAGGACAACATCGCTCTTACCAAGCAGGTAGTTGAATATGCTCACGCTCACGGCGTAGTTGTTGAGGCTGAGCTCGGAACACTCGCAGGTATCGAGGATGAAGTTGTTGTAGAGGCTGGTCATGAGTCCTACACACGTCCGGAAGAAGTAGAAGAGTTCGTATCTAGAACAGGCTGCGACTCCCTGGCTATCGCTATCGGTACTTCCCATGGTGCTTACAAGTTCACAGCTGCTCAGTGCACAAGAAATGAGGATGGTATCCTCGTACCGCCGCCGCTCCGCTTCGACGTTCTCGAAGAGTGCATGAAGAAGCTCCCGGGCTTCCCGATCGTACTTCACGGTTCTTCTTCCGTTCCGCAGGAATTCGTTAAGATGGTTAACCAGTATGGCGGAAATATGCCGGATGCTGTTGGTATTCCGGAAGAGCAGCTCCGTAAGGCAGCTACACTTGCAGTCTGCAAGATCAACATCGACTCCGATATCCGTCTTGCAATGACAGGTAACATCCGTAAGTACTTCGCTGAGCACCCGGATCACTTCGATCCGCGCCAGTACCTCAAGCCGGCCCGTCAGGCGGTTAAGGATATGGTTGCTCATAAGATCCAGTATGTTCTCGGATCTGACGGTAAGGCTTAATTCCTATATCGAAAAGAGTATTTTCAAAGGCTGTATCGGATTTCCGGTACAGCCTTTTTTGTTTTGAATGACAGGTTCCAAGGATGAGAATATGAGAGAAAACTTAGGACTTGCTTTTCCGGATATATGCTATAATTTATTCTGTGTATATATGATTAATCAACAGGAGGAGAGACCTGAGTATGAGTTATATGCCTGCAAAGTCTCCAAGACCGTCTGGCGGCAATCCCAAAAGAACCATGACCGCGCAGCTTCGTGCGCTGGGAAATACCGTAGCTATTATGGCTACAGTCTTTATGGTTCTTCTGGTAGCTTTCGTCTGGATGGTTACAGCAATCAATAAGAAATCCGCAAAGAACAGCGATGCCACGACAGCGGCCACAACGGCCACCTCTGCTACTATCCCTGAGGATTCAACTTCAGATACTGTCGCGACAGATACTACAGCTCCGGAAACTACACCGGAGCCGACGAAGGAGGAAGGCACCCACGCTTCCTATCCGGAAGGCACAAAGCTGATTGCCCTTACCTTTGACGATGGTCCTTGTGAATTTACGCCACAAGTGCTGGATACTCTGGAAAAACACGGAATCCCTGCAACGTTCTTCCTGCTGGGACAGAATGTTACCGGTACGGATCCGCAATTACTGCAGCGTATGCTTGATCTGAAATGTGAGATCGGTAACCACACATGGAGCCATACGGTCCTTTCCAAGGTCGATGAGAATAAGGCTTACGAAGAACTGCAGAAGTGTGACCAGGCGCTTATGGATAAGATCGGACAGAAGGCGACTGTCATCCGTCCGCCGCAAGGTGCCGGATTGGCCAATCCCGGACTACTAAAATACGCGCTCGAGCAGCGTGAGTTCTGCATTAACTGGAATGACATCAGCTGTCCGGCAGACTGGCAGAAACCGGCGATGGGAGATGCCCATTACACTGCCCAGCATGTTATCGATAACGCCAGCAGTTATGACTGTGTCCTTCTCCACGACTCCCATAAGTCTACGGTGGAATCTCTCGATGAGATGATTCAGGGACTGAAGGATAAGGGTTATGTCTTCGTGACTGTAACGCAGCTTCTTGAGGCAACTTCCGATAAGATCGGAATCGAAGAAGCACGGAAGCAGGGCTGGACAGATGCGGTAGAAGCCTATCCGGGAGGCCCGGTCTACGGCGTGCGCTACGAGTATTCCAGCAATAAGTATTTCTTCGGAAAGAAATCCTATTAATGGTGAAAACTTGAAATCAAAGCAAAGGGCTGCACGAGGTGCAGCCCTTTTTGTATTTCAATTAGTCGGAGCAGGAGAAAAATGATCAGGTGTTTTCGAGCTCCATATACTCGGCATACATCGCTTCGAGCTGTTCACTGTTCTTGCTGTATTTCTCGTAGTCTTCCGGAGAGGTGTCTTTGCCGAAAGAAGCCTCAAGAGTTTTCTGTTCTTCTTCAAGCTCGGCGATCGTCTTCTCTAGATAACGGATGCGCTCTTTTCTCTTCGCGATCTCCTTTCGCTCTTTGGCACGGTTGATGACCGGCTTGGCAGAAACCGTATCAGCGGAAGCGGCCTTTTCCGCTTCGCGGCGCTCTTTCTCCGCCTGGCGCTTCTCAGAGGCGATGGCGGCGCGCTTTTCATCTTCCTCTTCGGAGAATGCTCTGTACTTCTTTCTGTAGTGCTCGTACTTATCCAGAAGCTCCACGCGGGAGCCGAAAAAGCCGAGGATGCGGCTCTGGCACTTCTCGATAAAGTAACGGTCATGGCTGACGGCCAGGATCGCGCCGTTATACTCGGCGAGCGCGTCCTCAAGAACTTCTCTGGACTCGATATCCAGGTGGTTCGTCGGCTCATCGAGGAAGAGAAGCTCCGGCTTTTCTTCGAGAAGACAGCACAGGAACAGACGGGAACGTTCTCCACCGGAGAGGACGGAGATCTGCTTATATACGTCGATATCGCGGAACCCGAACCTTGCCAGAAGAGATCTGGCAGAAGTCTCGGAAAGTTCGGAGCGGTCCATGAGCTCGCTTAAAATCGTCTTGGTTTCGTCTTCAAATGGTACAAACTGTCCCATATATCCGATGCGGGAAGAGCCGCTGATTAGAACGTCTCCGTCAAAATCACCGACTTTGCCGAGAAGAAGGGAGAGCATAGTCGTTTTTCCACATCCGTTCGGTCCGACAAGGAACATCTTGTCAGATGCTTTGATCTCGAAGTTTACATCCTCGAAAAGCACTTTTCCGTCCGGAAATGTTTTCCCCAGGTGCCTGGCTTCGAGGAGTTTCTTATCGGGATCTCCTGAACGGACTTCCGGCATGAGTTTAAAGCTCATATGCATCGCGCCGGAGCTGAGCTTCATGCGTTCCTGGGCAAGCCTGTCGGAGAGCTTCTCGACGACTTTTTCTCTCGCGTGGTAGCCGGAGATGTTCCGGTGTGAGAGCATGGTCTGCGTCACACCTTCCTGGCGGACAAGTTCTTTTTCCAGATTGGCGACAAGACGCGCCTGATCTTCGAGAAAGTGGCGCTTCTGTTCTTTATAGTCACTATAGTTTCCGCGGTAAGCGGTGATCGTGCTGTTTTCCAGCTCGAAGACCTTGCTAACGGTCCGGTCGATGAAGTATCGGTCATGTGAGATGAGAAGGACGGCGCCGCCGTATGAGCGGATGAAGCCCTCGAGCCACTCGAGCGCATCGGTGTCCAGGTGGTTCGTCGGCTCGTCGAGAAGAAGAATATCCGGGCGCGAAACGATGAGACGCGCAAGACATATGCGCATCTTCTCGCCACCGGAGAAACTGGAGACGGGCCTTGTGTAATCGATGTCAGAAAGACCGAGACCTGCCAGGGCGGCCTTCATGCGGGGCTCATAGTCATATCCGCCTAAAGATTCGAAACGGGAAGTGAGCTGTTCGTAGGTGCGAAGAAGCGACTGGGACTCCGCAGCATCTGCTGTCGCGAGCTTGAACTCCGCTTCGCGCATCTTATCTTCAATACCGGAAAGCTCCTCGGAAGAGAGGATGTTTCCTCCGATATCGAGTTCCTCCATATTCTGGGTAAGATATCCGGCAATGGCGGTACCGTGATGCAATATCTCGCCTTCGTCCGGCTTGACGTCGCCGCGGATCATCTTAAAAAGGGTAGACTTACCTGTTCCGTTGTTGCCGATCAGGGCGATCTTGTCGCCCCGCTCGATCGAAAAAGAGACGTGATCAAGCAACAGCCTGGAATGGTAAGACTTAGATACTTTGTTTACCGATATCAGAGGCATGGATAAAAGATACCTTTGTTTTCTTCTTTCAGATTAGTTTTTGAACGGATTGTTGATGATCTCATGTCCGCAGTAGATGCAGCGGTCCGCGATCTTGCCGTTATTCTGAAGCGGAACATGGCAGTAGGGGCAGAGATCTGCTTCCTGCTTCTCGCCATCTTCGAGTGCTTTTTTCTTCGCTTTTCTCGCCTCATCGATCTCCGTGATGGACTTGATGAGATCATCGTCCGTCAGGCCCTTCTCCTTCATAAGCTTCCACATGGCTTCCGTGAGAAGATCCAGACGTTCTACTTCCCCCTGAAGCTGGGCAATTTCCTCGCTGACCTCGTGTACGTTGGAAGTAGAAGTGCGGTTATACTGATTAGAGTTATTCTGTAACAGTGAAAATTTGCTCATGGATTCTTACTCCTTATGGGGTTGATATCTGCATTATATCACATATAAAAGAAGTAAAGAATTCTAAACATTCCTTACTGTTTCTTTCTTGCGCGAAGTTTGATTTGCAAGTAACATTAAATTAGTTGATTCTTCGTGGAAGGGTGGTAACTCTTATGGGAATGACGATGACACAGAAAATTCTGGCGAAGCACGCGGGAAAGGATAATTGCGCCCCGGGCGATCTGATCGAGGCGAGACTCGATCTCCTTTTGGGAAACGATATCACCACTCCGCCTGCGATCGATATATTTGAAAGAAACGGCTTCGGCAAGGTGTTCGATACGGATAAGATCGTGCTGGTGCCGGATCACTTTGCTCCCAATAAAGATATCAAGTCCGCCGAACAGTGTAAGAGGATGCGTGATTTTGCAAAAGCACAGGGCATCCGCTATTACTATGAGCAGGGACAGGAAGGCATGGGCGTCGAGCACGTCATCATCCCGGAAAACGGACTGGCCCGTCCGGGGGATGTGATCATCGGCGCGGATTCTCATACCTGCACCTATGGTGCGCTGGGTGCTTTTTCCACGGGCGTAGGATCGACAGACCTGGCCTGCGCGATGGCTGCCGGAACGACCTGGTTCCGTGTGCCGGAAGCGATCCGTGTGGACCTTAAAGGAAAACTGAATCCTTACTGCTCCGGTAAAGATGTGATCCTTTATCTCATCGGGATGATCGGCGTCGACGGTGCGCTGTATAAGTCTCTGGAATTCACGGGAGAAGGTGTCGCTTCGCTCTCGATGGCGGATAGGTTTACGATCTGCAATATGGCAATCGAGTGTGGTGCAAAAAACGGAATCTTCCCGGTAGATGAAAAGACGATCATGTACTTATTCACCCGCGTACGCGATGGGTATAAAGAAGCCCCCGACTGGCTGTTCCCGGATGAGGATGCGGTATATGAAAAGACGATCGAGATCGATCTTTCGAAGATCCATCCGATGGTTTCCTTCCCGCACCTTCCGTCCAATACGCACGAGGTCGGAACTTTTGAAAAGATAAAGATCGATCAGGTCGTGATCGGTTCCTGTACGAACGGACGATTCGAAGATATGGAAAAAGCAGCCGCTGTGCTGAAAGGCCATCGTGTCGCGGACGGGATCCGCGCGATCATCCTCCCGGGATCGCAGAGGGTATATAAGCAGTGCCTGAAGGACGGTCTTCTGGAGATATTTATCAATGCGGGATGCGTGGTATCGGCGCCGACCTGCGGACCATGCCTCGGCGGACATATGGGTGTCCTTGCTAAGGGAGAAAAGTGTGTCTCGACAACAAACCGAAACTTTGTCGGACGTATGGGACATAAGGAGTCGGAAGTCTATCTGGCCGGCGTGGAAGTCGCAGCCGCATCTGCGGTCCTCGGCTATATCGGAAGCCCTGAGGAACTCTGAAGAAAGAAGGGAAGCAGACATGAAGTTTTCTGGAAAAGTGATCAAATACGGATCCAATGTCGATACGGATGTCATCATCCCGGCAAGATATCTGAATACCTCTGTTAAAGAAGAACTGGCCGCGCACTGCATGGAGGATCTCGATCCGGATTTTAAGACAAAAGTTTCGCCCGGTGACATCATCGTGGCCGGCAGCAACTTCGGCTGCGGATCGTCAAGAGAACATGCACCGGTCGCCATCAAGGCCAGCGGCATCTCCTGCGTGATCGCGCCGTCCTTTGCTAGGATCTTCTATAGAAACAGCATCAATACCGGGCTTCCGATCCTGGAGTGCCCGGAGGCATCCGAAGGGATAAGTGACGGGGATCGGATCGAGATCGATACCGACACCGGAAAGATAAAGGATATCACGACGGGAAAAGAATACCAGGCAAGTGCTTTTCCCGCATTCATCAGCGAGATCATCAACTCCGACGGTCTCGTGGGATATACGAAGTCAAAACTCAAATAAGCGAGGTGAACGATCATGGCAATGTTTAAGATCGCAGTCATTCCCGGCGACGGGATCGGACCGGAGGTGACGGAGAGCACATGTGAAGTGCTTCGTGCTGTCTCCGAAAAGAGCGGACACGGCTTCTCCTTTACGGAGGTCATGGCCGGAGGCATTGCCATCGATACCTGCGGGGAGCCGCTCCCTGCAGAGACACTGAAGACATGTAAGGAAAGTGACGCCGTTCTTCTCGGTGCCGTCGGCGGACCGAAGTGGGATGCCCTTCCCGGGAATAAGCGTCCGGAAGCGGCGCTTCTCGGTCTTCGAAAAGGACTCGGCCTGTTCGCGAATCTCCGTCTGGCGATCCTGTTTCCGGAACTTAAGAGCAGCAGTCCTCTTCGCCCGGATCTTGTAGAAAACGGTGTAGATATCCTGATCGTGCGGGAACTTACCGGCGGTATCTATTTCGGAAAGAGAGGCCTTGCCCCGTCGGAAGAGTGCCTCGAAGACGGTACCCCGAAAGGCATGGAAGCTTTCGATATCGAGACCTATTCAGAAGCGGAGATCGAGCGCATCCTGCGGGTAGGGTTTAATTCCGCGATGCAGAGAAAAAAGAGCCTGACCGTGGTCGATAAGGCGAATATCTTAGAGACATCGAGACTCTGGAGAAAAGTGACCGAGAGGATCGCACCGGAATATCCGGAAGTATCCTACGAATTCATGTATGTGGATAATGCATCGATGCAGCTCCTGCGCCGTCCGGCATCGCTGGATGTGATCGTGACGAGCAACATGTTCGGCGATATCCTGTCCGATGAAGCGGGCATGATCACCGGCTCGATCGGCATGCTCCCGTCGGCATCTCTCGGCGCACCGGGAAAGCCCGGCATGTATGAGCCTGTCCACGGCTCCGCACCGGATATCGCCGGGAAAGGCATCGCCAATCCGCTGGCGACGATCCTGTCGGCCGCGCTGATGCTCCGCTATTCACTGGGCCTTCCGGAAGAAGGAATAAAGATCGAAAAAGCGGTGGCGGATGTCCTCTCGAAGGGATATAGAACCGCAGACATCGTCCTTTCCGGCGAGACGGATATCCTCTCGACGAAGGAGATGACAGAAAAGGTCATCGAAGCATATCGGGCTCTTTGATCCCGATCGTTCACGGAATTTCCATTTTTCAGAGGTATACTTATAGGTGACCTTACTATTTCAAGGAGAACTCCGACATGAGTAAAAAGACTTTACTGGCGGTCATCGATCTGGGATCTTTATCGCTCCGGCTGAAGATCTTCGAACTGGGTGATAAGACCGTACCGAAAGAGATCGAATCTGTCCGAAAATATTTATCCCTGGCATCCCGCGCATATACCGAGGGCATCATCCCGCCGCCGATGGCCGGCGAGATCGTGGAAGTCCTGAAAGGGTTTGCCGAAAAGATAAAAGAGTACAAGATCAAAGAAGTCATCTGCGTGGCGACGAGTGCTTTTCGAGAGGCAGGAAACCGCGCGATGGTCATCGAGCAGATCAGGGTGCAGACCGGCATCAAGGTGACGGTCCTCGATAACGCGCAGGAAAGATATTTCCATAACCTCGCGGTCAAAGAGAGCCAGCCGAACTTCGCCAAACTCGTATCCGAGGGCACGATGGTACTCGATATCGGATCGGGAAGTATGCAGGCGACACTCTACGATAAATCGGATCTCGTTTTCTCGCAGAACACACGTCTCGGATCACTTCGTGTCAGTGAACTCCTATCGGATCTGGCGAAGCAGACGACCCACTACACGGAAGTCCTCGAGGAATATATCTCGCAGGATCTTGCCGAGTATCACGCGATCGAGCCGAAGAATATCAAGTATAAAAATCTCATCGTTTTCGGAAGTGATATGGGCTTTATAAAAGCACTTGCCGGTGAGTCCGCCAGAGAGTACTGCTACCTGACGCGAGAGAAGTTTGACGCGCTGGTCAATGACCTTCTGCACATATCTTCCGAGGCGCTGGCAAGAAAGCTCGACATCAAGCCGTCGACTGCGCCGCTCCTTCTTCCGACTGCGCTGATGATCAAGAAGATGCTCGACTATACGGGTGTCGAGGGCGTACATATGCCGGATGCATCTCTTACAGAGGGTGTCATGTACGGCTACGCATGGAGGCATAAGCACTACGATCTCGTTCTGGATCCACAGCAGGATCTGATCTCGGCGGCCCGCCACGTGGCGAAGAGATATAAATCCGAAAAGAAACATATCACATTCGTTGAGGAGGCAGCGATGGCGATCTTCGATGCGACGAAGAAGATCCACGGCATGCATGACCGTGAGAGGATGCTGCTTCGCGTTGCCGCTCTTTTGCATGAACTGGGTAAGTTCATCAATATCGCGAATCCGAATCCTTCGACGTACAGCATCATCGACCGAACCGAGCTGATCGGTATGTCCGAAGAGGAAAGAAAGATCGTCGCACTGGTCGGAAGATTCTATACGGATCCGAACTTCTATCAGGATGTACGGTATGTGGAGATCTCTACCGAGCAGCAGGTCCTGGTCAGTAAACTGACGGCGATCCTGCGCCTTGCCGATGCGCTTGATGCATCGCACCGGCAGAAACTCCGTGATATCACCGTGACGATGGGAGCAGAGGGACTCCTGATCTCCGGCGATACCATGTATGACATGACCTATGATAAATGGTTCTTCGAGAGCCATACTGATTTATTCGAACAATTCTTCACAGTGAAGGCATATTTACGTGTCCGGAGGCAGATCAGATGAGTACCAAAAAAGAGATAAGCAGCAAGAAAGAAACGAACGCGAAGAAAGAGACGGGTTCGAAAAAAGAAAAGAAAGAGAAGAAGCTTCAGGGCGTCAGCACCGAGGTCGCCCGCTCGGCGATGGATAATGCCGACACCGAGTCGGATTCGACCCGCTACTTTAACAGAGAGCTCAGCTGGCTGGAGTTTAACAACCGTATCCTCTTTGAATCGAGAGATACGAAGAATCCTCTTCTGGAGCGTCTGAAATTCCTGTCGATCACGGCATCGAATATGGATGAATTCTATATCGTCCGTGTTGCTTCGCTCCGTGACCTTCTCAGCGTCAAATACGATGAACTGGATATCTCCGGAAGGACAGTCAAACAGCAGCTGTCCGAGATCGACGACAAGGCAAGGGCGCAGATGGCACTGATGTACTCGACCTATACGCGTTCTCTGGTGCCGTCACTGAAGAATCATAATATCCTCATCAGCGATTACCGGGATCTTGACGATCATGCGAAAGAAGTCTGTGATGATTACTTCCGCTCGACGCTGTACCCGATCCTGACGCCGATGGCGGTCGATGCATCTCGTCCGTTCCCGCTGATCTATAACCGCCAGCTCAATCTCTGCGTACTCATCGATGAGACGGAAGAAGAGAGGGAAGCGCGTCTTGCCAAGCAGGAAAAGAAAGGAAAAGTCATTGATCCGGAATTCCGATTTGCGACACTTCAGGTGCCGACCGTCGTGCCGAGACTTTTCGAAATGCACCTATCCACGGGCGTTTGCTTCGTGCCGATCGAGGGGATCATCCAGGCGAACCTCTCTTCGCTCTTTATAGGCTCCTCCGTACTGGCGTCGGGATTCTACCGTGTCATGAGAAATGCCGACCTCGATATCGACGAGGATGAGGCGGAAGATCTTCTCAAGGAGATCGAGGAACAGGTCAGAAAACGCCGCTTCGGCGAGATCATCCGTATGGAGGTCAACGATGATCTGGATCCGAGACTTCTGAAACTTCTGACATCGTCTCTGAAAATCTCGAAAAAAGATGTGTTTTCTGTCGGAGGTCCGATCGACCTTACTTTCCTTATGAAGGTTGTCGGTAAGATCTCGGATGATTTCCCGGATCTGTGCTATCACTCTTTCCGCCCGGCCAAGCCGAAGATGTTCCCGGAAGGGGTCAATATCTTCGATGCGATCCGTGCCAAGGACCGCCTGGTTCATCATCCGTATGAATCGTTCGATCCGGTCGTCGAGTTTGTCCGTCAGGCGGCGGAAGACCCGAATGTCCTTGCGATCAAGCAGACGCTCTACCGTGTATCGAGCAGCTCACCGATCATTAGATCCCTGGCGGAAGCCGCGCAGAACGGAAAACAGGTCATGGTACTTGTTGAGCTGAAGGCGAGATTTGATGAGGAGAATAACATCAACTGGGCGAAAATGCTTGAGAAAGCAGGCTGCCATGTTATCTACGGACTGGTGGGACTGAAGACCCACAGTAAGATCACGCTCGTTGTAAGAAATGAGGAGGACGGTATCAGAAGATATCTGCATCTTGCAACCGGAAACTATAACGATATCACCGCCAGGATCTATACCGACATCGGCCTGTTTACCGCGTCGGAGACCTTTGGTGTGGATGCGTCCGAATTCTTTAATACGCTTTCCGGATTCTCCGAACCGCCGGAGTGGAAGAGGCTGATCCCTGCGCCGACGAAGATGAAGAATTATTTCCTCGAGAAGATCTCCCAGGAAGCAAAGAATGCCAGAAAAGGAGAGAAGAGCCGCATCATCGCGAAGATGAATTCCCTCGTTGATGCCAATATTATCGATGCACTCTATGACGCATCCTGTGCAGGAGTGAAGATCGATCTGATCGTGCGTGGCATCTGCTGCCTGCGTCCGGGTGTCCAGGGACTTTCCGAAAATATCACGGTCCGTTCGATCACCGGAAGATTCCTGGAGCATTCCCGCATCTACTACTTCTATAACGAAGGTCAGGAAGATATCTATCTGTCATCCGCGGACTGGATGCCGAGAAACCTGATCCGCCGTGTCGAGCTTCTCTTCCCGGTAGAAGATCCGGATTGCAAAGCCCGTGTGATGGAAGTTCTTGATGTGGAACTGGAAGATACTGTACGTTCCCACTTCCTGGATTCGGACGGGAGTTACCATAAATTGGACCTCCGGGGAAAGAAAAAACTTGACAGTCAGGAAGAGCTCCAGCAGAATTAAACTCAATCAGTGATGCAGGAGAAATGACATTCTGCATCGGGAAATGCAGAAAGAAGAGCGCGCGTGGCAAAGAGACTAAGTAGAAACAGATTATTTCTGGGAATTATGACGTTCATTACGGTGGCGCTTCTGATCCTGACCGTAGTGGGTCTTGGCATATTCCGGTCTCAGACACAAAGATATAAAGCTTCCGGCATTGAAGATTATCAAACGTATTCCAGACATTTCGTTTTTATCGGGAATGACAGTGATAGCCGTGTCTCGGAGAGCCTTTACCAGCAGTTGCGTGAATATGGGCTTCAGAATGACTGTTATGTGGAACGGGCGGGAGATAATCTCGCGGCGGAGTATACGAAACAGGAACAGATGGATATCGCGATCCGGTCCGATGTGTCCGGTATCATTCTGGAGGGAGACAATTCTGAGGAAACGGTCCGGCTTGTGAATAAAGCGTACGAGTCCGGGATCCCGGTCGTTACTGTTATGGCAGACGTTCCGGATTCGAAGCGTGTCAGCTTCGTCGGCATGAACAATTACAGCGCCGGAACCAAGTACGGCAAGCTCATTGTCAGTATCTCCGAGAGAGTAAAAGAAGAATGTAAAACTCTGGTTCTTATGAACGCCGAGGGAAATAGTAATGAGAATACGCTATATGCTGCGATACAGGAAACCCTGAAGCCGACGGGCATCCAGATCGAGTCTGCGGTGATCGATTCAGCGTCCCCATTGAGCGCAGAGGAGAAGATAGCGGATGTTCTGGATAAATACGAATCGCTCCCGGATATTATTGTCTGCTTAAGTGATATTAATACCCGGTGCGCTTACCAATATATCGTTAACAAGAATGCGGTAGGGAATACGACGATCATCGGCTTTTACGACTCTCCGTCGATCCTTCGTGCCATCGACAGAGGCACATTGGAAGCAACATTCAGTGTGGATACTGAAAAGGTCGCGGTTTATTGTGTGGATGCTCTGAATGAATACATCGACAAAGGAAATGTCAGTGAATATTTCAGCACGGACTATATCTTTATGGATAAGAAGAACGTAAAGCAGTATCTTGCGGACGAAAGCGGAGAAGGAACGAAAAATGAGACGAATTAGGCAGCTCCTTTCCCGTGTGAAGATCGGGCAAAAACTGATCATCGTATTTCTGGCAACATCCATGATCGCTTTGGGTGTAAACCTTTTCGTATATATCAACCTGAACACGATGCTTGAACGAATTGATGCGGTTTATTCAACTAATATCAATCTCAATAAACTTGCCGATGATGTTAAGAATGTGCATGCAGGACTAACGGGATATTTGGAAACAAAGGGCACGGATGATCTTGAACTGTATTACCGGTATTCTCAGGTGATCGACGAAGAAATAGAAGATCTGAATGATCAGCCGACGGATAATGCTTTAAAACTCGGGGAACGAAATGTCCGCAATCTGAGTAAAAACTATCTGGCAACAGCTGAAAAGGCCATTCGGGGAAAGAGAGCCCGTAATGTTGAGTTATATACCCGATTCTACAACGAATGCTGTGAGTCTTTCGAATACCTTAATACGTATATTTACAGTTTGAATAATGAGACTTTCCGGACGAATTCTGAAAGCTTTAACACGATGATCAGTTCTCTTCATTATTCGCAGATCCTCTGCCTTTCTATTTTCATCATCGTGTCTTTGATGAATGTCCTTCTTATCATTCTTCTTACGAGTACCATTACAAGACCGCTGACAAAACTGTCTGAAAAAGCAAAAGAGATCTCATCCGGAAATCCTGAGAACGTTGAGCCTCTCATGATCGACTCGAATGACGAGATCGGGCATGTGACGCGGGCCTTTAACCGTATGCTTGTCAGTATTAAGGAATATATCGNAATATATCGGACGGATCAGAGAGCAGATGGTCACTGAGAGTGCCATGAAAGAAAAGAGCCTGCTGATGGAGAACCACTTGAAGGATGCCCAGCTCAAGTATCTTCAGGCACAGATCAATCCGCATTTTCTCTTCAATACACTGAATGCCGGCGCGCAACTGGCTATGATGGAGGACGCGAAGAGGACCGGTGACTATATTCAGAAAATGGCTGATTTTTTTCGGTATAATGTTAAAAAGGATAATGAAAAGGTCAGAATTGCTGAAGAAATCGAATTGGTAGACAGCTACATTTATATTATGAATGTTAGATTCTCCGGCGAGATTTCTTTCCGCAAGGAGATCGATGAGTCACTTCTTGATGTAATCGTTCCGAGTATGATCCTTCAGCCGATCTTTGAGAATTCGGTGAAGTACGGGATCGATAATCTGGATGAAAGATCGATCGAGATCGTTCTTTCGCTTTACAAAAAGGACCGGTTCGCTTGTGTTGAGATCCGCGATAATGGAAAGGGCATGGATCAGAAAATCATCGATCAGCTTCTCTCCCGTCAGCCGCTCGAATATTCGAAGAAGCCGGATGATGAGAAGAGTGTGGGATTGACAAACGTAATCGCGAGACTGGATAACTTTTTTAACGGAAAAGAGAAGATTGAGATCAAAAGTGCCGAGAATCAGGGCACAAGTGTAATAATATGGATACCGAGGCGGGATGAAACATGTATAGAGTAATGCTGGCAGATGATGAAGGGATCGTAATCGATTCTCTGAAATATATTATTGAGAAAAGCTTTCCCGGAGAGTGTGAGATCGAGACGGCCAAAACCGGCAGAAATGTCATTGAACTGGCGGAGAGTTTCCGTCCGGACATTAGCTTTATGGATATTAAGATGCCGGGGATCAATGGTATCGAAGCGATCCGCGAGATTCAGAAATTCAACAGCAAAACCGTATTCATTGTGCTTACGGCATATGACAAATTTGACTATGCGAAAGAAGCGATCAATCTCGGAGTCCTCGAATATGTCAATAAGCCGTTTGACAAAGAGAAGATCGAGACTGTTCTTAGAAAAGCGATGGAAGAGGTGGACAAAGAAAGAAATTCCAGACGGGAGAAACTGGAGATCAAAGAGAAGTTTGAGACGATCATGCCGATCATCGAGACCGGACTGATCCAGAATCTTCTGTTCCATACACACTTTCAGAAGGATATTGATACGTATAGATCACTTCTGGGCATTATCGGAAAATATGCGTACATGATGGTGATCGTTAACGAGGGGGATCTGCCGGAGAACCAGATGCGGGGCGCAGTCGCTGCAAGTCTTGAACTCCAGAAGAATTATTCAGATATCAGAATGATCATTGAGAATTATTTTAACTGTATCATCGGCTCGGTGATGGGAAATAAGATCCCCGTGCTGGTCCCTTATGAAAAAGATGAATTGTCATACGAGAAACGTGCGGAGATCGTTGAACAGGCTTCTAAGCTTGGCAAACGGCTATATGAGGAACTTGATCTCAGATGCCGGATCGGTATCGGAAGCGTACGAATGATCGGTTCCGTTTCGGATTCCTATAGTGAAGCGCTGACCTCGCTTTTCAGTACATCGGAAAAAGTTGCGCATGCAGAAGACATCCGCGTGGGTTGTGAATATGAAGATAACTATCCTGTCAAAACCGAGAAAGAACTCTTCGAAGCCATCAGCGCAGGAAATGTTCAATTGGCGGAAGAAAAGGCGGGACGTTTTTTCGAATGGATGCGGACACAGTCCGGAGGAAGTCTTTCGGATATCCGTCTTAAGATCCTGGAATTTGTTCTTCGCGCTGAACATATCGTGTATAGTAACGGCGGACACCTTTACCGGTTTAACGGAAGGGCGGAGTATCTTCCGGAAGTCTGTTCGATGGAAAACCCGGAATCCCTGAAGGTCTGGTTTATCGAACATATCGACCGTGCGGTGATCATGCTGAACTCCGGAACCGGAGTGCCCTCTGAAGATATTATCTTGAAAGCAAAAGAATACATCGATAAGCATTATAAAGAGGATATTTCTTTGGAGAGCATGTCCTGTCAGACGGATATAAGTCCTTATTATTTCAGCAAGCTATTCAAGCATCAGATCGGCGTGACCTTCATCGATTATCTGACAAACCTTCGCATTGCCAAAGCAAAAGAACTGCTTAGAAATCCACAGTTGTCCATGAAGGAGATCTGCAGTGAAGTCGGCTATAACAATCCGAACTATTTCAGCAGGATCTTCAAAAAGAGTACCGGAATGACTCCGACGGAATATAAGGAGGGTGAGAAAGAAATATGAGCAGATGTTTCCGTAAAGTAGCGGTCTTTCTGATTTCGTTCAGCCTGGTTTGTTTCTCTACCGCGTGTGCGAATTCTAACGAGGCACCGAAAGCGCATAAGTCTGAGAAACCGGACGATCTTAAGATCGGCCTCAGCTTTGATTCTTATGTTATCGAGCGATGGACAAGAGAACGTGATATATTTTGCGCCACGGCGAATGATTTGGGGGCAGAGGTCAATGTCCAGTCTGCAAATGGAGAGGTCGAGACTCAGATCGCCCAGCTTCAGTATTTTATCAACCTGAAAGTAGATTGTATCGTGGTAGTCGCGATCGATGCGGATGCTTTGACGGATACGATCATAGATGCAAAGGACGCGGGGATCCCGGTCATCTGCTATGACCGTATCATCAGAAACGCGAACGCGGATCTTTATATATCCTTTGATAATGAAGGAGTGGGCGTGAGAATGGCGGAAGCGATCTGCGGAGAAATCGGCGATAACAGTAATATTGTCGAGATCATGGGACCGGAAAGCGACTATAATGTTCCTCAGGTCATGTCCGGATTCGATTCGATCTGTGAAAAGCACGGACAGAATGTGCTTCTGAAGTATAATTGCGACGGCTGGAGACAGGAATTAGCCTACAACTTTGTAAATGACAATATCGAGGTGATCAGTCAGGCTGAGGCGATCATGTGCGGTAACGACGCGCTGGCCGGAGAAACGGTCCATGCGCTGGCAGAAAACGGTCTCGCCGGAAAAATCAAAGTGGTGGGTCAGGATGCGGATATTGAAGCCTGTCAGAGAATTGTAGAGGGTACACAGCTGATGACTGTTTATAAGCCGGTGGAGAGTCTTGCGAAACTTGCTGCCGAATATGCGGTAAAACTTGCGAGGCATGAGTCACTCGGAACAACTATGATCTTCAATGACGGCACTTATAATATTCCTTATGTTGCCATAGAACCGATCGCAGTAAATAAGGATAATCTGGATAATGAGATTATCGAAAGCGGATTCCATCTTCGCGAAGAAGTATATATCAATGTAAACATGGATCCCGGGAAGAATAAAGAGAGTAGTGTCTCGGAAGAAGAGTCGTCTTCGGAGAAGATAGCATAATTCTGACACGTTCTAAATAGTGAAGTTAAAAATGTGCTAATTCATTTGTAAACATACTGCTATGTGACTAAAATATGTAGAAAATTGATATGATTTTCCTATTCTGCCAATGATATTTTGGTATCAGTGAAACATCACAAAAAACAATAGGAGGTTATATTGATGAGTATTAAAAGATTTCTTGGTGCAATTCTTTGCTCCGCACTGATGATAGTGCCGATGGCAGGTTGTGCTAAAAAAGCAGATGAAACATCAAAAGCGCCTGAGACCCAGGCAACCGAATCAGCAAAGACACCGGAGACACAGAGTGGAGAAAAGTATAAGATCGGTGTTTCCATGCCTACGAGGACTCTGCAGAGATGGAATCAGGATGGCGATTACATGAAGGCGGAGCTCGAAGCAGCCGGCTTCGATGTTGATCTTCAGTACGGTGCAGACGATGTAGCTACACAGCTTTCTCAGATTGAGAACATGATCAACTCCGGATGTAAAGTTCTGGTTATCGCGGCAATCGAATGTTCTTCTTTAGGTTCTGTTCTTGATATGGCAGAAGCTAAAGGCATCCCGGTTATCGCTTATGACCGTCTGCTTATGGATTCCGACACGGTTGACTACTATGCTACATTCGATAACTACATGGTAGGTACGATCCAGGGCAACTATATTGTAGATACACTGGATCTGAAGAATGCTGCAGGCCCGTTCAACATCGAGATCACAGCTGGTGACCCTGGTGACAACAATGCTCAGTTCTTCTACGACGGTGCGATGGATGTTCTCAAGCCTTACATTGAAAGCGGCAAGCTGAAGGTTGTTTCCGGTCAGAAGGATTTCACAGAAGTTGCTACACCTGGATGGGCCACAGAGACCGCTCAGTCAAGAGCTGAATCCATCCTTTCTACTTTCTATGCTTCCGGCACAAACCTTGATGCATGGCTCTGCTCCAATGACTCTACTGCAACTGGTGTAGTCAATGCTCTCGCAGCTAACTACACAGGTAAGTATCCGATCATCACCGGTCAGGACTGCGATATCACAAACGTGAAGAACATGCTCGCTGATAAGCAGGCGATGTCTGTATTCAAGGATACACGTAAACTTGCTAAGCAGGTTGTTAAGATGGTTTCCCAGATCGTTAAGAACGAAACTGTTGATGTAAACGATACAAAAACATACGACAACCGTAAGAAAGTAGTTCCGACATTCCTCTGCGAACCTGTATTCGCTGACAAGAACAACTACAAGGAAATCCTTATCGATTCCGGTTACTATACTGAAGACAAGCTGAAGTAATAGCTATTACCGCAATTAAAAAGCAGGCGGGTCATTCACCCGCCTGTTTTTTGGGGCGGGAGTCCCACAACACTAGAAAAAAAGAGGAGGCGCATTAATGTCAAAAGTTTTGCTTGAAATGAACCATATAACCAAAACTTTTCCGGGCGTAAAAGCACTTGATGATGTAAACCTTCGAGTTGAGGAAGGAGAAATCCATGCGATCGTCGGAGAGAATGGCGCAGGAAAATCCACGCTGATGAACGTGCTTAGTGGCATCTACCCGTTCGGCTCCTATGAAGGTGATATCGTTTACGATGGCGAAGTATGCAAATTCCATAATATTAAGGATTCAGAGAAAAAAGGAATCGTCATCATCCATCAGGAACTCGCTCTTCTCCCCAATATGACGATCGGCGAGAATATGTTTCTCGGTAATGAGCGGGGAAGTAAATACTGTATTGATTGGAACAAAACCTATTCGGAGGCAGATAAATACCTTGAGATGGTAGGCCTTACGGATTCATCAAAAACACTTGTTAAGGATATCGGAACAGGTAAGCAGCAGCTTGTTGAAATCGCAAAAGCTTTGGCTAAGAATGCCAGACTGCTTATCCTGGATGAACCGACATCTTCACTGAATGAAAAAGACTCAAAAGCGCTTCTGGATCTTATGAAAGAATTCAAGGCGAAGGGAATGACGATGATCATCATTTCCCACAAATTAAACGAAGTATCTTATGTCGCAGACAAGATCACGGTAGTTCGAGACGGTTCGACGATCATGACGCTTGATTGCGAGAAAGACGAAATATCTGAAGACATTATCATCAAAGCCATGGTTAACCGCGAGATGACGGACCGTTTCCCGAAACGTAAAAACGTCAATATCGGTGATGTAATGATGGAGGTAAACAACTGGACCGTATATCATCCGGAATTTACTTCCCGTAAAGTGGTAGATGATGTATCTATAAATGTAAGAGAAGGCGAGGTAGTCGGTATCTACGGCCTTATGGGTGCAGGACGTACGGAACTTGCGATGAGCATTTTCGGGCGTTCCTATGGATTAGGTATCAGCGGAACGCTGAAAATAGCAGGTAAAGAGGTCGTTCTGAAAAGTCCCAAGCAGGCTATTCGTCATAAACTGGCATATGTTACTGAGGACCGGAAAGGTAATGGCCTTATCCTTTCCAATTCCATTAAACAGAATACATCTCTTGCAAATCTTAAAGCTCTTACTGTAAAGGATGAAGCGGCTGACAGGCGTTCTCCTATTCCGAAACTTGTAATCGATAAAGATAAAGAATATGAGGTTGCGTCCGAATATGTTGACAAGCTGAAGACCAAGACGCCATCTGTCGAACAGCTTGTCGGAAATCTTTCAGGTGGTAACCAGCAGAAAGTTCTTCTGGCGAAGTGGATGTTTGCAGATCCGGATATCCTGATCCTGGATGAGCCTACAAGGGGTATTGATGTTGGCGCGAAATATGAGATCTACTGTATCATTAACGATCTTGTGGCTGCCGGTAAATCCGTAATCATGATTTCTTCCGAACTCCCTGAGGTCATCGGAATGAGTGATCGAATCTATGTTATGAATGAAGCAAAGATCGTTGGAGAGATCCCTGCTTCAGAAGCAACCCAAAACAATATAATGGCTTGCATCGTCAAGTCCGGAAAGGAGGCTGATGGTATTGCAAACGAGTAACACTGCTCAGAGTTCGAGCGCCGCTCCTAACAAGTTTATTAACTTCTTAAGAAAACATCATGTTTTTAATAAAGTTCGTGCGTTCCTGCAAAAATACATGATGCTTATCGCGCTGATCGCTGTTGTCATATTCTTTTCTTTTCAGAAAGGCGGCGCTATTCTTTTCCCGCAGAATATCAACAACCTTATTCAAACGAATGCTTATGTTTTTATACTTGCAACAGGTATGCTCCTTTGTATCCTCACCGGCGGAAATATCGACCTTGCCGTAGGATCTGTCGTCTGTTTTGCAGGCGGTGTCGGTGCCATTATGATGGATCGTTCAATTCCGTGGCCGGTTGCGGTAGTCGCCATGCTGGTCATTGGTCTTCTTGTTGGAATATGGCAGGGATTCTGGATCGCGTATGTAAACGTTCCTCCGTTCATTGCCACACTTGCCGGAATGCTTGCTTTCCGTGGACTATCCAACGTTGTTATGGGCGGCTTTGCCTATGATATCACGGACCAGAATTTCCTAAATATCTTCGGAGGCAAAGAAAACTGTTATGTGCCTGATTTCTTCGCAAATATAGGACCGGAGATAAAAGGGGAAAATGGAGTTGTCCTCAATAAGTTCTGCCTTGCCGTCGGTATCGCTTTTGTTATCGCACTTGTCATCTATACGATCCTGCATCGTATCCACCTTAAGAAAAACGGATATAAACTGCAGCCGATCGTATCTGTCATAATCAAGACAACATGTATTTCGGCGGCACTCCTGTGGCTGTTCTACAAACTGGCATGCCATAAGGGCATTCTGACACCCCTTATCTGGATCGGCCTCGTTCTTGCGATATTTGCGTATATCACAACGAAGACCACTTTCGGGCGTAACCTTTACGCTGTAGGCGGTAATGAGAAGGCGGCAAGACTTTCCGGTGTAAACACCAGGATGGTCAAATTTAAGGCGTATGTAATGATGGGACTTCTTGCCGGATTTGCCGGTGTCCTCAATATTGCCCGATTTGTTGGTGCCAAGCCGTCGTATGGTAAACAGTATGAGATGGATGCTATCGCAGCATGCTTTATCGGCGGCGCATCCGCATATGGCGGAACCGGAACGGTCGGTGGTGTCATTATCGGTGCTCTTCTCGTTGGTGTAATCAACAAGGGAATGGATATCATGGGAACAAGTGCAAACTACAAACTGGTTGTCAAAGGACTTGTACTGCTGCTGGCTGTTTTCTTTGATGTCATTATGAAGATGCGTAAGAAGGGAGGTGCCGAAGAATGAATACATCCGGTGCGAAAAAAGTTCTGAAGAAGAATTCAATGGTCTTAATTCTCTTCTTCGTTTATATTTTCTTTGTTATCATGACCAGGGGTGAGATATTCTCTGCATCCAACTTTACATCGCTCATTTCTCAGAATGCATATGTATTTGTTCTTGGAACCGGTATGCTGATGTGTATGCTGACCGGTGGTAACATCGATCTTTCTGTCGGTTCGTTTGTCTGCATGGCCGGTGCGGTGTTCGGAGTACTATCTGTAAACGCTCACCTCAGTACGCCAATTGCTTTGCTGCTCATATTCGGCCTTGGTATCGTTTATGGTGTTGTTCTCGGTTTCCTGATCGCCTATCTCAATATCCCGCCGTGGATCGCCACTCTTGCAGGATACCTTGCATTTAGAGGCGCAGGTACGGAAATACTCAATGCTTCTTCGAGAACCAGTGCAATTACAGGTTTCCCGTCATCATTCCTGAAACTGTTCTCCGGTAAAGTTGCAAAATCTGCCCCCGGAGCATCTATAAGTTACAGCTGTCTGGTCATCGGAATACTGTGTATTATTGTTGTTATTCTGATGAACTTTTTGACAAGATACGGCAAGCTTAAAAAAGGATACGAAGCAGATTCACTTCCGTACGTTATTCTCAAGAGTGTGCTGGAGGCTGCGGTGATCGGACTCATTACCTACAAACTCGCGAAAGACGGCGGTATTCCGGTCGTGTTGGTCTGGGTCGTTGCGATTCTCCTGATCTATAATTTCGTCTGCGAGAAAACAGTCATCGGACGTCGTTTTATGGCGGTCGGCGGCAATTCTGAGACGGCCCGTCTTTCGGGTATCAACAACAAGCATGTTATGTTTGGTGCTTACCTCAACATGTCTGTACTGAGTGTTATTGCTTCCCTTATGATGGTCGCAAGATTCCAGTCCGCGAATTCCGGTGCAGGTGTTAACTTCGAGATGGATGCGATTTCGGCCTGCGTGGTCGGTGGCGTTTCTGCCTATGGCGGATCCGGAACAGTGTTCGGAATGGTAATCGGTGCAACTCTCATCGGTGTCATCAATCTGGGCATGTCGCTTATCTGCAGCAAGTTTAATCTTAACCAGGACTGGCAGCAGGTAGTAAAAGGCGCAGTCCTTCTGGCAGCGGTTGTCTTCGATATTGTGTCGAAGTCAGATATGAAGTGGTCTTCGTTATTCCGTCGAAGAAAAAAAATAAAAGAATTCTCGAAAGAGAATAGTCCTTCCTGAACGGGATAAACTATGTCCCCATATCCCGAGCGAGATACTGCTCCCGATCACTGATTTTTCGGTGATGGGAAGTGGTATTTCGCTTTTCTTTATATAGGTGAAGAATGACTCTTTTTCTTGTGATACAATAGATAGGATACGAAAATAGAAAAGAGGAACGGCTCATGGACCTTTCAGTGGTCATGCCGGCGTATAACGAAGGCGAACACATATACAACAATCTTTTGGAAACGGATCGGATCATTTCCGGATTCTGCGACTCTTTTGAAATCGTTTGCGTCGATGATGGAAGTTCTGACAATACAAAAACTGAAATCGAACGGGCCGCCAATGAGTGTTCCCGTATTCGAATGATCTCCTATACACCGAACGGAGGTAAAGGACATGCGATCAAGACCGGTGTCCTGGAGGCCAAAGGCGATGTCATCGGTTTTCTCGATTCGGATCTGGATCTTTCCCCGGACCACTTCGAAGATTTCCTTTCCCATATGAAGTCAGAAAATGCCGACGTCGTGATCGGAAGTAAAATGCATAAGGAATCCAAGCTGGAGTATCCCTTTATCCGCAAGTTCGTAAGCTTCGGCTACTATGTCATGCTGAGAGTGCTTTTCCATCTGAAAGTGCACGACACGCAGACCGGCGTCAAGTTGTACCGTGCGGATATTCTGAAAGAGATCGTACCGGATGTCATCACCAAGGGGTTTGCATACGACATCGAACTTCTCGCGGTTGCCAACGAGATGGGCGCGAAGATCATCGAGCGTCCGATCCGCCTGGTATTTACCAGAGAAGGCGGATTCTCACGTATTCACATGAAGGACATCATCCAGGTATTTAAGGACACATTTAAGATCAAGAAAAAAGTCAGAAAGATCCATAAAGAGAGAAGAAAGGCGGCGAAGAATCATGGGTGAAAAGTATGATTATCTGGTAGTCGGTGCCGGTCTTTACGGTGCGGTTTTTGCCCACGAGGCAAAAGCACTTGGCAAGAAAGTCCTCGTTCTAGAGAAACGTCCGCATATTGCCGGTAACGTGTACTGCGAGGATATCGAAGGCATCAAGGTCCATACATACGGCGCCCATATTTTTCACACCAATAACACAGAGGTCTGGAACTATTTAAATCAGTTCACTGCGTTTAACCGCTTCACCAACAGCCCGGTAGCCAATTATAAAGGTGAGCTGTATTCGCTCCCGTTTAACATGTACACTTTCAATAAGATGTGGGGCGTCGTGACACCGGAAGAGGCAAAGGCGAAGATCGAGGAGCAGAAAGCCGAGATGGCTGGAAAAGAACCCTCAAATCTTGAAGAGCAGGCGATCTCCCTGATCGGCCGAGATATCTTCGAAAAACTCGTCAAGGGGTATACGGAAAAACAGTGGGGAAGAGACTGCAAGGATCTCCCGGCGTTCATCATCAAGCGCCTTCCGGTGAGACTTACTTTCGATAACAATTACTTCAATGCACTCTACCAGGGTATCCCGGAAAAGGGCTACACGAAGATGGTGGAGAATATGCTCGATGGCATCGAAGTCCGTCTGAATACAAACTATCTCGATGAGAAAGAAAAGTGGAATGCCATGGCAGACAAGGTCATCTACACGGGCCCGATCGATGCGTATTTCGACTATTCTCTCGGGTATCTCCAGTACCGCTCGGTAAGATTTGAAACGGAGCTTCTGGATCAGCCGAACTTCCAGGGAAATGCCGCTGTCAACTATACCGACCGTGAGACGCCGTGGACGAGGATCATCGAACACAAGTGGTTTACTTTCGGAAAAGACGAAGACGGGAATGATCTTCCGAAGACGGTCATCAGCCGGGAGTACAGTTCCGAGTGGAAACCCGGTGATGAACCGTACTATCCGGTCAATGACGAAGCAAATGGTGCACTGTACAGCAAGTACAGGGAGCTTGCGGACAAAGAAGAGAAAGTGATCTTCGGCGGGCGTCTCGGAGAGTATAAGTACTACGACATGGATGCGGTCGTGGCATCGGCCCTGTCTATGGTAAAACAGCAGTTGAAGTGATACATTGAGAGTAACGGCGAGTGGTTCGGGAGGAATAAAAATGGATAATCTGTATTTAGTGATGCCGGCATATAACGAAGAGGCGAACATCGAGTCTGTCGTATCCGCCTGGTATCCTGTCTTAGAAGGAAAAGGAGAAGGCTCACGCCTGATCGTGGCGGATAGCGGAAGTGTGGACCGTACCCATGAGATCCTTCTTTCCCTGAAGGAAAAATACCCGAAGCTTCAAGTGCTTCCCGATACACTGAAACAGCATGGCCCGAAGCTGATCGCGATGTACAAGTACGCGATCGCACAAGGTGCAGACTATATCTTCCAGACCGATTCCGACGGCCAGACGAACCCGGACGAGTTTCAGGCTTTCTGGGATCTGCGTGATAAATACGATGCGATCCTCGGTAACCGTGTGGTAAGAGGAGACGGCAAGTCCCGAAAGTTTGTCGAGAAGTTCCTGTGCTTCCTTCTGAGACTTCACTTCGGTGTGAAGGTGAAGGATAGTAATGCCCCGTTCCGTCTGATGAAGGCTTCTCTCGTAAATAAATACGTGGGCAGATTCAAAGAGGACTATAATCTTCCGAACGTCATGCTGACGACATTCTTTGCATACTATAAAGAGAACTACACGCTGCGTGAGATCACTTTTAAACCGCGTCAGGGCGGCAAGAATTCGATCAACATCAAAAAGATCTTTAAGATCGGCTGGGCGGCACTTGCGGACTTCCGTGCTTTCAAAAAAGAGATGAAAGCGGAAAAGAAAAGAAGTAAATAAAAGGGATAATAGAAACACATGAAAGAAGAAAAGAAAAAGAGAGGACTTGGAGAAGTGAAGGGTGAGGGCCTGGAGCAGAACTCCAAGGAGGAACTCGGTGAGAAACTGAGATCCTCCGCATCTTCAAAAGCAAAAGAAAGCAGCGAAGAAGAACCGAAAGAACAGAAAGAGAAGATCCTCCCGGATCCTTCCATCGAGAAGATGGACCGGCAGGAGGCGATGGAGTATTTCGGTCTTCCTGCATGGGCTTCCAAAGAAGATCTGGACGACAAATTCTGGAAACTCGGCAAGACCTATACTGCACAGAAAGATGAGCAGAAGCTTGCTGATATCTCTCTGGCTTATAGTATCGCCAGCGGTGAAAGAGACCGCAAAGCGGAGGAAAAGAAAGAGGAAGCCGAGGCTAAGCACTATCTCGGAAAGACAAAGAAACAGTGGAAGGATTTCTTTCACTATGAGGGATGGAAGTTCATCGTTGCGATTGCAGTGATCATCGGCGGATGGGCTTTCATTAATTACTATTTCCTTGCGCCGAGAGTCGATGTCCGTATGGCATCGATAGGCCACTTCTCCCAGGACGTCTCGATCATGGAGTACTATCTCAAAGATAATCTCGGATGCAAGAATCCGGAGGTTCGAGACGCGGATGTAGTATCCGGAAACAGCGAAGATGAAGAAGTGGATGAGTATGGTGTCCAGAAAGCGACGAACCTGATGGCCGTTCATCCGGATATTCTGGTGTTCGATATGCCGACGGTTCCTGTTTATGTCAACAGCGGTGACCTTTATATCCTCGACGATGTTTATGAGAATATGAAAGCGACCTGGTCGAAGGAAGACCTTGCCCGGATCGAGCCGTACTACTACTCAAAAGCGAGATTCTACGAAGAGTTCCTGGATGATATGCCGGAGACCTATCAGGACGCGATGGAGCCTCTGAAGGAAGAAGACTACGTGGAACATATCTACGGATTCATTATCCGTGACAAGATCGACCAGGCCTCCCTGGGATATAAACTTCTATGGAAGAATCCGGGTATCGAGCGGATCATCATCTTCGGTGTAGGTGCGGGAAGCAGCGATATCAATAAAGCGATCGAGCGTATGACGAAGATCCTGGAGGATATCGATGTGCTTAGAGCGGAATATCTGGAAGATCATCCTTATGCGGAGTCGGAGGACTGATCCTCTTTCGATGTGATCAGGAATCCTCTTTAAGAAGCCGGATCTCCTCATCGGAAAGTGCGTACATCTCCCCGGGCTGTTGTCCGTCTTTAAGTGTCAGAGTACCGATCCTTTCCCTATGTAACGTCTCGACCGATCGTCCGGTAGAAGCGATCATGCGCTTGACCTGATGTGTTTTTCCCTCGGTAAGAATAAGCCGGCAGGTGTGATCCGGAAGGATCTGAAGCTCTGCCGGTTTTAGTTTTTCCGGCGCGTGGTCTTTCTCGTGAAGCGTCATTCCGCTTGCAAATAGCACTTTCTCTTTTTCTGTCAGTTCGTCCCCGGAATAGGTGACCAGATACGCTTTTTCACGATGCCATTTCGGAGATGTCAGACGATGCGAAAGCTCACCGTCATTGGTGAGGAGAAGTACGCCTGTGGTGTGAAAATCCAGCCGTCCGACCGGTGATATCTTCTTCGTTTTTAAGTTTGAAGGGAGTAGATCTCCGACGCAGGGAAGACGGTCATCGGTCATCGCCGTGAGGTATCCGTCCGGTTTGTTTAAACAGAAGTACAGATACTGTCCGGCGCGGATATTCTGTCCGTCCAGTGTGAGATCCGGGGCCTGTTCCTCCGAGATGGAAAAGCCCGGATCACGGATCACTTCACCGCGAAGACATACCCGTCCCTGCCGAAGCATTTCCTTGACTTCGGTTCTGGTACCATATCCTGAATTTGCCAGCAATTTGTCTAATCTCATGGGCGTATTATATCAAAAATCCCTATCTTTCGACGCATGTAAAACGAAAAAATTGTGGTATAATAAATGTAGTAATTTCAAAATGAGGAGTAGTATGGCTGCAAGTATCATCAATATCAAAGAAGGTATGCCGAAAGTTGATGTTGCCACCCGTAAATTACGGCTGGAACTCAATACTTTGCGCCGTGTCGGAGTCAACCAGGTGAAGATCATTCACGGGTACGGTTCCACTGGAAAAGGCGGCTTGATCAAGACGGCAACTCATGAGATATTGCGTACGATGCAGAGTGAAGGCCGCATCAAGGCATTCTGTCCGGGCGAGCAGTTCGGTCCCTTTGAGACACTCGGCAGAACTATGGTCGAGAAATGCCCGGCATTCCGTAATGACCCTGACTGGGCAAAAGCCAATGACGGTATCACCATCGTACTTCTCCGATGAAGATCTCCTGGAACGATTTTGTAAAGCAGTGTGAGAGCTGCCAGGCATGTCCGCTTGGGGCGACAAGGACGAATGTCGTCATCTACCGCGGCAGTGTGGTCGCGCCGATCATGTTTGTCGGTGAGGGACCGGGTGCGACGGAGGATGAACAGGGACTTCCTTTCGTCGGACAGGCAGGACGTCTTCTGCAGCTTCTTTTAGATGCACAGGGTTTCTCCACTGAGAATTACCATATCGCAAATGTCGTGAAATGCCGTCCGCCGGAAAACCGTGTTCCGACGGAGCAGGAAGCCGCCGCCTGTAAGAAGCTCCTTGGTACGCAGATACTGATCTGTAAGCCGAAGATCATCGTGCTTTTAGGTAAGACTGCCTATACGCTTTTTACCGGAGATAAGAATGCGAAGATGACGCAGATCAGAGGTGCTTTTATCGAGAAGAACGGGTATCTGATCATGCCGACTTTCCACCCGGCGTATATCCTTCGGAATAATAATGAGCGGATCAAGCTCTGGAAGGATATCGAACAGGTCAGACGGAAGGCCGAGGAGATGGGCCTGATGGAGAGACTTCCCGCTCAGCCGGATATGCCGACGGAGAGACCATCCAAGTAACCGTTCCGGATCTTCTTCACAGGGAAATAGCATTTTTTTCACTTCATCGATGCAAAAAGGTATTGCACTATCTTATGACTTTTGATATACTTTCAAGCGTTGATTTACAACATTGCCGAATTGTGTAAGGGTAGCACTCCGGTTTCTGGCACCGTCTGTCTGGGTTCGAATCCTAGTTCGGCAGCCATAAGGCTGATTCTTCAAAAGAAGGATCAGCCTTTTTCTTTACCGCTGGTTTAAATCCCTGTTCAACTTCCGCGAAAAGGCGCATACTTGATAAAAACAACCTATGAAAGAGCAGGGATGAATATGGCAGACCGGACCCCGCCCTGGATCGATGAGATCCCGAATGGCGCATTTATCACCACGGAACCGTCCTATGAGACGGGAAAGTATTTCGACCGTTTTAGAAATGATCAGGCAGAGGGCCTGAAGTACTATTTCTTCGATCCGTCTGAACACGGGTTTCCGAAGAAAAAGAACTATCCGCTTCTTATCTTCCTGCATGGAGGATCAAATGCCCTCGTAGGAGAACTCTGCATCAACTATACCGGCGCGGAGTACTACGCTTCCGATGAGTATCAGAAGACACTGGGCGGCGCGTATATCCTGGTCCCTATCGCAAATGAATACAGGCTGGAAAACGGCGGTTATGCAGGCAGCTGGGATGAGACATATATCGATCCGGTCATGAAGCTGATCGATACATTTATCGGGAAATATACAGACGGTGTCGGCGTGAAGTTTCTCCTGGGAAATTCTGCCGGTGCGAGATTTACTTTCGCGCTTGCGACGCATGCTCCGGACAAGTTCGATGTTCTTGTTCCCGTCGGTACTGACGCGATCCCGGATGACGATGTGATGGATGAACTGGAAAGAAACGGCGTGACGCTGTTCTTTGCCGACGGCATGAGAGATGAGATCGTAAGCCATGAGAAGATCGAGAGCCGGCGTACACGCATGGAGAAGATGAAGAACAGCTTCATCTATACACCGGAATGGGTATTTAATGCGGATAAAGGTATTGCATCCATCAACTTCGGTTTCGAGATGGGGCAGCACTGCCTGATGAACGGCATCCAGTCGAACCTGATGTTCCTCGATGGAACACCGATGGATGAGAGACTTCCGAATGGCGTCACCGGATGGATGGCTGAAGAACTGAAAAGAAGAGAAATGAACAAATAATCGTTATCCGGCGCATTTCTTCTCCGAAATGAAAATATATGAAAAGAAAACGTTGACAAAAAGATAGCGAGCCTTGTATTATACTTTCGTTTCCTGAAAAAACGCGAGTTTCCGATGGAGGGGGAAGTAGTATGATCAACGTAGAGAGAAGAAAGAGAATTCTGGAGATCCTGGAAAAGGAAAGCCGTGTTTCCACGACTGATCTTCAGGAGTGCCTCGGCGTGACTGGCGCGACGGTAAGATCCGATCTTCGTGATCTGGAGCGTGAGGGTGCGATCGTACGTTATCACGGCGGTGCCCGTATCTCCGACTCTGTAAAGCAGTCTTCCAACCCGGAAAACTATATGCTGCGTTCTGTAATGAGTGTAGCAGAGAAGACGGCGATCGGAAGAGAAGCCGGCAAATTCGTTCATGAGGGGGAGACCATCTTTATCGATGCCAGCTCCACCACTTTCCATATGATCCCGTTCATCAGCAACCTGGATAACCTGACTATCGTAACGAATGGTATCCACACCGCGATGGAGATCCAGAGATACAGTAATTTCCGTACCGTTCTGGTCGGCGGCGTTCTCCGTCCGCACTCCGGTGCGATAGAGGGACTGCTCTGTGAAGAGATGCTCCGCCGTATCAGCGGGGATAGTTATTTTGTATCGGGAAACGGATTCTCATTGACATCCGGTCTTACCGGCCATAACTTCTATGAGCTGGAACTGAAGAAACGCTTCGCGGAAAAATGCAAGCGCTGCATCGCACTGGTAGACTCTTCGAAATTAAATCAGGACTCCACATCGTCCTTTATTCCTGCAGAGAAGATCGACGTGCTGATCACAGACTCCGGCATCGCCGATGACCTTGCACAGGAGATCCGTGATTTCGGTATCGAACTGGTGATTGCTCCGAAGTGATCAGGCCGGATCTGAAACGGAGATCTTCTGCTTCAATTGCTTCGGCGTGATGTGCCTTCTTTTCTTAAACTGCGTAATGAAATAACTCGACGTGCTGAATCCCGTATCCAGCGCGATCTGACTGATGCTCTTGGATGTGGTGATCAGGAGTTTTTCCGCTTCCGTAAGTCTTACATAAAGAAGATAATCCGAGAAGGTCTGTCCTACAGCATGACGGAAGAACCGGGAGAAATAGCTGTAGCTCATATTGCACATCTTCGCCATCTTCTCGGCCAGTACCGGCTGCTGATAATTCTCGTGAATATAATCCAGAACAGCATTTAAGCGCGCGATATCTTCCTGACGGATCCCCGGAGAAGAATATACGGAGATCCCGTTTTTCTCCATGCGGCGCAGGTACCACAGGAAGATCCTGCAGATATCGGCGCGGATCGCCAGTTCGTATCCCGGTGCATGCTCAGTAAATTCCTTGTGATAGTCCCGGATCAGTTCAGGGATATTAGTCCCTTCCAGTTCCTCTTTTCGGGCGAGAAGCGAAAAAGAGGTGCTCTTCCCGAGGTTTCTTGTCGTAGCCATCAGAAATGGAAGAAGATACTTCGCGCCGGTGGAATATGCGGAAGAGAAGAAAAATACGGTCGGATCGAACTGCAGGCAGAAATACTCGCATGGCTCGAAGTGATGAAAGGCGTGGACCTCATTAACGTTGATCAGGAGCATATCCCCTTCGTTCACTTCGATGGTCTGATCAGCCATCGAGGCAGAAAACCTGCCGCGGATCCCGTAAATGATCTCAACAAAATCGTGGTAATGGGGAGCGATCTCACGGCATTGATTCCCTTCTTCCAGAAAATGCAGGCAGCTGGCAATGGCATCCTGCAGATGAGGGCGGTGAAGGTCCTCGTACAGGGCATTTTTTGCGGCGTGGTTATTCTGGTAAGACATGGTATACTGACACTCCCTCTGTTTGTATGATTTGATACACAACATGTTCAGAATACCATGTCAGGCAAAAAAAAGAAAGATTTAGGTCAAAATAGTGAAATAGTCTAAGCCGGTTCCGAAACTTCGCCGGAGACTAGAAAATACTGCGTTTCAAGGGCGATCAGCTCGAGAAACTGGGCAGGAGAGATGCCCAGCGCATGAGTAACGGCGAAGATGACCCGGATGGAAGGGTTTGCCTGGCCGCCTTCGAGCTTGCAGTAATACGAGAGATTGATTCCGGAACGGGAAGCGACGTGAAACTGAGAGAGGCCTTTCTCGCGCCTGACGTTCCGTATCACTTTTCCGATGACGATCGTCTCATCCATGATGATTCCTCCTTTTTATGAGATTTTTATGTGAATATATGATATATGCGTACTCATATATGAGTAAATGAGATGCTCCGGTATTTCTAAAGAAAGTTGCGTAAGCAGGCGAACAAAGAAAGAAGATTATAGTTTTCATGCATATAGATATGTTTATATGCGAAAAGAGACAAACTTGTCGTATAATAGTGTTTAATGAGATAACTATGTGAGGTATCGAGCTAATGGCGCAAACGAATGATATACGTCTTCCATCCTGGATCTCTCCGGGTATGGTTTTCCAGCAGGGAGTACCGGTGGTGCTCCGCGGTAAAGTGGGATCTTCTTCTGTTCCGGTTACACTGGAGGTTATGAAGGATCCGACAGATGGACGTAAAGTATCGAAACTGGACACGGATTACGGTGTCATCTTAAGTCTGGAGACCGTGTCCGAGGAAGACGGATCTTTCCGTTTTACCCTTCCGCCTTACCGGTCCTCTACCGACGCCTATACGCTCGTTTTCCACTCTCTGACCGATACACTTACGATCGAGGACTGCCGGTGTGGTGATGTCTGGGTACTCTTCGGAGGCCGTCCGCTCGCGGCATCGATCTCCCAGACGGCGGCTCCGCGTACTCCTCTGAAGAAGGATGTCATGCCGCTTCTTCGCTTTTATTCTCCGGAGAAGGGCGTGCTCGATCAGGTCGATGTGCTTTCCTATGTGCCGATCCTGACCGAGGAGAAGACGAAGTGGATCCGTATCCGCGATACTCTGGAACTGGCCAGTGTCTCATCTGTTGCTTTTTCCTATGCGTATCATCTGGCGGAGCAGCTGCACTATCCGGTCGGTATCCTGGATCTGGCCGAGGAATATGCACCGATCTACCGCTGGCTCTCCCACGAGGGCATCGATAATAATGACGCGATCCGAGAATATCTCGAAGAGAGAAATCTCTACTTTGACGAAGAGGGATGGCGTGCCAATATTGCCCGGCTCACTGAGAAGAAGGGCGCGATCATCGACGGCTCCCTGATCAAGGATGAGGAAGAAGAGGAAGGATCCGAGCCGAAAAGTGAAGAATCTTTCGTTTTCGAAGATGAGGAGAAGATCGATGTTCCGATCGATCCGGAGGGTGCACTTGCTTTTGAGGATCATAAGGGCGGACAGCCGGAGGAGACCGGCGAAAAAACGGAAGAGAGTGACGAAGAAAAGGAGAAGGAGGATGCAGATGCTTCGGCAAAAGCACCTTCCGATGATACTTCGGATGATGAACCGCCGCTTTCTTTCCCGACCGAGGAGCTCAAGCACTTTGAGAAGAAGAATAATCATGACCTTCTGAATTCCATGATCCCGTCTGCAGAGACGGTCATGACCGATACACTTGTTTCGGAAGCGGCCCACCGTCCGCTGGTCGGTCCTGCGGATATGATGTCGGTATTCTTTAACCACCGTCTCGCGCCGCTTTGCGACACGAGCATCCGTGGTATCGTATTCGCACCGGATGCGTCGGATGCCCAGATCGGCGATCTCTACACGGCGATGGTCCGTCAGCTCCTCGTGGATCTGGCGCGAGTATTCGGTCCCCGTGAGATCGAGGATAAGAATCAGGTTCCGTCCTTTATCATCATGCAGCTGCATCCGGATGCGATGGATCCGGAAGAACCGTTCCGCCATGTGGAATTTAATGAGCGCCTCTGTGCGATACGAAGAAGATTCCCGATGCCGATCGGTATCTTAGGCCAGCATGATCTCCTGATCCCGGATAAGACAGTCTCCTTTACGATCGGACGAAGACTGTCCTGTATCGCGCTGGGACTTCACTTCACGCCGAAGATGCCGGCTTCCTCGCCGGAGTGCGTCGGTGTCGAGGTGATCGGAAATAAAGTCATGCTTTCTTTTGATAATACGGTCGACGGTCTCCGCCTGTCGGAGAATGAATCGGTCCTTCGCGGATTCGCGGTCTGTGATGAGAGCCGCGTATATGTTCCGGCATCGGCGAGGATCCTGCACGGTGTGCGCGTCATGGTATGGAATGATGATATCCTCGATCCGGTCGGCGTCACCTACGGTTACTCTCCGATCCCGCATCAGGCGACATTCAGAAACCGTATCGATCTTCCGGTACTTCCGTTCCGCTTCGATAAGATCCCGTCGGAATACTGCCCGGATCTGACATTCACGTCCTGTGAAGATATCACCTTTACCGGCAAAAAGACGTGGGACAGTGATTTTGAAAAACTGGAAACATATAAGATCACCAAGGGAAAAGCGACGATCTACCGCGAAGTGATGAATAAGACGCAGGGCGCGGCTTCTCTTCGTATCGAGTATGAGCCGGAGAACAGTCTTCTGTCCTTCGGACCGGTGCTCTCTTACGCTTCCGTGATGGCGCCGCTTAAGTTCTCAAGAGCCAGAAGGATCTGCCTGGATATCTTTAATCCCGACCAGTTCGAGAAGACCATGCAGATCTCCGGATTCAGAGGAGAGGCGACGATCGAGATCGGACTTCGCTGGCAGACGATCTCCCTGAACTGGGCGTCCTTTGATGACATGGAGATCTCGGATCTGGTATTTACCATCTTTGACAGACAGAGATCCGGCGCAATTTATATCGATAATATCCGTTTCCTGCCGTAGGAAACATAAGAAAGAAGGGAGGCATGCCATATGGTTGAAGATCTGTTACCGGCATTTGAAAAGAGCTTACTGGAATCATCCGGCTCCATTCCGGTGGTATTTGAGGGCGTGGAACATTGTTACGAGACATCTACACCGTTTCCGACAGCCAGCCGTCATACCTCTCACGAGTTACTGTATCTTCGTCGAGGAAAATGCGAATTCGTGATTAACGGAAAGACGGTAAATGTCACGAAGGGAACCACTCTGATCATCCGTCCGCAGGTCATGCACTCCGTCCGTGTGGTGGAAGGTCCGGCGGACATGGTCGTGCTTTATTTCGGATTCTCCTCCGATATGGCAAAAGCACAGCAGGCGCTCCTTTCCAAGCCGAAGGATACCCAGCCGATGGCGAACGGACGCCTCCGCGGAGGCCCGACCGTTCCTTTCCTTCAGGAAAATGTATCTTCGCTGCCGCTGGAGTACTTCCTGGACTTTGCCCAGGGAGAAAGTACGGTCGGTGACGGTTCCAATTACCTGATCATCTCCGGTAAATCCCGTCAGGCGATCGGTGTGCTCGCCGAGCGCATCATGCGCGAGAGCCGGTCCGATATGTATGCGAAGGACATGATGATGCAGCTCCTGACGATGGAACTTCTGATCACGCTTTCCAGAGCACTCCGTGAAGAGTGGGAGGAGAGTCTCCGTGTGAAGAACGGTAAAGCCAGGGAACTCGTCCTTATCGCCAGGGATTATCTCGATGAGAACTATGACCGCGGAGTAACCGTCGCGGAGACCGCTTCGTATGTATTCTTAAGCCAGGGATACTTTACCAGAGCTTTTAGAGATGAATTCGGCATCAGTCCGATGAACTACCTGATGCAGATCCGCATCGAGGCCGCATGCCGTCTCCTGACCCAGAAAGAGATCAAGGTCAGCGGTATCGCGACGCAGGTGGGATTTTCCAGTCCGCAGAGATTTAATGTTGCTTTTAGAAAGCAGAAGGGCATGACGCCCATGGAATACAGACATATGTACACAGAGTAAGGAGAGATAGAAGAAATGAGCATTTACGATGATGATTTTCGAGTACCGGAGGAAAGCCGGAAAGGGATGGATCTCCCGCGTATCGAGCGTGCTGTAAGAGAGATCCTGATCGCTGTCGGCGAGGATCCGGACAGAGAAGGACTTCAGGAGACGCCGAACCGCGTTGCCCGCATGTATGGAGAAGTCTTCTCGGGACTGCATCGTGATATCACTAAAGACATCAAGACATTCACCTCGGATAACGACGAGATGATCCTGATCGGCGACATCCCGTTCTACTCGATGTGCGAGCATCACCTCCTTCCGTTTCACGGCAAGGCACATGTCGTCTATGTCCCGAAGAACGGGAAGATCTTAGGCCTTTCCAAGGTCGCCCGTATCGTGGATACGCTTTCCAGAAAGCCACAGCTGCAGGAACGCCTGACCTCCGAGATCGCTGACACCATCCAGAAGGCAGTCGATGCCATGTCGGTATGTGTCGTTCTTGAGGCCGAGCATCTGTGCATGACGATGAGAGGTATAAGAAAGCCGGGAAGCAAGACCGTTACTTCCGCGATGAGAGGCGGCTGCCGCTCAGATGCAAGGACCCGCTCGGAAGCGCTGGCGCTGATCAACCGTCCGCGGAACATCATCTGATACTTAGGGGGGCTTCATGAGCATGTCGAATTCATCTTCGGTATGGACGATCCGTGACAGAGATCTTGATTACGGGGAG
>ONFC01000086.1:0-4895 GCA_900317035.1 uncultured Eubacteriales bacterium
ACGATGATCACCGGAGTAGCTACCAGAAGAACACCGGTCGGGATCAGACCCTTCTTCTCATTGGTGAAACCGGTATGCTTATCAGTGTCCATTGTTCCTGTCAGATCGTCGCCCAGAGCATCCACGCCCGCGACTCTTGAATTCCAATCCAAAGAAGAATTCGCTGCAGTGATTCTCTCATTACTTGTATAGTCTTCTGCGTCCTCAGAAACCTCATAACGACAGCCTTCCGGAAGACCTACGATCGTTACGTAGTTGCCATCCTGCAGATAGAAGTCATAACCGGTATTAAGTTGTGCACCCGTGAGTTCCGTGATGTCGTTTGCATTCTTCATGTCCGCAGCATCATATGTAGTCGCAGAATTCGCAGTCGGCTCTTTTACCGCATGGGTCATATCTACCGGGAACTTATCATTTATATTAAGATTTTCGCTTTTAACAGTTACCTTAAAATACTTGTCACGGGAGCCCTGGTTTCCGATAACTTCCTTACCGAAAGTAAGATCATGTGTCTTATACAGGTTCATGATGTAATTGGTCTTTGTTGCAGCGCCTGTATCTCCTTTACCTGTTCCGGTCTCTACATAGATGCCGTCACCCGTGATAGTTACCTCAGTGGAAGAATCGATCGCAGTTCCATTAAGCGGGTTTGTTCCGATCGTCGGTGCAGCCGTAACCTGACCGAGATACATAACATAGCCGGTAACAGCAAGTGCCGGGGTAGATGCACCTGTATCTTCAACATATACATCCAGTGTTCTGACACGATTGACATCCAGTGTTCTGACACGATTGCCGGCAGTTGCAGCCAGCATGTTATCCACGTCATATACAACTTTAGTATTACCGTCCTGCTCGGTGATGTAGTAACGATATACACCAGGCTCGTCATAAGAAGCAGTTGTAAGGTCGACCTGTACCGGTAAAGTAACTGTCTTGTAGTCTGCTGCGACACTATGTGCATTTGTACCATCCACAGGTGAATCAGGTGCGAAGGTAACCGTTGCATCTGCGATCGACCCGGTTCCTGCCAGCACAGACATTCCTGCTGTTGTCTTAAACGTAAAAACCAGATTCGGAATAGCCGCATCCTTATCTACGATCAAGGTCTTGTAGAATGTGACTTTGTTACCGGTGATCGCGGCATACTTTGTGTCTGCCGAAACCGGCACTACGAGCGCAGCCGTTGCGACTGCAGTTACCAGCAAGGCCGATAACGTTTTCATTAGTTTCTTCATTTTTTCACTCCTCCTAAAATGAATTACTTTCTTATATTCCCCGCCGGCGCATGATGAAGATGACTTCACCCTCTACATCGGACCTGGGAATGGCCCCATATGTTCTACTATCCTCCGGGTCAGAGCGGAAATCGTTTAAAACGAACACCGCACCTTCCGGGACGATATACGGAAATGTGATGACAGCTCCCTCAGCGGTCGTCGGATAAACAACATCTTCTACGACGTTATACCCGTTGACCTTCAGGCACTGGTCGGTGATCTCCACTTCGTCGCCTTCTTTGGCGACGATGCGGCCGAACCTCAGCTCGCCGTCATGTCTGTATGCGATCTCTTCCCCAAGATCCGGCTTCCCCAGTTTATAGGTGATCACCAGATCCCCATCCTTGATCATCGGATAGGATGCATTGCCGTGATTGACATGGACTCCGACAACGAAGACCAGAAGTATCACGACCACTGCCGCGGTTATGGCGATCTTGATGAAGAACTCGAGTGCGTAGCGCTTCGCGGATTTCTTTTTCCGTTTTTTCTTCGGTGTAGAAGCCTTCTTCTCATCCGGTTTCTTTTCCGAAGTTCCGGCTTCTTCCGCCACCGGCTCAGGTTCGTCCGGAGCAGTTTCTTCCAGCACCTCAGTTCCCGTAGCCAAAGCCGTTTCTGCGCTTTCCGCCGCTTCTTGTTCCACATCGGAATCCCCGGACATTTCGTCCGTTTTTTCAGGGAGTTCCTCCGTCGGAAACTGTTTTTCTTCACCCGGCAGATCGTTCATAAGCAGGTTAGACCGATACTATTCTCCTCTCCTGTATTTACCAGTTTTTGGTACGACAAAAAGAGCGCGTGCGCTCAATTTCTCAAAACTATTATACCATCTACTATTTAATTATGAAATTGGACAAATGTTTCAAATCCGTTAAGAATCGAAGATTACTACATTACCTAATTAGCATTCGCTTATTCCGCATCGGAATAGTCATCCCATGTGCGTTCATCTTCCACTTCCTGTTTTTTGTTCCCAAGACGCACCACCGCCTTGATGATAAATCCGGAGACAAGGATCAGGGCGATGACGAGCCAGCCGAAGAGGATATTGGCTTTCAGGGAGTATCCGTCCGCCTTGCCATAGATACCGCCGCCACGCACGAGGTTGACCAGATTCCAGGTGAAAAGCCCGCCCAGGACGATAGGAGAGATCACCTTGATGGATGGAAGGAACCACCATCCCGGCATCTTGAAGCTCTTCGTGTTTCTATTGATCTGATCAAGGATCTTCGCCGTATGGAAGAACCATCCGGCAACGACTACCTCGAGGATACCCGTCAGAAGGAGCGTGTAGCTGTTGATGAAATAGTCCACGATATCGAGGATCGCAAGACCTGCGCCGGTCACATAGATGAGGCTGATGACACCCTCGATGATACAAAGTGTCAGCGTCGTCTTTTTCTTATTCAGATGGAACTTGTCCGAGATCGCCGTAGAAACGCCTTCGATAATGGAGAACAGGGAGTCGATCGCCAGTGTGATCAGACAGAAGTAGAAGATAAAGGCGAAGATCATGTTGACTATGCCGCTTCCGGAGAGCTTGACGATCGCCTGGGGATAGATGATAAATGCGGTCTTGATTCCGGATGCGGACATATTATCCAGCATGCCGACGCCCGCCATGGTCGTGAACATGACGACACCTGCGAGAACGCTGATGATCATGTCCGAAAATGCGATGATGATGGAGTCCACCGCGATATTTGCTTTTTCGTCGAGAAAAGAACCGTACGCGAACATGATGGCCATCGATGTCGAGAGTGAATAGAATACCTGTCCGATCGCATCGATCCAGAGATTGGAATCACTAAGTGCGCTCCACTTCGGGATAAAGAGCTTGGATACTCCGCTCAGCGCTCCCGGCATGGTAAAGCCTCTGACTGCCATGACCAGAAGGCAGATGACCGGAAGAGATACCGTGTATTTTACGACCTTTCCGACGGTCGTCGTACCATTGCGGATACATACATAGCACAGGATCCAGGCAATCAGGAGGCAGATCAGGACCGGCCATGCGATCGTCGTAAAGCCGGAAGTCGTCCCTGTGGTCTTGATCGTCTCTGCCCAGAGAGAACTTGCCGCACCGGTATCACCGGTCATGTTCATGAATTTGAAGCTCATGAAGAACATCATGATGACCCAGGCAAATACAGCTGCATAGTAGATGGAAATACCGATACCATTCGATACGCCGAGCCAGCCGACGTGCTCTGCGTGCTTATTCAGTGCGCGCATCGATCCAGGCGCGCCCTGCTTCGTATGTCTTGCCATCGCAATCTCCACCATCAGAAGCGGGATACCGATGACCAGCATGGCAATAAGATACACAAACAGGAAAGCTCCTCCGCCGTATTTTGCCGCCAGTCCCGGAAAACGCCAGGCATTTCCGAGGCCAACCGCAGAACCGATCGCGGCTAAAATAAATGTAGATCGGGATGACCACGTATCACGCATGAGAAACTTTCCCCCTCAAAAAAAGCTCGCGGGCGCTTGATTTCGCCCACGAGCCATTATAGCATACCTTATTCGAATTCATGATGATCCAGGATCGCCGAAAACTGTTCCTTCGCTTTTCGTTTCTCGACAGAGTTGCCATACTTCATCGTAGTTTTAAAATCCTGAAGCGCAATGATCAGCATTTCACGCTCGAAGCTCAGTGTCTCCTCGATGATCCGCTCTGCCCGGGAGATTAGGTGCTCCTGTTCCTCATCTTTTTTCTCGCTAAAGCGAAGAGAATCGAGTTTTGCTTTGATCCGCTCCATGTCTTTCGGCGACAGCCGGACATTACTGTCCAGAAGCATTTTGGTGGTCGTTTCCTTGTCTGCATTCGTAATATCGACGATCAGAATACCGTTAATGTCATAGGTCAGCCGTGCCGACGCGATAAAGTCGTGTTTCTTCGTTGACGGACAAGAGATCGTGATCGAACCGAGTTTTATATTATTCTCCGGGATGATGCTTTCTCCCTGAAAAATGTCGAATGTCACCGATGTCTGATTATCGCGTATTGCGTAGTAATCTCTTATATTACTGCACGGGAGCATCGAATTTCTTTCGATAATGAAAGACATGATGCGTTCATCTGTTTTGAAATCAAGCGTCGACGTTCCCAGCGAGAACGGACAGATATCCGTCATCACCACTTCTTTCAAGTCAGCATTTTTCGACTTGATCCCGGAGTAAATACCTGCACCAAAGCCGATAGCGGTATCCGGGTCGATATCGGTACACGGCTTTATGCCGGTCACCTTCTCGATATAGGATATGACCGTCGGCATCTTACAGCTTCCGCCCACCAGTACGATCGCCTCGAGATCACCGGGACGGAGCCGGCTGTCCTTCAGCACTTTTCTGATCGGCTCATGAATCTTCTCAAAAACATCATGCGAGATCCGGATCAGCTCATTACTATCAAGCGCGAGGGAATACTTCTGATCGTTAAGAACGACGGACATGACTGCCATCGGATTCGTCGAGAGCGCGATCTTCGTCGTCTCCGCCATCCGGTAGATGATTGCCCGTTCTTCCGAACTAAGATCTGACTCCGACAGATTATTCGTCTCGCAGAAATGTCTATAGATCGCTTCATTAAAGTCTTTTCCGCCCAGCTGGTTATTC
>ONFC01000086.1:4907-13711 GCA_900317035.1 uncultured Eubacteriales bacterium
AGAAAAAACAGCCAACTCAGCCTTCCGCCGCCGAAATCGACGACCATATACGTGCCGTCTTTCCACTCATGGTTATGGAGATAGGCCAGTGCCGCCGCGGACGGTTCATTGATCAGGCGCTCGCACTTGATGCCGGCAAGTTCTGCCGCCTGCTTCGTCGCGACCCTCATCTTGTCATTGAAATACGCAGGAACAGAGATCACGGCTTCTTCGATCTCCTCGCCCAGAAACTCTTTCGCGTCAGAGACGATCTTCCGAAGCACGATCGAGGAGAGCTGCTGGGATGAGAACTTCTTTTCCCCGAGCGAGTATTCCCGGTCGGTCCCCATCGTCCGCTTAAACTCGGCCGCCGTGAGATCCGGATGCGTGACCAGTCTTTCTTTTGCCACGTCACCGACAATCACGTTCCCGTCGTCATCCACACCCACCACAGAAGGGGTGAGTGCTTTTCCCAAGGCATTACGGATCAGCTTCACGCCACCCTCCGTATATACCGTAGCAAGACTGTTCGTTGTCCCCAGATCGATTCCGATAATTGCCATAAATTGCCCCCTTAATTATGAATTCTTCGCCTCCGCATCGCGCCGGACCTTCAAAGTCATAAACACAGCGACGATACCGCCCAGAATTCCGCCTGCCACAATAAAGATTATATTCGACGCGCTAAAAGCTGTCATCGTTGAGAAAGATACGCCCCAATAGAGCATGTTTACCAGACACATGATCGAGATAAATGCTGCGGTTTCGGTAAGTACCGGCTCAAAAGGACTCGGCGTCGACGAGGACACCGTAGTAAAGAAGCGGAAGAAGAAAAAGACCATGACTTCCGAAACTACCAGAATCAGTCCCGGGAACATCTTTTTCCCCCACGGACCCGCATAATACACCAGGAGAGTCAACGGGATAAGCACGATCACGCCTCCAAGGAAACCCAGCAGATTGAACAGCACTTGCTTATCGGTTTCGTCCGGTCTGCTTTTTACGTTCTTGCTTTTCGTGACCTTCTCTTCCACATGCCGGCTGTAGAAATCACATTCCTGCCGGATGATGTCGCCGGCTTCCGTATCATAGCTATATGCATCATACAGAAGCCTCCGGAAATCGGCATCCACGAGCACGCGTTTTATTAAAGGCTCCTTGAAAAATACCCGCCACACGCCGGCATCATCACACAAGTGATAAAGCACCCGGTACATGGTAAAAAGTTCTCCTGCATGAGGTAAGAGCGTACTGAGCTTCCAGCGGGCGACGTTTTCTTTCGTGTCGACACCGTTCTCTTCTTTGAAGCTCACTATTTTTTCCAGCTGTTTCTCTATCTCATCGGAAAAGTCTCTCTCCCCGGTATCGACGGAGGAGAAATCATACGGAGATTTCTTCTTCGGCTCCTCGCGGGGTGCAGATGTGTCTCTACGGACCGGATTTTTGCCAACAGATTCAAAATCATACTCAGGGGAGGATTCATCGTCATCCTCACGGGAAGAATCATCGTCCTCCTCTCTCTTTCGGACGATGACAGGCAGGTCTTCTCTCTTCTGGACCGGCAGATTCCGAACGATCATAAACGGAGGCCTGGAATTACCGGAAGCATAGGCGATCGCCTGCTTATACGCAGTATGGATCCTCCGGAATCCATCCGGATCGTCCTCCGGAGAGATCTGATGCGCAAGCTTCGCATAAGCCTTCTTGATCGCAAGCTTATCCTTCGTTATTTCTATGCCAAGTATTTCCCAACAAGATTCTTCCATCCACCCGCACTCTTTTCATCAGACATCCCCTACTGACGATTATACATTATTTACAGGAGGTTTTCCGCTATGAATGCAAAAAGCAAAAGAGGCGGGCTCCGTTGGTACTGAGTCTGCCTCTTTTTGCGCACGAAAATGAATATTCCAGCGTTCTTTCTTTTTACCAGATGACGTTGATCTCTTTTACTTCTTCGACCTGATCTCTCTTCTTGATGAAGCCAGGCGCAACCTGCGGGAACAGGGCACAGGACAGGACATCTTCTTCCGACTTGGCAAAATCACTCACCTCGGCGCGAAGTGTCTCCATCTCATTGGCGATGCGGTCCGCCGGACGGCACTCGATAACTTCTTCCTCGCCGATCGCCATCTTTCTGATCTCTTCATTTACCTTGCCCGGGAGTCTTCCGTATTCTCCTCTAAGGAGCATCTTCGACTCCTTCGGGAATGTCTTATAGCGTCCCATTAGGACGTTCATGACCGCCTGGGATCCGACGATCTGGGAAGTCGGAGTAACCAGCGGCGGATAGCCGAAATCTTCTCTTACACGCGGAACCTCGGCGAGTACTTCTTCAAAGCGGCTCTCCGCGCCAGCCTGCTTGAGCTGGTTCAGGAGATTGGAGAGCATGCCGCCCGGTACCTGATAGATCAGGGTATTCGGATCGACGCGAAGGACCTTCGGATCAAGGATCCCCTGATCCTGCAGTTTCTGGGCAACTCCCTTAAAGTGGGCGGCTGCTTTTGAAAGTGACGGGAGATCCAGTCCCGTATCTCTCGGCGTTCCCTTAAAGGCGGCAACCAGAGATTCCGTTGCCGGCTGGGAAGTTCCTGTCGCCAGAGGAGACAGCGCCGTGTCGATGATATCCACACCGGCCAGTGCCGCAGCGTAATAGACCATCGCGCCCGTACCGGTCGTATCGTGTGTATGCAGATGAATAGGAACATCCACCGCTTCCTTCAGTTTGCTCACGAGAGAGTAAGCGGTCGAAGGCAGGAGCAGGTTCGCCATATCCTTGATGCAGATGACGTCTGCGCCCATCTCGACGAGGTCCTTTGCCTGCTTTACGAAGTATTCTTCGTTATGTACCGGGCTCGTCGTATAGCTCAGTGCCGCCTCGCATGTGCCGCCGTATTTCTTAACCGCACGCATCGGGCTCTCCATATTTCTAACATCGTTCAGCGCGTCGAAAACACGAACGACATTGATGCCGTTCTCGATCATTCTTCCACAGAAGGACTCGACCACATCGTCTGCATAGTGACGGTATCCCAGAAGGTTCTGCGCGCGAAGAAGCATCTGAAGAGGTGTCTTCGGCATCGCTTTTTTCAGAGTGCGGAGTCTCTCCCACGGGTCTTCTCCGAGGAAACGCATGCAGGAGTCAAAAGTCGCTCCACCCCAGCACTCCAGGGACCAGTAACCCATGTTATCCAGGATCTCACATGCCGGAAGCATATCCTCGATACGCATTCTCGTCGCCGCCTGCGACTGATGCGCATCACGGAGGATAGTATCCGTTATGAATAACTTTTTTTCAGGCATTTCAAGCATCTTTTTCTACCTCGATCTTTATCCTTTCCGGGAATTACTCTACTTCGAAAAGGAACTGTCCGGAAGCGACCGTATCGCCCTTATTTACAGCGATGGACTTGATCACGCCGTCCTTCGGGCTGCTGATATCGTTTTCCATCTTCATGGCCTCGAGAACGACGACTGCCTCACCTGCTTTAACTGCGTCACCAGCTGCCTTATTGACACGGAGGATCGTTCCCGGCATCGGAGCGCTGACACTTCCCGCGCCACCGGAAACCGGTGCTGCGGAAGCCTTCGCTGCCGGAGCAGCAGGAGCAGCTTTTACAGAAGGAGCTGCGGATACAGGTGCTTTTGCAGAGGAAGCAGCTGCCTTAGCTTCGCCTTCCTTCAGCGCCTCGACTTCGATCTCATAAGATTTTCCATTCAGTGTGATCTTGTATTTGCTCATAGTAATTCATCCTCCAAAGAGTATTTCTTATAGCTGATATTATTCTCACGGATATATTTCTGAAGACCCGATTCACCAATCTCGCGGAAACTTACTACGCGAAGATCGGAAGGGGCATTCCCCGTCTCCTCGGCGATCGCGGCCACTGCCATCGCGACGATTTCTTCTTTCGTTAATTCTTCCATAGGTGACCTCCATCAAAGCGGGATGTTGCCGTGTTTCTTATACGGACGATCCTGAGACTTGCTCTCGAGAGACTTAAGCGCGCCTGCGATCTTCGATCTGGTTTCTTCCGGAAGGATGACCTCATCCACATAACCGCGGCTTGCCGCAACATACGGATTCATGAACTTATCGTTATACTCTGCGACGAGTTCTGCTCTCTTTGCATCCTTATCCTCAGCCGCCTCAATTGCCTTACGGCCGATGATCGCGACCGCGCCGCTTGCGCCCATGACAGCGATCTCCGCGATCGGCCATGCAAATACGACATCTGCGCCGAGGCCCTTGCTGTTCATGGCGATATACGCTCCGCCGTATGCTTTTCTCATGATGACCGTGACCTTCGGAACTGTCGCCTCGGCAAAAGCATACAGAAGCTTCGCGCCGTGACGGATGATACCGTTATGCTCCTGATTAGATCCCGGCATGAAGGCCGGAACATCGACGAGAGTCACGAGCGGGATATTAAAGCAGTCGCAGAAGCGGATGAAACGCGCACCCTTGTCGGAGGCATTGATCTCGAGGGATCCTGCGATGCAGTTAGACTGGTTGGCCACGATACCCACGGTCTTTCCATCGATACGGGCGAAACCGACGACGATATTCTTGGCAAAGTCTCTGGAAACTTCCATGAAACTTCCGTTATCAATGAAGGTGGCAATGACGTCACGGACATCGTAAGCGGCCTTCGGATTCGAAGGCACGATCTCGGGGATGCTCTCACATGCATCTACCGGGATGCCGGGAACCTCTTCCGTATAACCTTCGTTATTGTTCGGGAGATATCCGATCAGGCGGCGGACACCATTTAAGCACTCAAGGTCATCCGGATATACGAAGTGTGCCACACCGCTGACCGCAGAGTGCACACCTGCACCGCCGAGCTGTCCTGCCGTGATCTCTTCACCGGTAACGGACTTAACGACCGCAGGTCCGGTGATATACATCTGGGAAGTCTCTTCTGTCATGAAGATATAGTCGCAGATCGCCGGGGAATAGCAGGCACCGCCGGCACATGGTCCCATGATGACCGAGATCTGCGGGATCACGCCGGATGCCATCGTATTTCTCAGGAAGATCTCCGCATAGCCGTTTAAGCTGTCGATGCCTTCTTCGATACGGGCTCCGCCGCTGTCGTTCATAGATACGAAAGGTGCGCCTGCCTCCATCGCCTTATCCATCGCCAGGCAGATCTTCTTCGCGTGCGCCGCACCGAGGGATCCGCCTCCGACCGTGAAGTCCTGCGAGGAAGCGTACACGAGTCTTCCGTGTACATATCCGTAACCGGTCACGACACCGTCGCCCGGTTTCTTTTTCTTATCCATACCGAAGTCTGTCGCTCCGGAAGTCATGAGGGAATTGAGTTCGACGAATGTATCATCATCGAAAAGCGCCTGCATCCTCTCTCTTGCGGTGAGTTTACCGCGGGAATGCTGCTTCTCGATACCGGCTTCACCACCGGCCATCTCCGCGCCCTGTCTTCTTGTCTTAAGATCAGCTATAGAATCGACCCACTTGCCGTCCATATAAAAGACCACCTTTCTTCTCGTTCGAATAGCACAGGAGATTATAGTTTCCCCTATACTGGTCTCTTATATGATACCAGTATTACTTTGAAAGTCAAACTATTTTATCATCAAACTTATTTGTTTTTCTTCTATCATGATCCGGCAAAAAAGAAACGGATTTCTGAAGACTTACTGCTCTCCGGTATAATTCTCCCGGATGTATTTTTCCTGTTCCTGTAGCGCCGGGATCTCCGAGTCATCGACCTGCCCGATCGTTTTGACAGAGTATATCGTACTGATCTGTCCGGGATATGTATCCAGGAAGTACCCGTCAAATTCGATCTGCAGGATCGTTCCCTGCTTAAGGCTCTTACGCGTCTGCTCATCGAGATGAGAATCCTCTATCATGATGCAGTTGTGTTCATCTGTTACACCGTCTTTCCTCGTGCACACATAGTGCAGCGATGCATTCGAGAACAGATATACCAGTTCCTGCGTATAAGAGATATACATCTCATTGATCTTATTGGAATCATCCGGGTCATATCCGACAAGGATAAACTTTTCGCCACACTTCCAGCCTGAAGAGCTTCCATAGCTTCCGCCCACGTCCGGCTCCCCCCACGCCTTGATGAGCGCCTCGCGATCAAAGTCCAGGTTCTTCATGCCATGCGGATCCGGATCGTTGATATGCTCATTCAGAAACGCCTCTTTCGTCGGGACATTCGATTTCTTTTTGCATGCGGCAAAAGCACTTGCCATCGATACGATCAGCGCCATCGCCATTATCTTCGCCATCATTACTTTAGTTGAATTCTTCATATCGATTCCTCCTTTCAGATCACTCATCAATGACACCGATTTTCCCATCCTTCGTATTCCAGGTAAACCTATACCCATGCTTCGGATCCGCCCCGAAGCTTGAGAGCTGCTCCCCGGTAAGATACCCGGTTACCGTAAATCCGTTATCTACATGATATCCATTCTCCCCTTCGATAACGAAGCCCTCTCTATCAACGTATTCATCAAGCGGCACTATTTCGATCCGGTATCCAAGTCCTAAAAGCCGATCCATTTCCTTGTGAACATCTTCTTTGATTCGATCTCCGAAAAGTTCGATTAACCTTTTTTCACTCACACGATCAGGATATGTAGCCGCCATTTCTTCACGATACTGTTCAACATATTCGAACCGGCAGACCATAAACGTCACAGAGAAGTACTCATCCTTATTCTCTGCTTTCCCGATTTCTTGCTGTAACTGATACGGCATCATGACTTCCCCCATAGGCGCGCCTTCCATCTGATCATGACACTCGCCCGCTGATTTATCCGGCGCAAAAAGCACTTTCCCCTCATCCACCGCCGGTCTTGTCATCGCCACTGTTGCTTCCGTACCACTTGTAGCCGGCATGGTCTCTTCCAGACCTGTTTCAGGGAGATATGTATCTGTTCCTTCGGACGGCACCGTCTTATTTCTCGCGACAGTGCTTTTCACAAGGAAAAATATCCCGATGATCGAGAGAAAAGCGGCAGCAATACCTGCATAAGGGATCCACGTCACGGAGCGTTTTCTCTTCAGGAAAGATGCTGCTTCCGCGATATATTCATCAGATATGTAGCCAAAAGAGTCCATCAGAAATTCGTTTTTCATAGTTCATATCCTCTCGACCTAAGATAATCGCGGAGTTTTATCCGAAGACGACGGATCGATACGGAGACGGTATTCTCGCTTACGCCCAGCCGGGATGCGATCGACTTAATATCGTCCGCATACCAGTACCGGCGGACGAGCATAACACGCTTCTCGATAGGAAGCGAGGAAAGAAAATCATTGATCATGTCTGCCAGTTCCTGATGCGACAGCTGATCTTCCGGGCTCGATACATCAGATGCGATCTCACCTATCTCATCGAGGATCACATCCATCGTATTCCCGCCACGCTTCTGCGCAGTTTTTCGCTTATACTGATCCAGTGCGAGATTACGGACGATACGCCCGATAAATGCAGAGAGGATCGAAGGCTTTTTCGGCGGGATCGAATTCCACACCTTCGTATAGGTATCGTTCACACACTCCTCTGAATCCTCATGGTCATTGAGAATGCTGTACGCGATCGAGAAACAGTACTTCCCGTACTTTTTAGATGTCTCCGTGATCGCGGTCTCATCCCTGTCCCAATATAAGCGGATTATTCCTTCATCGTCCATCCGGATAACCTCCTTCACTTATATTGACGACATTCCGATGAGAATCTGACAAGATCACAGTACATTTAATAAGAAATTTGCGCAACAAAAAAGGGAGCTTTTCTGCAATGATGTATGCAAAAAAGCTCCCTGAATCTGTTACTCGTAGTGTAACAGGGCTCCTATCTCTTACGAGTTTTCAATAACTACGCCTACCATTACTGTTTCGCCACCCAATTTGATGGTCACTTTATCTCCGGCTTTTGCAGACACATTCTCTTCTAACTCGAATATTTCTCGACCCGTATCGCCAGGCATCATCATATCAACATTCGGAGTAGCTAATTTTCCTTTGTATGTTTTGCTGTTAATGTTAATCTCCAGCGTATCTGACGGGAATATCGGAGTGTTCTTTCCGCCATCCTCTGTAGAAAGATCATAAGCGAAAACTCCGACTGTTGTTCCGGAAACGGATTTTGCTGCATTATTCTCTACAGTCCACTTATCCATTACAGACACAACTTTCTTCGCATTCTCCTCGCTGTAATTATCGTAATCGGTTATGAATTCGGCCTTTTCAAAATAGTATTCCTTGACGTCTGTCATTAAGAGCTCCACTAACTGTGAATCAGTGCAGTTGGAAACATATACCACGACGTTTTTGATTCCTAACCCTTTGATCATTTCAATATATTCTACTGTCTGCGGTCCGATTCCGCTGCTTACATCTATCACCAGGACCGCTCCGTCAGGCACAATTCCCTGAGACGCGATGCTCTTGCAGACATCACGGTATTCCGGCAGATTGTAGATATTGTAATTTCTTGATTCTGATTTAATGGATACGCTCTGAGCGTTATAAGTTACACTGCCGCTCTTACATTCTTTTGCATTACTCAATTTCTCTCCATAAGCGGATGCAATGGATGATGTTACTTCAGACATACCCTGACCCACTTGTCCCAAAATGATTACATTAAATCCTCCGGAAGATTTGCTCTTGCTGCCGCATCCTGCAAAAAGCATTGTTGTCGCCAGAAGACAGCTTAACAGCAAACTGATAAATGATTCCTTCTTCATGTGATTTTCCTCCTTGATTCCTTAAACCCATTTCATAAGTTTTGAAAGATCTTACTTCTTATACTTTTCAAGCAGAGCCTGAA
>ONFC01000099.1:0-7070 GCA_900317035.1 uncultured Eubacteriales bacterium
TGGAAAAAGAAGATGAGAAGCGCTGTGATGAGATCCTTGACCCGCTGGGACTTCTTCCTTTTAAGGAGAAACACCCGATGGCCTTGTCCGGTGGACAAAAGCAGAGGGTCGCCATTGCCTCCGCGATCGCGGCCGGCGCAAAGATCCTTTTGTTCGATGAGCCGACATCCGGCCTGGATTATGCCCATATGAAGCAGGTTGGCGATATGCTTCAAAATCTGGCAAAAACGGGAAGTACGATCCTGGTAAGCACACATGATCCGGAGCTTTTGGCACTGTGCTGTGATGAGGTGATCCACATTAAGAACGGCCGTGTGACCGGATAAGGCCGTATGAAGTGCCATGTCCGGATTCCCTCATGGCATTTGGTATTGACTGGGAAAAATATTCATGTTACCTTATTCAATACATTCCATGGGGGAGTAGCAAGCGATCATCGTAGCAAGTCAACATACTGGTCTTTGGCCTGGCTTGCTTTAAATTGCGAGACTCATGTATAGAGGTGCTATACGTGAGGTCTATATAATGAATTGATACCCGAGTATAGTGAAGGCTGTACTTGGGTTTTTTGTCAGGGGAGAAAATAATGGGCATTTTTGAACTGCTTCTTTTATCGGTAGGCTTGGCGATGGATGCTTTCGCCGTGTCTGTATGCAAGGGTCTGTCTTCGAAAAAAATAACTGTCAAAGAGTGCCTGATCTGCGGTGTCTGGTTTGGTGCTTTTCAGGGCATCATGCCTTTCATCGGCAATATCATCGGTTCCCGTTTTGAAAAATGGATCAATATAGTTGCGCCATGGGTGGCGTTCGTACTTCTTTCACTGATCGGATTTAATATGATCCGCGAAGCTTTTTCCGAGGAAGAAGAGGAAAAAGAAGGTTTTGACATAAAGACTATGTTCATGATGGCCGTGGCCACAAGCATAGACGCACTGGCAGTAGGCATCACGTTTGTCGCGGTCCCTGTTTCGGTCCTCGATATGGGCCCGCTACAGAATGTGCTGTTTGCTGTGATCGTCATCGCCATTATCACATTTATCATTTCTTTTGTTGGAGTCAGGATCGGCAGTGTATTCGGAATTCGCTACAAATCAGGCGCGGAAGTCGCAGGCGGAACGATCCTCATTTTTATCGGCATTAAGACACTTATCGAAGCACTGGATACATCCGGTGCGATGAAGGATTCAGATACGATCTTCGGCATGCTGATCCCGCTTCTGGGAACAGTCCTGGGTGCGGCATTTGTGTATGCGAGAAGGTGGAAACTTTCTGAGAAATTCAGAGTCGCCATGGCCGGAGCAAGCTGCGGAATCATGTTTTCCATTTCCGTGTGGGCGATGCTCGAACCTGCTGCCGGTGGATTTGACGGTATGACGATCCTTGGGATGAGCCCTCTGTTTCCGTGCTTCTGTGGAGGGGTTGCCGTGCAATTTCTACTGGATAGCCTGGTCCCTCATATGCATGCGTACGTAAACATCACGGAGGGACCGAAGAGCAGCCTCCGCTCCGAAACAAAAATGATGCTGGCGGAACTTATCCATCATGTACCGGAAGGCATCGCACTGGGAGCGATTTTCGCCGCACATTTTATGCAGACCTCATGGATTCCGGATTCTACTCCGCTATTTCTGGCGATTGCTATCGCCGTTCAGAACTTCCCGGAAGCGCTGTTCGTATCACTACCGATCATGGAGAAAGGTATCGGAAAAGGAAGAGCATTCTTTATGGGTGTGGTATCCGGAGTGTCTATCCCTCTCATCGCTGTATTTATACTGGTGATCGTTACGCTGTTTCCGGATACGCTTCCGTATATCATGGCAGTGGCCGGCGGCGCTATGATCTATTCTATTATTGAAGAGATCCCTGTCATGATCAGTAAAAAGGATAATGACAGTGGTGCATTTACCTTTGTGATCGGGTTTGCAGTCATTATGCTTCTCGTTTTCCGTTGATGGATGAATTCTGCTAAAGGCATTTGATGTGATCTGCTTTTTCCCTGCTTGTGCGATCCTTGCATGGATCTGTACATTATTGTGATATCATTTGGATTATTTTTGTTCAAATGGAGTAAACATCTGCTAACTTCTATGCTACAATGCGATCATAAAGACGTAAGGAGCAGAAGATGTTTGAAGATCTGGTCAAAAAAGTTTCCCCGGTGCCATTGGATGATGTAGTGCATTTTTCGCGTGCTTCTGAATGGATTACTAAGATGGAATTAAAAGCTTCGCCCCGTGATGACAAACCGGTCGATGCATATGTGGTGATGCCATTCGAAGGTATGGGGATCTTCTACTACACGATCCCGAGAGAACTTGAATTTGGTGCACATATAGATGGCCGGCATCCAGTTCTTACGGACAGGCTCCGTTTCTTTAAACTGAATTATTGCATGGACGGGCGCGTCGAAGTGTTCATGAGAGGGAAAGGAAAGTATGCCTATCTGGATAAAGGGATGATCGGATTCGATGAGAACGATCCCCAGGTCATGCTGACGTTCCGGAAAGAATACTATCAGGGATTCGGTCTGTATTTTAACTTCGAGCTCATGAGCGACAGTGACCGGACTACGCTTTCTTACTATGGCATCACGAAAGAAGCCTGTATGAAACTGATCGAAAAAGATAAAGAATGCTTCGTGGGAAATGCATCGCAGGAATTCCGCCTGATCGTGGAGGATCTGGCAAAGGGGATCGAGGACCGGTCTTTGGATCTTCCGCGGGCGAGAATGCAGAGCACAAGGCTTCTATATCTTCTTCTTCACGAAGATGTCGAACCGCTCCGGAAAAGTGAATATACCACTTCCGGTCAGAGAAAGATCGCAGAAGATGCGAAAAAGCGGATCTTACAGGATCCGAGCATACATCTGACGGCGGAAGAACTGGCAGAAGAACTCCACTGTACGGCACCGGCGCTGAAGATGTATTTCCGGAAAGTGTATGGTGTTCCGATCTATACATTCCTTCAGAATGTCCGGCTGCAAAAGGCGGAAGAAGACCTTCGGAAAACGAGGAAGAACATCGCGGATCTGGCAGAAGAAGCAGGATACAGCAATCCAAGTAAAGTCTGTGCGTTGTTTAAGAAGACATATGGCGTGACACCGACCGAATATCGCCGGTTACATACATAAGAAGGAATGGACATTCAGTGAAATGAGAGCCCTTGCGGAAACAGGGGTGAAGTTTCCTGCGGCCAAAAATAGGAAAAAGGAGAAAGAAGATGTTTATTGAAGTGAAAAATGCAGTGAAGCAATATGGCAGCGGTGAGAGCCTGATCCGAGCCATGGACGGGGTGGACTTTACCGCGGAAAAAGGAGAGATCACGGTGATCTTAGGACCTTCCGGGTCCGGAAAATCCACCCTTCTGAATATGCTCGGAGGAATCGATTCTCCGGATTCGGGGTTGATCCGTATCGGAGAAACGGAACTCACTTCTCAGGGAAAGAGCGGGCTTTCCGAGTATAGAAGAAAGCATGTAGGATTTGTTTTTCAATCCTATAACCTGATCCCGGATCTGACGGTCCGCGAGAATGTGGAAGTCGTGGCGGATATTTCAAAGGATCCGCTTTCTATCGACGAGCTTCTGGAAACACTGAATCTTACCAAACATAAGCATAAGTTTCCCAGGGAACTGTCCGGCGGACAGCAGCAGCGCTGTGCGATCGCCCGTGCACTGGTAAAAAACCCGCAGATCCTCCTGTGCGATGAGCTGACCGGCGCCCTGGACTCAAAATCATCCAGGGATGTGCTGACGATGCTCGAGAAGATCAACCGGGAATATAAAACGACGATCGTGATCATCACCCATAACGAAGGTATCTCCGGGATGGCAGACCGGATCATCCGTATCCACGACGGTAAAATCGTCGAAAACAGCATGAATAGCAGGAAACTTCCGGTATCGGAACTTCAGATCTGAGGTGACGGACTATGGTACTGAATAAACGATATATCCGGAATTTCCGGAGCAATCTGTCTTTTTTCTTAAGCATCACGATCCTGACAGCACTGGTTTCCTGCCTGCATGTCGCCTTTGATTCCTCGTATGGCGTACAGCAGGAAAGCTTTACGGAGCTTCTGGATGAAGCGCATCTCGAGGATGCGGAGTTCATGACGCTTCGCCCGCTCGACGATGAAAAAGCCTTAGAGGAGCAGCATCACGTCACGATCGAAAAGCAGCCTTATATCGATCTTAAGATGCAGGACACAGAGGCGGAGGTCCGTATCTTTGCGCCATCTTCAGAGATCAATCTGTATCGTGTCCAGGAGGGAAGAGATGTTGAATCGGATACGGATATCCTTCTCAACGGGCTTTTTATGGAGCGGCAGGGCCTTTCTATCGGCGATAGCATTACTCTCTCCGGCAGGACGTACCACATCTGTGGTGAAGTCATCCGTACCGACTATCTGTTCTGCCTGAAGAACATCACGGATACATTTTCCGACAGTGACCGTTTCGGAGTCGGCGTGGTGAAGGACAGTGCTTTTTCTGCATACGAAAAAGCAGATATGGCGACTGTCTATGCCGTAAGATACGAAGAAGGTACGGATGTAAGTGCTTTTCGAAAAGCACTTAACGAGTCGTACGGGACGCTGTCCTATGTGGATGTCGGTAACAACTCCCGTATCCAGAGCCCGAAAGATCAGTTCGATGAATTAAGCTATACGGTACAGATCATCCTGCCGACAACGATGGTATTCATGGTCCTTCTGATCGCAGTCGTGCTTGGACGTAAGATCCGAAATGAGAGAAAGATGATCGGTGTCCTTCATGCGCTCGGGTATAAGCGCTATGAACTCGCTCTGCACTATAGCGTTCTTGGTGCGATTCCGGGGATCCTGGGTGGACTTCTCGGTATCCTGCTGGCGATACCGGCGCTTACTCCTCTTTCGGATATGCTGATCGAAGATAAGATGGAAGTCTTCTATAAGGTGACACACATCACCTGGAAGTCCTCTCTGGTGGCGCTTATTCTCCCGACGGTATGCTATGTGATCGCAGTCTTTATTACGGCGCTTATCAATATGCGCGGGTCGGCGATCGACATGATCAAGGGTCTTGCGAAGAATAAAAAGAAGAGGATGGGACTTCGTAAAGCAAAGATGAGCTTCCGGACGAAATATAAGCTTCGCGCCGTATTCGGCCATCTTCCCAGAACTCTTCTGGTCATCGCGGGTATCGCGCTGGGCGGAACACTGGTGGCATTTACTTTCGCATGCGTGGACTCGATCCAGCGATATGTCGATACGAGCGTGAAAGAGACCGGTGACTTTGAATACGAATACTTCCTTTCCTCTGTGAAGACCGGAACGCCGGAGAAGGGATCGGCAGTGATGGCAGCCTCTTTCGAGGTCAAAGACAATCCTGACCTGATCACTCTGATGGGGATCGACGATACTTCGATGATCCGGGTCCAAGATCCGGATGGAAATGAGTTCCCCCTTGCTGAGGATAAGTTCTATATCTCCGAGATGAGTGCCTACGCATATCACGTCAAAGCCGGAGATACCATTACAATACGGAATGTCTCCGATCTGAATGAGTATTCGATCCATGTAGACGGGATCTTCGTGAATGGTTCCCAGTCGCTGATGGTCGCATCACGATCATCGGTCAATAAGCTCCTTTCCATGCCGGAGGATGCCTATACGCTGGTCATGAGCAAGGAGAAACTGCCGTACAGAGATTCGGAACTTCTTCGTGAAGTAAGTAAATCTTCACTTTCGGAAGCGCTGGATAAGACGATCAATCAGGGCATGAAGGACCTTCTGATGCCGATCACGGTGATCGCCGTCATTATCTCGGTCATCACGACATACCTGATGGTCAATATCCTTCTTAATGAGAGTACTTCGGTGATCTCGATGCTGAAGGTGCTGGGCTATAGGGACGGGGAGATCAACCGGATCGTGACCTACATATATCACCTGCTTCTTCCGATCGGTATCGCACTTGGGATCTGGCTGGGCACAGTCCTGAACAGGTTAAACTTTGAATCGCAGACGGCGAAGTATAACTCTTTTATCGAGAACTATGTCACACCAAAGTCGATACTGATCTGCGTGGGGATCACACTTGCCTCCTATGTGATATCCATGTTCCTACTGTCATCTAAGGTGAAAAAGGTGGAGATGGTGGAGAGTCTGAAGAATACTCAGGAGTGACAGATGTAAGATCTGAAATCAGGTTTGACAGTATATATTCCGAAGCGTATAATTGCGAATGATTCGCAATTGTGCGCTTCGTTTTTTGCATACGATAAGGAGATTTTACGATGGAGAAAGGGCAAAAGAAGACTTCGATACTTCTGCGATCGGCTTCCGTTTTACTCGGGCTGCTTATTGCCTTTTCGCTCCTGTTCTCCGGATTATTCCTGTATGCAGAGATGGATCATGAATGTGAAGAGGAACACTGCCCGATCTGCGAGATCATGGCGCAGTGTGAGAAAGTCCTCTCCGGTATGAAAGAAGTATGCTGTCATTCCGGTTTGTCAGTAATCGGACTGTCTGTACTGTTTGCGATCATTACCCTTTCCGTATGGGTGCAGGTGCGCCCGACTCCGGTTTCCAGAAAGATCCAGCTGAATAATTGATCTATCCGCGATCAGATATTATCTATATTTCAATTCGCGGAGGAAAAAATGAATAAGAAGATTATCAGCGTACTTGCTGCAGCAGCGACTGCAGTGAGCTTTAGCGCATGTAAGAATAATAAGAAGAATGATTCAAAAAAATTATCTGTCGTGACGACGATCTTCCCGGAGTATGACTGGGTCATGTCGATCCTCGGAGACAAAAAGGACGATGCGGATGTTACGATGCTTCTGGATAATGGCGTGGACCTTCACTCGTATCAGCCGACAGCGGAAGATATACTCAAGATCACGACATGTGACATGTTCGTGTACGTCGGCGGTGAGTCGGATGAGTGGGTCGATGATGTCCTGAAGCAGGCAACTAACAAGGACATGGTCGTGATCGACCTTCTCGATGTGCTTGGTGACAGCGTCAAGGAAGAAGAAGTGGTCGAGGGCATGGAACACGAACATGATCATGAGCACGAACACGAACA
>ONFC01000099.1:7098-15056 GCA_900317035.1 uncultured Eubacteriales bacterium
CACGAGCACGAGCATGAGGAGCCGGAATACGATGAGCATGTATGGCTTTCGCTCCGTCACGCGCAAGTGATCTGCACGAAGATCGAATCCGAACTTGAGAAACTGAATCCGGATCACAAAGATAGTTATAAGAAGAATCTGGATGCATATATTTCCGAGCTCAAAGCACTGGATGAAGAGTATAAAGCTGCGGTGGAAAAGGCGTCCTGTAAGACGATCCTATTTGCGGACCGTTTCCCGTTCCGATATATGGCGGACGATTACGGCCTTACCTACTATGCTGCGTTTACCGGTTGTTCTGCAGAGAGTGAAGCAAGCTTCGAGACGGTCGTTTTCCTTTCAAAAAAAGTCGATGAGCTGGATCTCCCGGCAGTGCTGACGATCGAAGGCGCGACCCACAAGATCGCGGATACGGTCCTGGAGAATACTTCCGGATCAGGAAAAAAGATCCTCACGATGGATTCCCTGCAGTCCACGACCAGTGAAGACCTGAAGAACGGAAAGACCTATCTGTCAGTAATGAAATCCAATCTGACTGTTTTAAAAGAGGCATTAGGAGCCTAAACGGAGGAATACAAATGGCACTTCTGACCATCAAGGATCTGGTATTGGGATATGAGTCAAAGGCGATCCTGAAACCATTGAATTTTCAAGTCCAAAGAGGAGACTATCTATGTATCGTCGGAGAGAACGGATCGGGGAAATCTACTCTGATCCGTACGATTCTTCATCTGCAATCTCCGATCTCCGGACAAGTTATTATGGGAGATGGTCTGAAAGCCAATGAGATCGGTTATCTTCCGCAGCAGACTCTTGTCCAGCGCGATTTCCCTGCATCCGTGGCAGAGGTGGTTCTGTCGGGGTGCCAGGGACGTGCCGGGCTTCGGCCTTTCTATACGAAAGAAGAGAAAAATAGAGCCGCGGAAGCGATGAAGAAGATGCATATTACAGACCTTGGAAGAAAGTGCTACCGCGAACTGTCCGGCGGACAGCAGCAGAGAGTCCTTCTTGCCAGAGCACTCTGTGCGTCCGGTAAGCTGCTTCTTCTTGATGAGCCGGTCTCGGGACTGGATCCGAAAGTTACCAGTGAGATGTATGCACTTATAGATGAACTGCATGAGCAGGGACTCACGGTGATCATGATCTCGCATGATATCGCTGCGGCACTCCGATATGCGACGCATATTCTGCATGTCGGCGCAACAGTGCTTTTTGCAACGAATAACGAGTACAGAAGAAGTGACCTTGGAAGTGCTTTTCTAAAGGAGGCGGGCTATGATGGATAAACTGTGGATGTATCTTCAGGTGCCTTTCGTTCAGAGAGCAATTATCGTGAGCGTCCTGATCGCTTTTTGCTCAGCGCTCCTCGGCGTGACACTGGTCCTGAAACGTTATTCCTATATCGGTGACGGACTGTCACATGTGGCTTTTGGTGCGATGAGTGTCGCTGCGGTCGTCGGACTAACGAACGAGATGTTCCTGATCCTTCCGGTGACGATCATTTGCGCGATACTACTCCTTCGCACGGGCCAGAATGCGAAGATAAAGGGAGATGCACTGATCGCCATGATTTCCGTCGGAGCACTGGCATTCGGATATCTTCTGATGAATATATTCTCCGCTTCGTCAAATCTTTCCGGAGATGTGTGTACCACGCTTTTCGGATCCACCTCGATACTCACGCTGACGGTGGAAGAAGTATGGCTCTGCGTGATCCTTTCGATCCTGGTTTTTATCGGATTCCTGTTCTTCTATAACAAGATATTCTGTGTGACCTTTGATGAACAGTTTTCACGTGCGATCGGCATGAAAGTGGATCTTTACCACTTCCTGATCGCGGTCATGATCGCAGTGATCATCGTCCTTGCGATGAATCTTGTCGGATCACTTCTGATCTCCGCGCTGGTGATCTTCCCGGCACTGTCATCCATGAGATTATTCCGGAGCTTCCGCTCTGTTACTATATTTGCTGCCGTTCTGTCTCTGATCTGTACTCTGACAGGTCTTATTATTTCACTTTTATATTCCACCCCGGTTGGTTCAACGATCGTAACCGTCGATGTTGCCGGTTTTCTGGTTTGTTTCCTGATCGGAAAGATAAGAGGAGGAGTTCACGCATGAAGAAAACAAAATTACAGGATCTTATGCTGTTTGCTGTACTGGGGAGCCTTCTGCTTTCTCAGGTTTCCTGTGCAAAGAAACAGGCTGTCGTCAATGGAGGTCATGCATCCAGTTCACAGACCGGCGTAAATGACATTCTTCAATCCGGGTTAAATGATCAGACATCAGTATCTTCGGCGGAACCATCGGACGAGATCGTACTGGATTTTACATCTCTTCCGGCATATACTACGCAATCCTCACTCCCTTCGGAAGAATTGCCGATACCCGAATTTACGAAGAATGACGAGGGTGTGGAAGTGGATCTTACTGTTCTTTCATCCGGGGCGGTGTATGCGACCGTATTCGATATGGTGAGCAATCCGGACAGATACCGTGGGAAAGTGGTAAAAATGCGTGGGCAGTTTCAGACCGCGTATGATGAAGCAACAGGCGTGCGTTACTATGCCTGCGTGATCCAGGATGCGACACAGTGCTGCGCGCAGGGGATCGAATTTGAGCTCGATGAGCCGGGAAACTATCCCGATGGTTTCCCTGAAATAAACGGGGAATGTACCGTGATCGGAGTCTTTGATACCTATGATGAAGGCGATTACCGCTATGCGACGCTGCGCCATGCAAAGATGACGTTCTGAAAATCCACATGAAAAAGTGCAGTGACACTATTGCTTTTCGAGAAGGGACGTATCGCGCAATATACGGCGTAAAAGCTCAGTCTTTTCTTTTCGATCGGGATTGTGCCGGCCGCTTTACGAATGCTTCGGGAAGTTGGATAATAGTAGTACAGATATCCGTACGAAACGAGGTAGCCATATGATCCGTGAGGCGCGAAAAGAAGATCTCGAGCAGATGCTGGAACTATATCTTTATCTGCATGAGGAAAGTATTCCGGAGCATGACGATCACCTCTTTGAGACCTGGGATAAGATCATGGACGATAAGAATTACCACGTCATCGTCTGTGAGATCGACGGGAAGATCGTGTCCTCGTGCTGCTGTATCATTATCCCGAATCTGACACATAATGTGCGTCCTTTCGCACTGGTGGAATATGTGGTGACGCACGAGGACTACCGCTGCAAAGGATATGCAAGCGAATGCCTGGCGAAGGCAAAAGAGATCGCGATCTCTGAAAACTGCTATAAGATCATGCTGATGACCGGCTCGAAGAAAGAGTCTACACTGAATTTCTACCGAAAAGCCGGGTATAGAAGTGATGATAAGACCGGCTTTAACCAAAAGCTCTGACCGGATCAGATAAAGAGGCGTTTACATGGATATTTTTATCGGGTTGATGATCCCGTTTCTAGGTACGGCACTTGGCGCCGCTTGTGTGTTCTTTATGAAAAAAGAACTCAGCGTTCCGGTGCAAAGAGCGCTGACAGGTTTTGCTGCCGGCGTTATGGTGGCGGCTTCGATCTGGAGCCTTCTGATCCCGGCGATGGAACAGGAGGCAGGTAAGGGGCGGTTTGCATTCGTGCCGGCCGCGATCGGATTCTGGGCGGGAGTGCTTTTCCTTCTGCTTCTGGATCATGTTATTCCACACCTTCATATGAATACAGAGGAAGCGGAAGGTCCGAAAAGCAAGCTTGCCAAGACCACGATGATGGTCCTTGCAGTGACGCTTCATAACATTCCGGAAGGCATGGCGGTAGGTGTCGTCTATGCCGGTTTTCTTTCAGATAACAGCGCGATGACCTTAAGCGGAGCGCTGGCGCTGTCGATCGGTATCGCGATACAAAATTTTCCGGAAGGCGCGATCATCTCGATGCCGCTGCATGCGCAGGGACAAAGCAAGAGCAAGGCGTTTCTTCTTGGCATGGGATCCGGTGCGGTCGAACCGGTCGGAGCTCTTCTGACGATCCTGGCGGCGGGATTTCTCGTGCCTGCAATGCCGTATCTTCTTTCCTTTGCCGCCGGCGCAATGCTCTATGTCGTTGTCGAGGAACTGATCCCCGAGATGAGCTCCGGAGAACACTCGAATATAGGCGTGCTCATGTTCTCTTTCGGATTTACCGTGATGATGGCGCTCGATGTGGCGCTTGGCTGATTACCGGCGCATCAGTGCCTCGACCTGATCCTTTTTCTCGAATAATACGCATCCGCCGACGTGATCGCCGGCCAGAACATTCTGATTCTGAAGCGCCATAAAGAGAGGGGAAGAGATCGCTTCTTTCAAAGAGGTATCTCTGACATTGATGTCGGAATAAGGTGAAAACGGGCAGGGCTCGGCGCCTCCGTGGGAGTTGATGTGGAAGAAGCCTCTGCCTGCTGCGATACATCCGCCGGAGGATTTCTCATCTCCCGGGAAAGATACGAATACGATCTCCTCATGGTTTTTCCGAAGATCAGAGAGGGCAGAGGAGAAGATCTCTCTTTCTTTATCGCCGATCGCCAGGTTCCGGCTCTCTTCCGTGACAGGAACATACTCGACATAGATCACGGCTTTGCAGCCTTTTTCGGAAAGAGAAGAGATGAACTCTTCGGAAGTGACATCGGAAAGGTTCTCGGTGGTCACGGTCACGGAACAGCCGAAGATCAGGTTCTCTTTGGAAAGATCATCCATGCTCTTCATGATCCGGTCATAGATCCCCGGACCACGTCGGCTGTCGGTGGACTCTTTTCCGCCCTCAATACTGATGATCGGGATGAGGTTTCTGTTTTTCTTCAGAAGCGTGAGATAGCTCTCATTGAGAAGCACACCGTTGGTAAAGATCGGAAAAAGGATGTTTTTGACCGATCCGGCGGCTTCGATCACGTCTTTTCGGAGCATCGGTTCTCCGCCTGCAAGCAGGATAAAGCTGATGCCCAGGTCGTCTGCTTCTTCGAAGATCTTTTTCCACTGATCACATGTCAGCTGATCCTGCGGTGCACAGTCGGTCGTCGCATGATTGGCGCGGGAATAGCAGCCGGCACAGTGCAGGTTACAGTTCGAGGTGATGCTGGTGATGAGGAAAGGAGGGATGTGCTCGCCTTTCTTTTCCGCCTCGCGGCGCTTTTTCGATGCGGCTTTGGAAGCCATGGCAAATCCTGCCATAAAAGCACTGCCCTTGGGGTCTTTGAGTGTTGCCCGCAGAGCGTCTTTCACAACACGCTCCACGCCCCGGGTCATATATTCCTGGATGTCGAATGCTGAATCAGACGGCATATAGTTATCTCCTATAATAAGTGTTTGATAACATTATATTTGATACAATATAAAATGTCAAGGGACAAAAGAAAAATCCTGAAAGCATTCTGTTCCCATGCTTTCAGGATCTATTAACTGGTGGAAACTATGGGGTTCGAACCCATGACCCCTCCCCTGTGAAGGGAATGCTCTCCCGCTGAGCTAAGCTTCCGCCGACTATAATAGCACATTATCGATGTTTGTGCTATGCTTTTTATAGGGAATGGGGGAATAGAAAATGGCGAGACAGGTTACCTCGGAAGAACGGAATATACTTCTTTCGCATCCGGAATTCGTGATGTTCGATCCGTATATGCTCAAGCTCGGTAAACCGATGCTGGCCCTGTCATTTCTGCCTCTGCTTTTCTGTCCCTTTGCCTTTGCGCTTATCGCTGTTTCCGGACTTGTGAAGGTGCACCCGCATATCGCAGGTTTTCTTATGGCAATGTCGATGGTATTTGCCTGCATCGTCCTGATCTTTTTATATATCAGGATCGATGACTGGTACGATGCGAAATACAGAAATACTCACTATTCCAAGCACCTGCATATTCTTCTTCCGAAGGACCTGAAATGTGATGTCGTTCATGTGACAAGTGTTGTCCGTGAAAAAGCAGAAGGCTGGTATATAAAGGACGGAGAAGAGAAGATGTTCGGGTTTTCCAGGATGGTCAATTACATAAAGATCGAACCGGATTCGGATCTGGTGGAGATCTATGACGGAAAGGGCTTCTGGGCACTGGTGGCCCGAGATGATCTGACAGAGAGCCTGTATAAAAGAGAAGAAGTGTAATGGTATAATAAAACAAAAAACGAAGGAGTGCTTTTGCCATGCCATATATCGATGCAAAACTAACAATTTCCCTTTCTTCCGAGCAGAAGGAAGACCTCAAGAGTGAATTTGGAAAACTGATATCCTGCCTGAATAAGACAGAGACCTATCTGATGGTCGGGATCGAGGATAATGCGGATCTGTGGTTCGGCGGAATGAAGCTTGACGCAGGCGCATATGTTTCTGTCAGCCTGCTCGGTAATGCAGGACCGGATCAGTACGATCGGATGACCAGAGAGATCTGCAAGATGCTTCAGGAGAAATTCGGCATCGCGAGCGATGGCGTCTATGTTACCTATCATCCGGTACGTGACTGGGGATGGGACGGGCATAACTTCTGATATGAGTAAAATCGAGAGAATTAAAACGGATTCCTGCGAGATGGAGTACTTCAAGTTCGGGCAGGGAGAGAAGAGCATGGTCATTCTTCCCGGCCTGAGTGTGATCAGCGTGATGAAGTCCGCGCATGCCATCGAAGAAGCATATGCTCCGATGACTTCGGATTTCACGATCTATGTGCTGGATAGAAGGCTCGACATGCCGGAGGTCTATACGATTTCTGATATGGCATCGGACACGGTCTCTGTACTTTCGGCACTCAGCCTTTCCGATATCTACCTCTTCGGCGCATCCCAGGGCGGTATGATCGCTATGACGATCGCGATCGAAGCGCCGGAACTGGTTTCTAAACTGGCACTCGGATCAACATCTGCATCTGTAAAGGTGGAAGGTTTTTCCGAGCTTTCTGGATGGGTGGAACTCGCGGAGAAGAAAGACGCAACTGCGCTTTATCTTGCCTTTGGGCAGGCTCTGTATCCTGCGGAAATGTTTGCAGCATATAAGGACGTCTTCGTGATGATGTCGAAGACCGTAAGCGATGAGGATCTGTCCCGTTTCGTGATCCAGGCAAAGGGTACGGATGGTTTTGATGTTTTAGACCGCCTCGTTGAGATTCGTTGCCCGGTACTGCTTCTCGGCGCGAAGGATGATGCCGTGCTCCGGCCGGAGGCATCCGAAGAGATAATTGCCAGGTTAAGTGACCGGGCTGACTTCGAATACTATATGTATGACGGGTACGGGCATGCTGCTTTTGATACCGCACCGGATTATAAGGAGAGACTTCTGCACTTCTTTTTGAAGTGAAGTGCATCGATCCGGCCTCAGTTTATGTCTGAATTGCAGATAGTGTGATTCAGACATATTTCTTTTTCAGGATTTTATGTCTGAAAAGAGAAAAGTGCTTTTCAGACATACAAAAAGAAACGTTTTTTATGTCTGAAACCGTGTTTCTTCATTCTAGACATAAAAAGAGATAAAGTTTTTATGTCTGGAATTCAAAAGTGCTTTTCCAGACATAGAAAATGAGCTTTTTCATATGTCTAAATCGGAAGAGGTGCTTTTCAGACATAAAAACGAAGTGACGCCGTATGTCTGATTGGACGCTTTTTCGATCTAGACATAAAATGCAAAAAGCAAAGGAGCCGGCCGGTCAGGTCAGCTCCTTACTTTTACTTATTACTTCTTTCAAACTCATCGCCCTGCGGGGGAAGGAGTTGGAAAAGATCACTTGGATTTCTTTTTCACGGTTTTCTGATGGCAAAGATCACTTAACTTCTTTCCGTAGAAGAAGTCATGTACCATGTTGTCATATTCTTCCCATAGAGGAAGTGTCTGGCAGGACTCTTTTCTCGGGCAGGCAAAGCTTTTGTCGGAAAGACATGCCACGGAGTTCATGGATCCTTCCATCAGTTCCAGGATCTCGCCGACGCTGTATTCTTCGGGCTTTCTTACAAGCTTATATCCGCCGCCTTTGCCGCTGGCACCCTTCAGAAGATT
>ONFC01000031.1 GCA_900317035.1 uncultured Eubacteriales bacterium
TGTAGTGGTTTTCCGACTATGCTCGACATAGGTCCTCCGTAGCGGTAAAAGGTCTCGTGTCCACACGTTTTTCATCTGTACACATTTATTGATGATACCACTTTCTTTTCTGCTCGTCTATGTTTTTAGGAAAATATTTTGAAAATCAAAGTATTTTCTTTGCACATGGGATTTTTGCTCTATTTTCAGTGCTTTTCGGGCAAAAATACAGCATATTATATATAGTTAAATCAATTGACATTCTATTTAATGTAGGCTAGCATATCAAACGAAGAGAATGGTATTAGGAGTTTAAGTCATGGCGTCGAAAGATAGCGGAGCTTCCGCATCGGCACATTCTGTCGAAGAACTGAATAATAAATACCCGACACCTCGTGGATTTACGGGGTTCTTCTGGTATCACGTTTCCATGGCGGTCACCCGCATTCTCGTCAAGCTCCGTCCCGGAGAAAAAGAGAATATACCGAAAGAACATCCGTATGTTATCTGCTCGAATCATCAGACCTATGCGGACGGCATGTGGATCATGAGCATGCTTCCGAGAAAGCACAGAAAGGTATTCTGCGCTCTTGCTGCCTCTGATCTTGAGACAAATTACGGCCGTCTCGGACGCGTCATGATGCACGTCGGAAGAGGTATCGCAGTCGATCGTTTCGGTAATCCGGTAAGAGGCCTTATCAAAGCAAAGAAGGAAGTCGAAAACGGCAACATCATCCTCGTTCACCCGGAGGGCACCAGAACATCTGACGGCCATCTCGGCGAATTTAAAGATGGTGCCGCATACATCGCCGTAAAGGCAGATGCACCGCTTCTCCCCGTATATATCGAAGGCGGTTATCAGGTATGGTCCCGTCACATGAAGAGACCGCAGACCTGGGACAAGAAAAATCACAGAAGAAAAAGAATAACGATCCATTTCGGGAAGCCGATGCTTCCCTCCGAGTTCGATCGCGATGCCCATAAAATGACGGATGCGATCCATACCTGGATGAAAGATATGGAGAAAAAGGACGTTAACCTGCAGTAAATAAGGCTCCTTAATGGAGCCTTTCTTTTTACCATTTTTGAATACCTTGGGAAAAGCACTATTCCGTGAAGAAAGCCATCTGGATCGCTGAAGGAATGATCTCGTATCTTACTTTATGTCCGAAGAAATCCTCGCCGTCGTAGTTCCCCTGCATCTGCATATTACTGTTCAGCGAAGTGAAGATGCCGCTTGTGGAACGATAGAAAGAAAAACCCTTCTGACCGATGTGCTTTCCTTTTTTATACTTCATCAGCTGGGAAAAAGCCTTTCCTCTGGACATGTGATCGGCGATACAGACATCGAGCACTCCATCATCGACAGAAGCCTCCGGTGCCGGACAGAAACCGCTGCCGTAGTATCGTCCGTTACAGATACTGACCAGAGAATAGTTCACATTTTTCTTCTCGNCCATCATCGACAGAAGCCTCCGGTGCCGGACAGAAACCGCTGCCGTAGTATCGTCCGTTACAGATACTGACCAGAGAATAGTTCACATTTTTCTTCTCGATCATCTCACCGCTTTCAAGCTCGATCGAGTAATCCATCGTGAAACGCCATCCGTTCAAAAGACAGGACACTGCTGCGATAGAATAAGCATGTTTCCTATAAAAGAAACTCTTCGGATGTTTCGCAACCATTCTCTTTGCCTTGGCCTGGACGAGTGTATCAAGTCCCATAGAGGCGACATTCAGGCTGTACCGGCTCCATGCCGGAAGATGATTCCCCATAAAGTCATAACTGTCGATACGGAACAGGTCGATGGAGCGGATCATCGGGCTCTCCAGTTTTTTCAGTATAGAAAGCGGATCCTTATAGATCTCCTTCGGATACAGAGTCCTTGCAAAATCATTTCCGGTCCCCAGAGGAATGACCGCCATCGGAGAATTACGGAATGCCAGGGCATTGGCGATCTCATGGATGGTACCGTCTCCGCCGCAGGCAAAGATGATACACTCCGAACCATACTTCTCGGAGTTCGTGACCGCCAGTTCTTCCGCATGATTCGGATGGTCGGTGTAGAAGATCTTCGAGTGATTCTTAAGATCGGAAGGAAGAGCCTCGATCGCTTTTTCCAGAGCCTTTTTGCGTTTCTTATGTATATTCGAATTCACGATGAATATGTACTGCAATTGGGGAGCCCTGCTACTTTTTAGTTATTACCTGCTTCGTAGACCATATCCACGACATCGCCGATGCTCTGGATCTTCTCGATTGCTTCGTCCGAGATCTGAATGCCGAATCTTTCCTCAAGATCGACGACCAGCTCATAGAGCTGGAGTGAGTCAAGCGGCAGTTCTTCAAAGATCATCGTATCTTCGGTAAAATCCGATTTCTTTATATCCAGAAGCTCGGAAAGCATATCCGTCAGGGTATCAAAAACAACTTCACGGGAAAGTGCTTTTGCAGAAGCATTCTTCTCTTCATTCTCATTCATATCAGATGTCTTTTTCCTGGAAACTGCCATCTTTACACCTCCGTATCGTCACGGACGATTTTCTTATACTGTTCGCCGGAGCTGTACTTCTTATACTGCTCTTTGACGAAGGCATCGATCTCTTCAATCGTTTTTGTCAGGATCTTTCTCTCGTCTTCGGAAAGCGGGTCAAAAATGCGCTTGGCAAGGACTCTGTGGAATTTGGAGTGCATACGGTAAGCGAGCTTGCCCTGACGTGTCAGAGAGATTCGGACGATACGGCGGTCTTTCGTATCGCGCTGGCGCTCGACATACTTCTTCTTTACAAGACGGTCCACAGCGACAGTCAGTGTGCCGATCGTAATCCCGAGGATATTAGCCGTCTCGGTCATCGTTCTGGCCTCATAGGGGCCGATCGCGTTGATCGTGTGAAGTTCGGCGATGGAAAGATCGGAAAAATAACCCTTCGACAGGGCCATTTCTTCGGTCAGAAGAACATTATCGAAAATACTTAATAGGCTTTCCGCGAAATCTTTTTCAATCGGTTCCATCTCTTCCACCCCCATTGACATACGTAGTAATTTTACACGAACCGGCTCGAAAATACAAATGCAGCGCGAGGCTTCATCCTTTCGGGTCCGCTGTAGTTTCCCGGTGAAAAATCCTGCCGCTTTACTAGAGCGGACGCACCTCGACTTCATCGATCGGAGTGATACGCGGATACTCTCCGGCAAAAAGACCCGTACGGATCACTCTCGTGTTCTCGGCAATATCCGGATCCATGCCGCAGTACTTACTTAAACTGCTGAGTATCAGGTCCGGCCTTACGTTTCTCTCGGAGCCTGCAAATGCATAGAAGTCCACGCTGTCCGGATCTCCGTCACTGGCCTGTGAAAGAGATATCAGCAGCGGCCGGATGTCTGTCTGCTTCTCCTTTCCTTTCGCCATTTTCGTTACGATCAGAGTCTCTTCGGAAAGTGCCTTTTCCATGGCAGAACGGATCCCCTTCGCTTCGAACCGGTAGGAGGCAGTCGTCACGATCGACATGATGCTGTCCTTCGGTTCCGGAATCTCTTTGGACCTTATGATGCGAAGTCCGTGGGGAAGAAATGCATTTAGTTCTTCCGTGAATTTAGCGGCATCGTACGGGCACTTCAGGGAAACGTCCAGATAGTCGCATCTTGTCTCGATGCCAACGCCCAGCGGCAGTGCGAAGACCATCATCGGACGCGGGTTATATCCCTGCGAATAAAGGATCGGAAGCTCCGCTCTCCGGGCTGCTCTTTCAAAGCATGTCATCAGATCGAGGTGACCGAGGAACACGGTCGCTCCCTCTCTACTGAAAGAAGCGCGCTGGACATAAGCCGTCTGGTGCTCCTGCATCGTCATCATTTTTGCACGTTCACTCTGCAGCATCAGGCATCACCTTCTTTCGCGAAGCACTCACCGACGCCCCAGGCCGCGGCACCGCAGCCGGAGCAGTGCTCCCGGCAGGACGGAGTGGTCGTTTCTGCATGCGCTTTGTGGCGCTCGGAGAGCAGGAATTTCTTATTTACACCGACACTTACATGATCCCATGGGAGAATCTCTTCTTCAGAAAACTCTCTGGCAAAATCTTCGATCGTAAGCCCATGGCTTTCCAGTATTTCTACCCACTTATCAAGTTTAAAATGATCGTCCCAGGCATCGAAGAAACATCCGGACTGATAGCCTTCCAGAAGTACCGGGCCGAGCCGTCTGTCTCCTCTGGCAAGAACGACCTCCCAGACGGAAGAATCAAAGTCATGCCAGGCATAGTGGATATTTCTGGAACGCAGATTATCTTTCAGCAGTCTTTGTTTACGGATGAGTTCTTCCTTACTGTTCTGCGGCTCCCACTGGAACGGTGTAAACGGCTTCGGAATAAAGAGCGAAGTAGATACAGTGATATCAAGGCGGCGCATCTTCTGTCCCGTCTCTCTTCCGATATCGAAATAGAGCTTTTCGATACGCTTGGCAAGGTCGGCGATCCCCAGAACATCCTCATCGGTCTCTGTCGGAAGGCCGAGCATGAAGTAAAGCTTTACGGTGCTCCATCCGCCCATAAAAGCGAGACGAAGCGCCGAGAAGATATCCTCTTCTTTTATGTTTTTGTTGATAACGTCACGAAGGCGCTGGGTTCCCGCTTCCGGCGCGAAGGTAAGTCCGGATTTTCTCGTGGACTGGACCTTTTCCATCAGATCGAGGGAGAACGAGTCAAGACGCAGGGATGGCAGCGAGAGGCTCGTGTGGTGGCCTTCAAATGTGGAAAGAAGATTCTCCGCAAGTTCCGGGAACTGCGTGTAGTCGGACGTTGCCAGAGACAGAAGTCCCATCTCGTCAAACCCCGTATTCTTCTCCAGCTGTCTTCCCTGTTCACAGAGAACTTCGACCGACTTTTCTCTTACCGGCCGGTAGATGAATCCCGCCTGACAGAAACGGCATCCGCGGATACAGCCGCGGAATACTTCCAGATAACCACGGTCATGCACGACACGCAGATTGGAAACGACCGGCGAGGTCGGATATGTGCACGTATCAAGGTCTTTGATGATACGCTTCTTAATCACTTTCTTTATGCTGTCATCCGCCGGAACAATATGAGCTCCGCGTTTCGGGGCACCGGCTGCTTTTGCCGATGCATCATCAGAGAAATAGGACACTTCATAAAGGGACGGAACATAGATCCCCTCGATGGCGTCGCAGTTACGGAGAAGTTCGGCTCTCGTCATCGGGTGATCTGTGTTTTTCGATAGTTTATACTCGCGGACTTTTTCAGATAGCTCGAGGATCATCTCTTCGCCTTCGCCCATCATGGCGATATCAAAGAAGTCTGCCATCGGCTCGATGTTATACGCACACGGACCGCCGCAGCAGATCACCGGATCATCTTCGCCTCTGTCTTTGGCAAGGAGCGGGATCTTCCCGAGATCCATCATCTGAAGAACATTGGTGTAGCACATCTCATATCCGAGCGTAAATCCAAGGATATCAAAATCACAAAGCGGTGTCTTCGTCTCCTGGGAGTAAAGCGGAATATTCTTCTCGCGAAGGATCTTATCCATATCAAACCATGGGGAAAATGCCCTTTCACATGCGACAAAATCACTTTCATTCAGCACGTGGTAGAGGATCTGAAGAGCGAGGTTGCTCATGCCGATCTCATAGATATCCGGAAAGCAGAAAGCGAAACGGACATAGGATGTCTTCCCAGTCTTTTCGAGTTCTTCCATCATATCTTCTTTGATGACGGCATTAAATTCACCGCCGACATATCTGGCGGGACTTTCGACCGACATCAGGTCAGATTTACTTAGCGGTACCGGATACTGTTTCATTCGCGATATGCACTTTCCTTTGTTTATCATTTCTCCTATTTTACAGCAAAAAAGCTGACATGTCTTTTCTCCTCATACCCTTCTTTGGCAAAACTTGCCAATACTATCTCTTTGCGCTACGATACACGCGAAAGGAGTCTCTATCATGAAAGGATTCAAGATTGCAAACTTAATCACCAATATCATCGCGTTTGTTTACGCATTTTCATTCTGCGGACTTATCGGAGGTCTCTCTATCCTCGAACTGTTCTTTGGAAGCTTTGGAAAAGACCACGAGCTGATCACCGAAGCACTGGTTCTGTTTCTATCATGCGGCTTGATCTTCTTTCACGGGATTCTTCTTCTGGCTCTCGGCATCACCGCTTTCGCTAAATGGCGTGATGATCCTAAAAAGTATCAAAAGACACATCTGATCCTCTCGATCACCGGCATCGCCGGAACAGGTCTCATGTATCTTCTCTATTCCACAAATTCCTCTGGTGCCTATGAGTCGCATGTTTTTGATCTATTTCGCTTCCGCGGCGAATTCCTCATTCTCGGGTACACCCTGTTCTGCGCAGTCGAACTGATCCTTACGATTCTTTCCCGCACAACAGGAAATACGAAACAGGCGGAAACGCTCAAAGTATAAGAACAGAAAACATTCTGAGCAAAGAAAGAGGACTGCCCGGCCTACGGGGACAGTCCTCTTTTTCATATCCGATTCGTTTTCCGGAAAGAAGAGATTACTTATTCTTCAGTCTCTTCTCCAGTGCCTTTTTCTCGGCTTCATAACCCGGCTTACCAAGGAGAGCGAACATGTTCTTCTTGTAGGCTTCAACACCAGGCTGGTTGAACGGATTTACGGAATTGAGGTAACCGGAAATACCGCAAGCCTTCTCGAAGAAGTAGATCAGCTGGCCGAGCCAGTACTCGTTCAGTTCCGGAACGTGGATGATGAGGTTCGGAACCTTACCGTCAACGTGAGCAAGAACAGTACCCTGCATAGCCTTGAGGTTTACTTCGTTCATATCCATACCAGAAAGGAAGTTGAGGCCGTCGAGGTTCTCCGGATCGTTCGGGATCGTGAAGGAACGGCGTGCCTTATCGATCACAACAACTGTCTCGAAGAGCATTCTCTTACCATCCTGGATGTACTGACCCATGGAGTGCAGGTCTGTTGTGTTATCTACGCCGGCCGGGAAGATACCTCTGCCGTCCTTACCTTCGGACTCGCCGTAGAGCTGCTTCCACCACTCTGTCATGAAGTGGAAAGAAGGCTCGTAGTTAACCATGACCTCTGTGGTGTAACCACGGCGCAGCAGGCAGTTTCTTGCGATAGCGTACTTGTAGCAGTCGTTCTCCATCTCTACCTTCTTGAAGTCACGGGAAGCATCACGGGCACCTGTCATGAGCTGACGGATATCGATACCTGCAACAGCGATCGGCAGAAGACCTACAGCGGTCAGAACGGAGAAACGTCCTCCGACATCATCCGGTACTACGAATGTCTCGTAGCCTTCCTTTGTAGCAAGACCCTTCAGGGCTCCCTTTGCCTTATCTGTTGTAGCGTAGATTCTCTGACGAGCCTCTTCCTTACCGTACTTCTCTTCCATGTAAGCACGGATGATACGGAAAGCGATTGCCGGCTCAGTTGTGGTACCGGACTTGGAGATGATGTTGACGGAAACTCTCTTACCCTCGAGAAGATCCATCAGGTCAGCAAGATATGTAGCGCTGATGGAGTTACCGCAGAACAGTACCATCGGAGCCTTTCTTACCTTCTTCTGAGCAACATTTGCAAAAGAGTGGGAAAGAAGCTCGATCGCAGCTCTTGCACCGAGGTAGGAACCACCGATACCGATAACCAGAAGAACATCGGAATCCTTTCTGATCTTAGCTGCAGCCTTACGGATGCGGATAAATTCATTCTTATCGTACTTGCTGGGAAGTTCTACCCAGCCAAGGAAATCACTGCCGGGGCCGGTCTTCTTGTGGATCATGTTGTGTGCCACTTCTACCTGCGGCAGCATCTTCTCCATCTCGCCCTCAGCAATAAAAGGCATAATGTTGGAAGTATCAAGACTAATCATAAATTGTTCTCCTCATTCTCATTTATGTCAGATTCGGTGTCCTCACACCGCGTATAGTATAGCATTAAAACCATGCCTGAATTGTCAAAATTGCTATAGATATGTTCAATTTGAGCTAATAATCATTGAAAAAATAACGCTTTCTGACATTTATCAAGAAAAAATGAAATCGAAATCGGTTAAGTTAACAGTGCTTTTTTCGAGAAAGAAAATATCGTATAATGAACTACATCTTTTTGCTTAGGAGAATCTCAATGGCCAATACGGATCTGCCAAATGCCAAGATCATTATCCTGTTCATCCTGTCCAAAGTGAGCGGTATCCCGTCTTCCCAGCTGATGGACTGCGCCATGGAATCTCTCTATATGGATTACTTCCTCTTTTCCCAGGCAAAGACCGAGCTTCTCGAGCAGCGTCTGATGACCGAAGGAGAAAGAAAGGGCGAGCTTCGCAAGGATGCATCCGGAAAGACTGTCCTAAGCTGTGACATCACACCTTCAGGCACCGAGATCCTCGCACGTCTTCTCCCCTCTGTCCCTGTCGGGATCCGCGCCTACTTAAGTTCCGCATCGAAGACATGGAACCGTGAATCCACAGAAGACAGCAGCGTGTATGCCGACTACTCGGTCAATGATGAGGGCACCTGGGATATCGATCTCCGACTCATGGAGAAGGGTTCGACTACTTTTTCTTTGAAGTGGACCGCACCAACAGAAGAATCCGCCAGGCGCACCTGCGCACGCTGGCGCGAGAACACGGCGGAAATATATCTTTCCATTATTAAACTGATCTCTGAAAAGTAATTACACTTATTCTTTCAGCCAGCCCATCGCGACACCTCTGTCGAGGTTCTTCATGATCCATGCATGAACTTCCGGCATGAATTCCTTGATGATACGTGCGCGTGCTTCTACCTGCGATCTTACGGCGCCGCCGTCACGCCAGGTGTGACCTTCGGTCAGGGTATTGTGCAGAAGCGGCTGTGTGCGGTCGAGACAAGCGGCATACTTCGCATCCGGTGTCTCCATCGCATCGAATTCCTCCCAGAGCGCACGGAGCTCGGCACCCTGTTCCGGCGGAAGCTGCGAGTAAAGCTTATCGGCAGCGGCCTCTTCACGCGCGGCCTTGCTCTCGTTTCCTTTTACATCATATGCGAAAGTATCACCTGCATATATCTCGATGAGATCGTGAACGACCAGCATCTTGATGGCACGCTCGACGTTCGGCTCCTCGACGCAATACTCCTTGAAAAGCAGCGCCATAACCGCAATATGCCAGGAGTGCTCCGCATCGTTCTCGTGACGGACACCGCTGATCAGCATCGTGCGGCGATACACCTCCGTCATCTTATCGATCTCCGCCGTGAACTTCAGCTGCTGATCGAGCCTCGGATTACCTGAACTTAAGAAATCTTCAATACCCATATTTATCTCACTTTCAAATCAGTTTAAACACCAGGAACACAATGACCATTACTGAAACTGTAGTGATCATCGCAACCGTTTTCAGGAGTTCTTTTCTATCCTCGGCCTTCTGGCTGTCGGGAACCGGTTGCCCGCAGCTGGGGCATGCACCCTTACGCGAATCAAATTCCGTCATACAGTTTTCACAGTGAATGATCATACCCCCGCCTCCTCATTTCAATGCTGCTTTTATTATACACGAACTGCATGGATGTTCCTGCAGTGAATGAATAGATTAGACCTTCAATCAAGAGATTTCTCAACATAAATATGGGTTATTGACCTTATGGGTTTTATCCCCTATAATTAAACAAAAAGGAGAATGAATATGCCGACAATCAGTTGTTTCTACGGGATCATCATCGTGATGTATCTCAGGGACAAAGAGCATAATCCCCCGCATATTCATGCCATCACACAAGCTTTTGATGCACCATTCGATATTCGCACAGGAGAACTCCTTGAAGGATTCTTTCCTCCCAAGGCTCAGGCACTGGTAAAAGAGTTTATTCAGAAATACAGACAGGAACTCATTGAAATGTGGGAAACCGAAAAGTATCGGAAGCTGCCGCCATTAGAATGATATTGGATTTATGAGGAGGAAACTATATGTTTCACAAAGCTTTAAGTGTTAAGTTTTTGGAAGGAACGGCATTGATCGTGGCATTTAAAGACGGGACCGTCAAATACTTTGACATGAGTGCTCTTTTCCCGAAGTACCCTCAGTTGAAAGCGCTCCAAAACCGTGATCTCTTCTTATCCGGAGAACTGATGGGTGAATATGGAATCATTTGGAATGAGGATCTGGATATTGAAGTCGAGACCATCTACCAAAGCGGAAGAACGATAGAGATCCATAAAGTGTCCGTTCACGAAGCGTCTGCGCGTGCAGTTGCATACGCTCGTGCGATCGCCGGAGTTACACAGAAAGAACTGGCCGCCTCTTCCGGCGTCGATCAGTCAGATATTTCCAAGATTGAACGAGGAATTGCAAATCCCTCTGTTGGCACGCTGGAAAAGATTGCCAATGCTCTCGGCGGAACCTTGTCTATTGAGATCAAGATGCCGGCCGGAACATAACGGTTATTTTTTCCCAGTTATGTAATACACCGCAAGCGCGGTCCTGTGTGACAGGCCTTCTTTGGCAAGGATCGAGGTGATATAGTTTTTCACTGTACCCTCGGAGATGAAAAGCTTACTTGCAATCTCTTTATTGGACAGTCCGTCAGCAACTGCGCGCACGATCTCGAGTTCTCTTTCGGTGTAGCCTGTTTCATCGAAACCCTTCCCTGCCGGGGAGGCATTTGCGGATCTGCTGATCGACTCAAGAATGTTTTCTTCCATGACACCCGTTCCGTTATAGACGGACTTGATCATCTGCTTGAGATGATCCGGAGTATGGTTCTTGATGAGGTATCCCTTCGCGCCGTTTCCCAGTGCTTTCCGGACGAGATCATCGTCATCGAAAGTCGTCAGGATCAGGACTTTTCCGAGGTCCTTTTCCACGATCTCTTTGGTCGCTTCGATACCATCCATGACCGGCATCTGGATGTCCATGAGGAAAACATCCGGCTTATTCTTCTCGGCGATGTCGATCGCCTCACGCCCGTTACTTGCGCAGCCAAGAACCTCAAAATCATCATCCACATCGAGGATGATCTTCATGCCATCTCTTACAAAATCACTGTCATCTGCAATAATGACTTTTATTTTCTCCATGTTTAGTCCTCCTTCAGCGGCAGCAGCATCGTCACGGTAAATCCCGCAGTGCTTTCAAACGAGATGGTGCCGTTACATTCCCTGACTCTCTGGCGCATGCCCGAGATGCCCATGCCGTCCTTTATTTCCGAACAGCCGATCCCATCGTCCGCGATACTGACACGTACCCGCTGCGCCATGACGACGAGCCGGATATCGATGCGGCTGCACTTACTGTATTTCATGGAATTGGATACCGCTTCAAAAGCATTATCCAGAATCACTTCCCATATCTTATCCGGGATCTGCGAGGTCTCTCCTTCGGTCACAAGCTCGGTCTGAACTCCCTTGGAATTACAATCCTCGCAGAGCTTATAGAGCTGAAGCATCGTGAGCTGTCGTTTCTCCGGACGTTCTTTTCTTAAGATCCCTCTGATCTCATCCATTCCTCCGCGGAGCTGGTCGATGACCGCCTGGATCATGGCCTCGGATTTCTCCGGATCTTTCTTCATCAGGACCTTGGCAGCTTCGAGCTGGTATACCGAACCATTGATGTTATGTCCGAGCTTATCGTGGAGTGTCTGCGACAGCGATGCGCGCTGCTCGAGGATCTGATTCTCCGCCATGATCATACTTCTCCTCTGCTCCATCTTCGCCGCATATTCCTTCTGCTGCATATCCCGCTTCAGATTCTGCTCGGTGATAGTATCTTCGAGCATCTGCTTTCTGTAGGAGCGGATGACATAATTATGCTGAAGATAAACGATCGCCGTAAGCGATACTGCGATCAGCCGGGTCACAATATTGACCGGTCCCGGCAAGAGAAAACCTATAACGGGAATCAGATAGATCCTCGCTTCAAGATCTTCAAAAAGCGACAGGAGATCATAGACAATGATAAATCCCAGGAGCATGAACTCCGTCTCACCAAGCGCCATCAGCGTAGCAAAGAATCCGGCAGAAAAGACCAGACAGATAAACTTACATTTCTTCGGAACGATCTCGAAAAGTGCCATCGACGCGAGATACATCGCCACCAGAAGGAGCACCCAAGCGGAAACTTGCGTATTTTCAGGTCTTTCGACGAATCCGTAAGCGCCGAAGGTGACCATCAGGAAAAGGCGCACCAGAACAAAATAATGACTCTTCAAACGTTCCAAAAGATTCTCCCCACCGGTTCGGATTGGGCACCGGATCCTATAGCAAAAGCACCTGTCCGCGCCCTTTTAATCTTACTTCATCATAATAGCACATTGTGCAACATATTCCATTTATGAATCGTCTAAATAGTATGAAAGGAAAGGGGTGACGTACATGAAATCAAGACAGCTATTTGCCGGAATAATGATCTCGTCCATTCTTCTGTCGATGGGAACCGGCTGTTCGAAAAAAACAAAAACTAAATCACAGATTGCAACACTTGACCAGGCAAGTAACGGGAACGCGCTCTATGATCAGATCTCTTCCAAAAGTTACGAAGGAAAAACAAAGGATGAGAAACTTAAGAAAGCGTATTCCGAGTTTGTCGTCGAAATGGTCAACCGCTGTGCGGAAAAATCAGGAGATGAGAACTTTATGGTCTCCACTGACTCAGTGCTTTTCGCGATGGAAATGACTGCTGCCGGCGCGGATGGAGAAACACTCGATCAGATGCTCGGCACCCTCATGCCGGGAGTGGATAAAGAAGATGCACTCCTGTTCGCGGCTGACCGTATGGATCAGATAAAAAGCAATCAGCTGAAGATCGCCAACTCCGTCTGGATCAATGAAAATTCAGAGCCCGCATTTTACAGCAATTATCTGAAGTATGTCGAGAACAATTTCGATGCAAGGATCGATGCGATCCCTTTCAATAACAGCGGCGTTAATAAAATCAATTCCTGGGTAAACGAGAACACAGACGGAATGATCCCCGCTTTAGTCGATGAGCTGGGATCAGATGACCAGATGGTTCTGGCCAACGCACTCTCATTTGATGCAAAGTGGGAAAAACCATTCGAACCCGAAAAAGTAGTGGATGGGCGCTTCAAACGTGCGAATGGTTACCAAGACGACTGTAAGTATCTCTGCGGAGAAAATGATGTTACCTATCTTCACAACGATAAAGCTACCGGATTCCTAAAAACCTACGAAGGCGGAAAGTATGCTTTCATGGTGATGCTGCCGGGCAAAGCTGAGGAATTCAATATCGATGACTTTATCAATGGCAATATGACAACAGATCGTGCTGACGGAGAGGATGGCATAACCTATGATATTAATTCATTCGTTGCCAATATGACGGAGGAAGATTACTGGACGTTTTGGGAAAGCAAAAGCGGCGATGATGTGGAATATCAATTCCCTGAATTCACGAGTGAATATACAACTTCGCTAAATGGCATTCTTAAAGACATGGGCATGGAAGATGCTTTTGATGCATCCCGAGCAGACTTCGGAAACATGAGTAACCTTAAGCCTCTTTTCATCAGTGATGTGGTCCATAAGACAAAGATCGAAGTTAATGCCATGGGTACCAGAGCAGCAGCCACCACCGGTGTAATCATGGAACACAATGCCGTGATAGATAAAAAGAAGGTGATCTGCGACCGTCCATTTGCCTACGCGATCGTGGATCTGGAGACAGGACTTCCGATCTTCTTCGGAACTGTCGAGCATGTAAAATAGCAAGCAATAAAGTATACTGTAAATTGAGAAAAGGGGTGACAGACATGAGATTAAAACAGTTATTTGCAGGTATACTTATTTCCTCCTTTCTTCTCTCAACGGGAAGCGGTTGTTCGAAGAAAACAAAATCGAGATCGAATATTGCAACAATCGATCAAGCAGGAAATGGAAATGCGATCTATGAACTTGCTTCTGTAAAAAACGGGAAGACAGAAGCCAGCAAAGAAGAGCTTAAAGAGGCCTACTCCGAATTCGTGTTCGAGATGATCCACCGCTGTGCGGAAAACGCAGGGGACAGTAATTTCATGGTCTCCACTGATTCCATGCTTTTCGCGCTGGAAATGACCGCGGCCGGTGCGGATGGAGAGACCCTCGACCAGATGCTCGGCACTCTCATGCCGGGCGTGAATAAAGAAGATGCTTTTGTGTTTGCCTCCGACCGTATGGATCAGATAGAGAGCAGTCAGCTGAAGATCGGCAATTCCATATGGATCAATAGCGATTTCGAGAGCACCGTATACAGTAACTATCTGAAGTATGTCGAGAAGAATTTCGGTGCGCAGATCAATGGGATCCCTTTCAATGGCAGCGGTGTCGATCAGATCAATTCATGGGTAAAAGATAACACAAACGACATGATCCCCCAAATGGTCGATCGGCTGGATCCCACTGAAGTGATGATGCTGATCAATGCGATCGCTTTTGATGCAAAGTGGGATGAGAAGTTTTTAGGCGGCGATATCAAAGAAGACTATTTTTGCCATTATTCGTCTGATTCGTTTGAAATCGAAGATATGCAAAAAGTCACCATGCTATGGGGTGAAGATGATGTCACCTATCTGAGCAACTATGAAGCTAAGGGATTCTACAAACTCTATAAGGGCAAGAAGTATGCTTTCGTGACGATACTTCCGGATAATCGTAGTGCCGATATCAACGAATTCGTCGCCAATATGACAGCGCAAGATTACTGGTCTTTCTGGAACAGTTCCAATGATGAGGAAATTAAATACTGCTTCCCGAAATTTACGAGCGAGTACGAGGTTTCCCTGAATGAGATCCTGAAGGAGATGGGCATGCCGGATGCATTTGAAGAAGACAAAGCCAACTTCGGGAACATGAGTAATCTCAAGACACTATACATCAGTAAAGTAATCCAGAAGACGAAGATCGAAGTCGATGCCGTGGGTACTAAAGCATCAGCCGCAACCAGAGTATCTGTCGAACATAATGATGCCGGCGGATCCGGTGTCGCAAAAAGATCGGTTTGTTGCGACCGTCCTTTCGCTTACGCTATCGTTGACGTAGAGACCGGTCTTCCGATCTTCTTCGGAACTGTCGATCATGTAGAATAACGATCTCCGAAATCTGCCATATGCGAAGAGGGCGGGAAGAATTTCTTCCCGCCCTCTTCAGTTTCTTTTTCTTTTCTGATCGCACAGTGATCCGTCTACTCTTCACCGTTACGGATCTTGACTCCTACACCGCCTATACTCAGCGCGAGGATCAGGTAAGAACAGGTAACTGCCAGGAGGACCAGATAGGCTTTTCTGTCACCGACAAAGAGCATTTCGGTCGCGTCCAGGAACCACTTCTGCGGCATCATCGACGAGATGGCTTTGATGTGGCTGGATGTGCCGTCCAGCGGGAAGAAAGTTCCGGCCAGAAGTGATGACATTGAGAAGAGCGCGAACGCTGCAATATTCGAGTTCATCACGTCGCCCAGGATGACACCGATCACGAGGCTGATGGAGCTGAAGATCAGGCCGAGAAGGAACATCATCAGGAGGAACTTTGCTCTGCCGATACCAAACTTCTCCGCACCGATCACCAGTGAAAAGATTCCCAGGACGACCGTCATCAGGAACGTCGCGATCGCGCTGATCACAAACTTCGACGTGAAATATGTATATGAGGACATACCTGTCAGACGAAGTCTAGTAAGGACCTTGTCATGCTCATCCTTGATGACCGTGTGCGCGATAAAGACACCGCAGAATACATATCCGAGGGTCATGAACGCGATGGCGTATCCGATCGCAGTCTTTCTGTTTTCCTGATCCTGTGTCAGCGATCTGGAAGATCCGCTTGAGAGCTTGACGATCTGTTTTTCCGGCATCGCTTCGAATCTGGCATTCAGGTAGTTTGCCGCTTCCGTTACACCTTTCTCCGCGACTGCGGACTTGATCGACGCGAGTTCTTTTCGCAAAGAATAATCGAGCATCTCGAAGCGTCCGTCTTCGGAAAGAACGTAGCAGGTCAGCGCCTGGTCTTCTCTTCCTTCACTCATCATCTGGTCGAAATCCTTCGGAATGTAGAGCGCCGCTCCCATTCTGTCAAACTCACCATCATGATCGATGTGTTCATCGCATGCTGCCTTGTCCATGTCCGGCACCTTGGCACGTACGACGGAAAAAGCACCGCTGCTCGCGATCTTCTTCAGCATATACTCAGACAGATCACTTCCGCACGCGTCGTAGACCTTGACTACAAAAGCACCCTGCCCGCTATAGTACGCGACCTTCTCATCTGCAGATCCCAGTTCGGCTACCGTACCTTCCGCCTGCTTCGACAGCGAGATCGAATTCATCTGGTGCTGCTGCAGAACAAATGTCGAGAGGATCGGAACGATCACGAGGAAGAACCAGAAACTCTTGTTTCGAAACAGTAATTTGAGACTGGATTTAATAAGTGTTCTCATGCTCTTCCCCTCCTTCTGATCGAACTTGCCGCGATGGATATCAGCGAGCATATGACGATGATGCCTGCACAGTACAAAAGCGCGCTTCCGAAGTAACTGCTGCTGCCCGAAGCGGCCTGTTCGACCATCGCACGGTTGCAGTGATAGATCGGCGAGATCTGCTTGAGGATCTCAGGGTGATCTGAGAACATGTAGGTCTCGAAGCTTCCGCCGAAGAATCCCATGGTCCATACCAGGGAGAACGTCAGGATGACCGTGATGATCATGTTATCCGTGATGCTCTGGAACATCAGTCCGAGTGCGGATGCCGCTGCTGTCATGATCAGGAACAGTACCGCGACATACAGGAAATTACCCCAGTCCGTTCCGAAGAAAACAGCGTTCAGCATCGCGGCCACAAGTGTTCCCAGGAAGACCACGACCGCCAGCGGGAGGAACCTTCCCAGATAGATCTGTGTTTCACCGAGTGCCGACACTGTGTATCTTCTCCGGATACCGTATCGCTTCTCACTTGTCAGAAGACCCGCCGCGCACATGATCGCGCACCAGGAATAGTAGAGGACGAACACGATGCCGTAGTATCCGGTCGAGTCGACCGCCTTTACGAAGGACGGATACTCGACAGCCAGTTTCACGCCGTCGTACGAGTAATCCCCTTTCATGCCGGATCCGGCATTCATCATCTCATCACAGAAGATCGACATGAAGTACTCGATCGCCGCGCCCTGTGTCGGATGCGCCGACACGCGGTAGATCGTGTATTTTTCACCTTCGAACTTCACAAATCCCGCGAGGTCATTCTCGGAGATCAGGTCTTCCGGCTCTCCGCCTTCGAGTTCGATAAAGAGAATGTCTCCCTGCTGTCCCGCGGTCTTCAGCGCTTCTTCAGAAGCTTCCCACGGACTTCCTTCTTCGATCGAGTATCCGCAGCGGAATTCTCCGTGTGCCTGATAGTTTTCCATCAGAGAGGAAAAAGCACTGATCAGGACAGCAGATACGAGCACCGGGCAAATGGCGAACAGAAGAACGTTCACCCAGTTCCTGCCCATGAGCTTTGCATTGTTTTTCATCAAATAGCGGATCATGGCTCAAATATCCCTCAGTTTCTTTCCCGTAAGTGTCAGGAAGACTTCCTCCAGCGTGATGGAAGATGTATCCTCGACAACTAGTTTTTTCAGTTCTTCGGAGGTACCGGTCGCGATGATCTTGCCGTTATCCATGATGGCGATTCTCGTGCATATTGCTTCCACTTCTTCCATATAGTGGGAAGTGTAGATGACCGTTGCTCCGTTCCTGTTCGACTTCTTGATCCGCTCCAGGATGAAGTTTCTCGACTGAGGGTCGATACCGACTGTCGGCTCATCGAAGATCAGAAGATCCGGGTGATGTCCGATCGCACACGCGATATTCAGACGGCGCTTCATACCTCCGCTGAATGTCTTCGCATAATCATTTCTTCTATCCAGAAGCCCGACATACTCGAGCGACTCATCGATCCTCTCTTTCAGTTCTTTTCCCTTAATACCGTAAAGAGATGTAAAAAGCTCGACATTTTCCCAGGCCTTTAGTCTGCCGTGGATCGCCAGATCCTGCGGGATATAGCCGAGGTGCCGGCTGAGTTCCTTTTTATTCTTTCGGAAATCTTTCCCCATGAATTCGACCGAACCGAGGGTCGGGCGCACAATATTGCAGATCATGTTCATGGTGGTGGATTTACCGGCGCCATTCGGTCCCAGAAGTCCGAAGATTTCACCCTTTTGGATCTCGATATTGAGATTATCTACGACCACTTTGTTTCCGTACTTTTTCGTCAGATCCGTAAGCTTCAGAATCGTTTCCATTTCTTTTCTTCTCCGTAGTTTTATGTGTTTATCGTGGAAGGCAGAAAGGAGGGTGCTGTTAGGAGGAACTCTCACGGCATTCCTGCCTTCCACTGGTAACAGCATATCAATTTCCGTTCAACAGGATAAGTGAAAAAAGGCAGGTTTTCGGGTATGACAAAAGTCATGTTCATGGATGCGGCGTGCGTCCGGACCGCGTAAAAAGCGCCGTGCACCCTATTTCTGCGCCATATTCGGTGCAAAAACCGCCGGTTCTGCGCTTTCCTAAGTTACACTTTCTTAAGTACGATTTCCACGACGAAACCGCCGCCGTCTCTGTTTCT
>ONFC01000005.1 GCA_900317035.1 uncultured Eubacteriales bacterium
TAGCGGCCGAACTGGAAGTAGAGCGAAACCAGCTGGGCGTCGTGCGTCTTCGCGAAATCGCGAATGCGCTCGTTGATCGGCGCGTCGGGCACGCCGGAGGGCGCGAATTCCAGCTTCACGCGGCCGTACTGATTCTGGTAAGCGGCCACGTGCGCGGCGAGCGCCAGGGTATATTTCTTTGCGCTGTTCTTCAGGCTCGCGGCGTTGCGGGCGTACGGGTCGGCATTCACCGTCCGGTAGTCCACGAAATTGGTGGCCATCGCGATGTGCAGCAGCAGCTCCGTGGCACCTTCGACGCGCAGCGTGGAGTCCGTAGCCGCCACCTTGCCGCCCCGGGTCGTCGCCTTGAGGTCGTTGACATAGTGGATGGCACCCGGAATGCCGCCCTTCTCGGCGCCCTGCCCTTCCAGGCGGAGCCGGTTCTTCGCGGGCACGCTCAGCTGCGTGTCCTTCATCGGCGTGGTGAAGCTGAGCTCGCAGTTGAGCGCCTTCGGCTGCGAGGCCGTCAGGCGCACGATAATCAGGTTGTCGACGAAGGAGGAGAAGACCTCCTCGACATACTCCACACCGTCCACCCGGTAGCGGGTGGTCACCACGGCACGGTCGAGGTCGAGCTCGCGGCGGTAGTCCGTCACCGCCCCGCTGCGTGCGGGGAACGCGATTTTCACGGAACCGGCGGTCTGGTAGGACATCTCCTCGCCCACGGGCGAGAGGAAGTTCGCCTCGGCCAGGTCCTGGGCCTCCTCATACGCACCGGCAAAGACCAGGTCACGGACCTTCTGGAGGTTCTTCAGGCCATTGGGATTCCAGTTCTCGTACGGGCCGCCCGTGGAGATGGTCTCCTCGTTGAGCTGGATTTCCTCGGTGTCCGTGCCGCCGAACACCATGGCGCCGATGCGCCCGTTGCCGACCGGCAGCGCCTCTTCCCAGCACTTGGCCGGGGAACCAAAACATATCGTATGACTCTTGTTATCTGACATATGAAGACCTCCCTACTGATCCTCTTTATCTTACTATTACCATCCGCAGAAAACGAGAAAAAAAAAGAAAAATATGATATTCTTACTCACGGAGGTTATCCATGACTTTTGGAAGTATTCTATACCAGTTATTCATTTCCCCCATTACGCTTTTGCTGGAGGTTGTTTTTGCGCTGTTTTTCAGCGTTCTGAATAGTTGCGGTGCAGCTATCTTTCCGCTAAGCCTTGTTGTAAACCTCCTTCTTCTTCCGTTTTATAACCGGGCAGACTCGATCCAGGATGAGGAGCGCCGCCGCCAGGAGAAGATGGCGCCTTTTGTCGAGCATATCAAGAAGACCTTCAAGGGCGATGAGCGCTACATGATGCTCCAGTCCTTTTACCGGGAAAACGGATATAAGCCGGTCTATGCACTCCGCAGCACCATCGCGCTGGTGCTGGAGATCCCGTTTTTTATTGCAGCCTACAATTTCCTTTCCAATCTTCCGGCACTCCGCGGCACAAGGTTTCTCTTCCTGCAGGACCTCGGCCAGCCGGATTCACTCTTCTCGATCAACGGCTTTTCCATCAATGTTCTTCCGATCCTGATGACATTGATCAATATCATTTCCTCAGAGATCTATACGAAAGGCCAGAAGTTTAAGGATAAGATCACCCTTCACGGCATGGCGCTTATTTTTCTGGTACTTCTCTATAACTCTCCTTCCGGCCTGGTTTTATACTGGACACTGAATAATGTATTCTCGCTTGGCAAGAATATCGTCCGCGCAAGTACCGACAAGAAACGCACTGTCCGTATTATTCTTTTTATCTCCGGAGCTGTTCTCTTGATCTATGCGGCACTCTTTCACGGTCCTTCCCAATCCAGGCTCGTTATTCTTATGCTCGGTCTTCTCTGTCTTTGTCTGGGAGGCATCCGCTCTTCCTTCTCCCGCAAAAGCACTTCCCCGGAGAAGAAAGCGGATCACCGGCTGTTCTTTACCGGTGCGCTTTTCCTTAGTGTTTTTCTCGGTGCGCTGATCCCGTCTTACGTCATTACGGCATCTCCTGCCGAGTTCATTATTCTCACCTCTGTCCATTCGCCTGTACGCTATATCTTCTATGCGTTCTTGAGTGCTTTTGGCACGTTTGCCATCTGGGGAGGCCTGTTCTATTATCTGGCAAAAGAAAGAAATAAAAGGCGCGCCACCGTGATCATCTGGTGCTTCGCCATTCTCAGTGCCATCGACTTCCTTCTTTTCGGAAAGAACGAGAATATCCTGACTTCCGACCTTCAGTTCGACCCTGTATTCTACCTTCCTTCGAAGCAGGTCATAATCAATCTGATCGTCGTTGTCATCGTTATTCCGCTGATTATTCTGATTTGTAAAAAAGCATCCTCCATCATCCGCTTTCTGGGACCTGTCCTTCTGGCTGTCGCCATCGCACTTTCCGGATATAACGTCTATAAGATCAGTTCCGAGATGCCTTCTATCCGTAGAGCAGCAGCACACACGACCAAACAGATCCCTCAAGTGGAGCTGAGCAAAGACGGCAAAAATGTCGTCGTGATCATGCTCGACCGCGCGATTTCTTCCTATCTGCCGTATATTTTCCAGGAGAATCCCGAGCTGAAGCGTCAGTTCTCCGGTTTTACCTGGTATCCGAATACGCTGTCCTTCGGCATGCTCACGGTCATTGCCGCGCCGGCGCTTTTCGGCGGGTATGATTATACCCCTTCGGCCATCAATGCCAGGGATGATCTGACCCTGATACAGAAGCATAACGAAGCGCTCCTGACCATGCCGGTGATTTTCTCTGAGGCCGGGTATGCGGTCGATGTCTTCGACCCTCCGTATGCCAATTACAGCGTCATCCCGGATCTGTCCATCTATGAGGAGTATCCGAATATCCACGCGTATAACACGGAGTACGGACTTTTCCTGGATGCCGATGTTAGCGAAGACCGCATCATCTCTTCATGGAAACGCAATTTCTTCTGCTACAGCCTGATGAAGTCTTCCCCGCTTTTCATGCAGTCGCTGCTCTACTCAAGCGGCAGTTACTTTGCCCCGGGCGATACGCAGACGATCATGCAGAAAGGCCTCGATGACACCCATCGCTTCGTCATTTCCGCCGGATTCATGAACGCGTTTACCATTTCCTATAATTCGCTAAAATCACTTCCCTCCATGACGATCCCGTCTGACTCCGGTACCAATCACTTCTTCCTGATCCAGAACGGAACATCCCACAATGTTATGCCGCTCCAGGAACCCGAGTACGAACCGGCGTATGAAGTAGATAACACCGAATTCGACAAGACACATACAGACAGATTCACCCTTAACGGTAGAAGCATCGTGATGGACGACCAGAACCAGCTGTCACACTATCAGTGCAACCTGGCGGCCTGGAGAGAGGTCGGCCGGTGGATGGATCATCTCAAAGAGATCGGAGTATATGACAATACCAGGATCATCATTGTTTCCGATCACGGATGGCCTACCGGCAGTAATCCGGATATGCTGTTTCTGGATGGTGCGGCCGGAAATGCGGTCCACAACTCGAAAGATGCGATGGCGTATAACCCGGTGCTTTTCGTAAAGGATTTCGGAGCGACCGGAGATTACACCATCGACTATACCTTCATGACAAATGCCGACACCCCGTATCTGGCGATGCAGGGACTGATCGAGGATCCGGTGAACCCGTTCACCCATAAACCGATCTACCAGCCGGAAGCGAAGAACGCGGAGAAACTGTTTGTCATGTATGCCGATACCTGGTCTCTTCCCAAAGAAGCCAGAACGATCGATCCGGAGGGCATGGTCATCTGGTATTCCTTGAGAAACCGGGACATCTTCAACAGGGAAAACTGGGAACAGGCCGATAGTTAACGTCCGTTACTAATCGGCCATCTTCCCTTTCCGGGCTTTTACCGGGAGGGATATTATATAACGCGCACGCGCACGCGCGCATTAAGGTTGAGATACTTTTTAGGTCATGCTATAATCTTTTCTGTTCGTCCAGGTGCTTTTGCCACAAAAAAGCCACACGGGAACGGACACGAAAAAAAGGAAAAAGAAATTTGAAGGAAGTCTGATTCTATGTCATTTGGATCAATCATGTATCAACTCTTTCTGTCGCCGCTGACACTTATCTTTGAAGCGGTGTACAGTACCGCGTTTGAGCTTTTGAGATCGAGCGGCGCTGCGATCTTCCCGCTGTCCCTCGTGGTCAATCTCCTGCTTCTGCCTTTCTATAACCGCGCAGATAAGATCCAGGAAGAGGAGCGCGAAAGAGAAAAGAAAATGGCTCCGTTTGTCGAGCACATCAAGAAAACCTTTAAGGGCGATGAGCGTTTTATGATGCTCCAGGCCCTCTATAAAGAGCACAACTACAAGCCGATCTATGCTGTAAGATCCTCGATCGCGCTTGTCCTGGAAGTGCCGTTCTTCATCGCGGCATATAACTTCCTGTCGAAGCTTCCCGACCTTCAGGGTGCGAAGTTCCTGTGCTTTAATGACCTTTCCAAGCCGGACGGCCTTATCGTCATCGGCGGCGTGGCGATCAATGTCCTGCCGATCCTGATGACGCTGATCAATGTCGTCTCCTCGGAGATCTACACCAAGGGACTGAAGTTCAAGGATAAGATCATGCTCCACGGCATGGCCCTGATCTTCCTCGTGCTCCTTTACGATTCCCCGTCCGGACTGGTTTTATACTGGACACTCAACAACATCTTCTCGCTTCTGAAGAACGTCGTTAACGGCACGAAGAATAAGGCCCGCACCGCAGGCATCCTCTTCGGCATCGGCGGCATAGCTGTCCTGGTATATGGCTTCGGATTCTTCCACGGTCTTCCGAACTACCGTCTCGGCGTTCTCGCCTTTGGCGCACTGATGCTGATCCCGCTGGTTATCGGTCTTATTCCCCGCCGTAAGGCAAAAGCACTTGCCTCCGGTACCTCGGAGAAAAAACCTGACCACCGTCTCTTCTTCGGCGCTGCTGCGTTCCTGACGATCCTTCTGGGCGGACTGATCCCGTCTTCTATCATCAAGTCTTCGCCTCTTGAGTTCGTCATCACTTCGGACGTACATTCCCCGAACCGCTATGTATTCTTCGCATTCCTCACAGCGGCCGGTTTCTTCCTCGTGTGGAGCGGGCTGTTCTACTATCTTGCAAGTAATAAAGCGAAGCGGATTTTTACCGGCGCGATGTGGGTCTGCGCGATCACCGGTATCGCAAACTACATGGTCTTCGGACAGAACAGCAACTCCTTAACGACCGACCTCCGCTTCGATGTCGCACTGGATATCGCGAAGAATAAGGTCTTCCTGGATCTTCTGATGATCGCCGCACTTACGGCCCTGATCATCGTGGTCTATAAGAAAAAATCACAGGTCATCAAGTTCCTCTCTCCGGTACTTCTGATCGCGATCGGTGCCATGACGGTCTATAACTGCTATGATATCCAGAAAGCGATGCCGAACATCAAGAGAGTCATCGAGGAAAACTCCGCATCTGAGCGTCCGACACTGACCTTCAGCAAAGATGGAAAGAACGTCGTCGTTCTCATGATCGACCGTGCCGTATCTTCCTATGTACCGTATATTTTCCAGGAGAATCCGAAGCTTGCCGAGCAGTTCGGAGGCTTCACCTACTATCCGAATACTCTCTCTTTCGGAACGAGAACACTTGTCGGCGCACCGGCACTTTTCGGCGGGTATGATTACACTCCTAGAGCCACGAACGAGCGTCCGGAGTTCTCTCTCAAAGAGAAACACGATCAGGCGATCCTCACGATGCCGATCCTCTTCTCCGAAGCAGGCTATGATGTTACTGTCATGGACCCGCCGTATGCAGGCTACAGCCTGATCCCGGACTTATCGCTCTTTGAGGACTATCCGCAGATCAAGGCCTATAACACCGAGTTCGGCCAGTTCCGTGATTCGTCGGATATGGCCGGCAATATGAAGTCGATCTGGAAGCGTAACTTCTTCTGCTACTCGGTAATGAAAGTCGCGCCGCTATTTATGCAGCCGGCTGTCTATTCCACGGGTATTTATTTCCAGCCGGGTACCTCGAGCACCGCGCTGATCCAGGGTGGCGCCATCGAGCAGTATTCCGTACCGCCGGCGCTGATGGATTCCTTCATGAACTCCTACGAGGTCATGCGTGCGCTCCCGTCCATCACTGTCGCGCAGGATACCGGCAAGAACCAGTTCTTCATGATGCAGAACAGTGCCACCCATAACATCATCCCGCTGCAGGAGCCGGATTACGAGCCGGTGGACATTGTAAAGAACGGCGAATATGACCGCACACATACGGACCGCTTCTCTCTGAACGGCGTCACGATGCACATGGATACCACCTATCAGATGGCGCATTACCAGTGCGACATGGCTGTCCTGAACCGCCTCGGCGAGTGGATGGATCACCTGCGCGAACTGGGCGTCTATGACAACACCAGGATCATCATCGTATCCGACCACGCCTGGGGTCTCGGAAGCTTCGACGACCTGCTCTTCGGAGATGGCGATCCGGATACGCTCTATAATGCGGAAGATGCCATGGGCTATAACCCGCTTCTGTTCTATAAGGACTTCGGCGCCACCGGAGACTTTAAAACGGACTACACCTTCATGACGAATGCGGATACGCCGACACTGGCGATGAGTAATCTTCTCGAGAATCCGCTCAACCCGTTTACCGGAAATCCGATCTATCAGCCGGATGCGAAGAAAGGCCCGATGTACGTTCTTTACACGGACAACTGGTCTGCCGAGTCCAATTCCGGCAACAGATTCACAAACACCATCTGGTACGAACTGATGAATCAGAACGTACTGGATAAGAAGAACTGGAAGAAAGAGGAGAATTGATGATGAATATCGTACGACTTTATATCGACCCGGGTACGGGTTCCATGCTCTTTGCCATCCTGATCGGTCTTCTCGGCGTCGCGAGATTCGCGTTCAAAGGCCTGTGGGTCAAGATCCGTTTCCTTTTAAGCGGCGGTAAGGCGAAAGACGATTCCGACAAGGCGATCAAGCTCGCTGTCTTTTCTGACGACAAGCGTTACTGGTCCGTTTTCGAGCCGATCTTAAAGGAGATGGATAAGAGAGGTTTTGACTGTGTCTATATGACCGCCTCCGAAGATGATCCCGGATTAAAGTCCGAGATGGAGCATGTAAAGACCGAGTGCATCGGTCCCGGAAATAAAGCATTTGCGAAGCTCAATTTCGTCAAGGCGGCGATCGTTCTTTCCACCACCCCGGGCGTCGATGTCTATCAGTGGAAGCGCAGCAAGGACGCGAAGTACTATGTCCACATCCCGCACTCCCCTGCCGAGATGACGACCTACAGAATGTTCGGTATCGACTTCTATGACGCCGTTCTCTGCTCCGGCCAGTTCCAGATCGACGACACACGTGACCTCGAGGAGGTCCGCCATCTGAAGGCAAAAGAACTTGTCCTGACGGGTTCGCCTTTTATGGATGAGAAGAAAAAGAAATTCGAAGAGCGCAAGGCTGCTTCCGAAACAGGATCCGACGCAGAAGTTAAAGCGGGTTCTGAGACTTCTGATACGGAAAAAGCACCCTCCGAAGATCCTTCCGGGAAGACCCGTACCGTACTTCTCGCTCCTTCCTGGGGCACAAGCGCGATCCTTTCCCGCTACGGCGCTGACTTCATCCGCGATCTTCTTGCGACCGGATATCACATCATCGTCCGTCCTCACCCGCAGTCCTTCACTTCCGAAAAAGAACTGATGGATAAGCTGATGGCAGAGTTCCCGGATAGTGATTCCATCGAGTGGAACAGAGACACCGATAACTTCGATGCACTGAACCGTTCCGACATCCTGATCTCCGACTTCAGTGGTGTTATCTTCGACTTCTCGCTCGTATTCGATAAGCCGGTCATCTGCGCAGACACCGAGTTCGATTCGTCTCCGTATGATGCATGGTGGCTCAAGCGCCTCCCGTGGGGCTTAAGTGTTATCCCGAGACTGGGCGCCAAGCTCACGAAAGAAAACAGAGGCGACTTAAAGAAGATGATCGATGACTGCCTCGAGGACAGTTCTTTTACTGAGAGCCGTCATCAGGTAAGAGACGAAGCCTGGGCATACCAGGGCGAGGGCACCAAGCGTGTCTGCGACTACCTCGTCTCCAAGTATGAAGAACTGACGAAGAAGACCGAAGAAGAATCCGAAAAGGATTCTAAGAAGGATTCTGAAAAGAAATCGAAAAAGGCTTCGACGAAGTAAGCCGGTGCCATTTACAGGGGGTAACACGTGTCGTTCGGGAGTATCCTATATCAACTATTACTCTCACCTCTAACGCTGATCCTGGAGGCGGTCTATGCGGCCGCGTACCATTTTCTGCGAAGCTACGGCGCGGCGATCATCCCGTTAAGCCTCGTCGTGAATCTCCTTCTTCTGCCGTTTTATAACCGCGCGGATGCGATCCAGGAGCAGGAAAAAGACCGGCAGAAACGCATGGAGCCTTTTGTCGATCACATAAAGAAGACCTTTAAGGGCGACGAGCGCTACATGATGCTCCAGGCCTTCTATAAAGAGAATAACTATAAGCCGGTCTATGCGCTGAAATCCTCGATCGCACTTCTTCTTCAGATCCCGTTTTTCATCGCTGCTTATAATTTTCTGTCTGATCTTCCCGTACTTCAGGGCGCAAGTTTCTGGGTCATCAAGGACCTCGGCCAGCCGGACAAGCTCCTTACGATCGGCGGTCTTACGATCAACGTCCTTCCTGTCCTGATGACGCTGATCAATGTCGTCTCCTCGGAGATCTATACGAAGGGACTGAAGTTCAAAGACAAGATCCAGCTCCACGGTATGGCCCTGATTTTCCTCGTACTTCTTTATAACTCCCCTTCGGGACTGGTCCTTTACTGGACTTTGAACAATATCTTCTCGCTTGGTAAAAACATCGTATATCTGAGAAAGAAAAGCAGAAAAGCCGCTTCTGAGAAACAAAGCACCCTCCATGAGACTGTGGAAGATTCCGGAAGATCTGATGCGGATACGGAATCTAAGACTACAAACAAGCTGTTCATTCTCGGTGCTCTTTTCTTAAGTGTTTTTCTGGGCGCGCTGATCCCGTCCGGAGTCATCAGTTCCTCCACCTCGGAATTTGTTCTGATGACCTCCGTGCACTCCCCTGTCCGCTATATCTTCTTCTCGTTTCTTACGGCACTGGGCACCTTCCTTCTCTGGTGCGGCCTGTTCTATTATCTGGCGAAGCCGAAACATAAGAAGATTGCGACCATTGCGGTCTGGGTGCTTTCCTTCACCGGTGCCGTGAACTACCTGCTTTTCGGAAAGAGCGGAAGCATCTTATCTTCCGACCTGCAGTTCGATACCGGCCTGCACATTGAGGCTTCTTCAAAAGTACTGAACCTGATGATCATCCTGCTTGTTTCCTTACTGGTCGTTTTTGTGATCACGAAGATGCGCCGGATCATCGTATTCCTCGCACCGCTTCTTCTGATCGCTGCCATCGGCATGTCCGGCTATAACATCTATAAGATCCAGAACGAGATGCCGGATATCCGCCGGGTGATCGAGAGTGCCCCTTCGGAGATCCCTACCGTCACATTAAGCAAAGACGAAAAGAACGTCGTCGTCATCATGCTCGACCGCGCGATCTCTTCCTATATCCCGTATATGTTCCAGGAAAAACCCGAAGTAGCAGAACAGTTCTCCGGCTTTACCTGGTACCCGAATACCCTTTCGTACGGCATGCGTACCGTTATTGCCGCTCCTGCGCTGTTCGGCGGATATGATTACACGCCGTGGGCGATCAATGAGCGCTCGGATGTCACGCTGGTCCAGAAGCATAATGAATCCCTTCTCACGATGCCGGTGCTTTTCTCGCAGGAAGGCTATGACGTCACGGTATTTGACCCGCCGTTTGCCGGCTACAGCACGATACCGGATCTTTCTATCTTCGATCCGTATCCGGAAATCGAAGCATACAACACGGAATCCGGTCTTTTCCGCGATTCCAACGAGACCGATAAGGACGTCATGTCCACCTGGAAAAGAAACTTCTTCTTATACAGTGTCATGAAATCTTCTCCTTTGTTCTTCCAGCCGGCTGTCTATACGGACGGCACCTATTTCTCGCCGGAGATCAGCGGGCTGGGAATGCAGTCGGTTAATGATGACCCGGCACATGCGATCGTTTCCTCCGCATATATGAATTATTTCAGTGATTCCTATCTCGCGCTAAAAGCACTTCCCGACATGACAAAAGCGGAAAACAGCGGCAAGGGACGTTTCTTCATGATCCAGAATGGTACGGCACATAACGTCATGCCGCTGCAGGAACCGGAATACGAGCCGGTATATGAATTCAATAATACGGAGTACGACGCGACACACACCGACCGTTTCATCCTAGACGGAAAGGTGATGGATATGAGCGGACGCACGAGATATAAGATGACACACTATCAGTGCAATATGGCGGCGATGATCCAGCTCGGGAACTGGCTCGACCATCTGAGAGAGATCGGCGTGTACGACAACACCAGGATCATCATCGTCTCCGACCACGGCTGGCCACTCGACAATTTCAGCGACATGCTGTTCCTCGACGGCGCAAATGCGAATGCAGAATATAATCCTGAAGATGCCATGGCATATAACCCGGTACTTCTCGTCAAAGATTTCGGCCAGTCCGGAAAGTTTAAGACAGACTACACATTTATGACCAATGCGGATACCCCGTATCTGGCGATGAACGGCCTGATCGACGATCCGGTAAGCCCGTTTACTTCCCGCCCGCTCTTCCGTCCGGAAGCGAAGAATGAACCGATGTACGTCATGTACACGGACCGCTGGGATCTCAACGCAGATTCCGGTAATATCTTTACCGACACGATCTGGTATTCTCTCAACGGTCCGGATATTTTCGATAAGAAGAACTGGAAACAGGAAGAAAAGTGATCCTGATTTCCCTTACCTGATTTCTAAAAGAGATTGCTATCCTATTGGATAACACCCGACCTGGCGCTTTGTTCACGCATGATGTCGATATCGTAGATCTCGCGGCCTTTCGCCTCGAGTTCCTGTTTAAGGGAATCGATCGCCTCTTGATCCTTACTGTATTCTCTTGTCTTTGCCCAGAAACGTTCATGAAGATCGATCATCTCTTCACACTTTTTGAAGTACTCCGCATCATAGGAAGTGGCCGCATGCTCCTGTGCTTCATTCAGTCTTGCCAGCACGCTCTTTTTCCGGATCGACGTCAGTGTCTTCTGGGCGACAAGATCACTCATCCGTTTCCATTTTCCGGCGCACAGCACCCTTCTCTGAAGAGCATAGAAATTATGCGGCTGCGTCGCCAGCGCACATCGGCACCACAGATCTGCCTCGTTAAACTCTCCGTCAAGGATCGATTTTTTCGCATTTTCTACAGCATGTTCATCAAAAAGGATCGTGTTTCCAAATGCCACTCCGCAGGACATACATCGGTATGCTTTATTGGCTTTATCCCCGGAAAGCTTTCCTCCGCATTGCGAGCAGCTGAGATCTCCTCCCGTTACTTCTGAAATAACATCTTTTGCATACGAAGAATTATAGGCAGGAGCAGCGGAAGCGTCCTTCTTTTCAGGTCTCAGGCTCTGAAGTTTCTGATAAAGGTCCGCATATTCTTTTTCCAGTGCTTTTTGATTCGTGACACTGGTATCCTTGGCATTATGAAGTTTAGATAACTCCTGATGGTTGTCTCTTTTCAGAAATGGTTTCAAGAAAAGATTATCGACGATAAAAGAAACGACCAGCACTCCCACCAGGATCAGAACGATTGTGATCGTAAATCTCGCTTCCTCACGAGAGTGTCCTCCACCCGTACGGATAGCAGTACCGATCAAAACGCAGATCAGCGAATAATAGGATGCCCTGACCACATCCTGGGCTGCGAATCTCTGAAATTTGTCACTGGAAGCTTCCGAAAGAGAATCTATCCTTTTATCGGTAAGCTGATGTTTCTTCGCAAGCTCGGTGAGCTGATGGAGAACGGAGAAGTATTCCGCATGCTCCGGAGCGGCTCGCTTCTTCGCATCGTCTGCCGCAGCCATCATCTCATCAAATGCGCGGTCCTTCATTTTTTCCGGCGTACGGAGTTCGTTTTCTGACTGGACCTTTCCGGAACATAATACTAGTCCTAGGAGCGCGTCAAAATTCTGCGGGTCTTTACTTAAGACCGTCTCATACTTTTCCTTTGCCGCATGAAATTCCATCTGCTGCATATTGACCTGTGCACGGGACAGATATTCGTCGCTGTGCATTCTTATAAGGTCATATGCATTTCCGCAAAAAGGACATTCGAGTACCTCCTGCATCTGGTCCTTGATCAGGACGCCTCCGCAGTTTCTGCATGAATACGTCGTCAGATGAGCCATACCCGAACCTCCTTTTCTTAAAGGAAAGCGAAAGCATTTGGAAAAATCACATCGCGCGGGAAAGGACGCGCGTAGGAAATTACAGCGTTGCGATATACTCCATGAAATTCTGCTTATTCTCAAGTGCTGTCGTGGTCGGACGGCCGAGGTCGTCACGGGCGCCGATGCTGCACATTACCTCGATCAGGCAGAGCTCATTTAGTCCTTTGGCCAGATTCAGCTCACGGTCAAGTTCCTCAAAATCGTTGACGCGGACAGCATACGGATAACCGCAGGCCTTCGCAACGCCGACCAGATCAACATCCCCCATAACAGTAGGCATGCCGCCAACCGTCTCATGTGCACCGTTATTGATCACGATATGTACAAGATTCTTCGGCTGATTGGAGCCCAGCAGTGCCATGGAACCCATGTGCATCAGCACCGCACCGTCACCATCGACACACCAGATCTTCTGGTTCGGCTTATTGATCGCGACACCCAGTGCGATCGAGGAGCTGTGGCCCATCGATCCGACGGTCAGGAAGTCGTACTTATGGCTCTGGCCGTTTGCCACACGCGTCTCGAAAAGCTCTCGGGATGCCTTACCTGTGGTGGAGATGATCGGGTCTTCTTCACTTACGGCCACGATGTGCTGGATGATCTCTTCTCTGACCATGGTGTTATTGTTCTCATAGACGACTTTCTCATCGTAGGAAAGCGCGCCCTTACGGATCACGAATGCGACGTCCTTACCCTCAGAGAGGATCTTTCTGAATTCGTCCATCTTTGCTTCCACTTCCTCATCGGTCGTGTCTTTGCCGATTGCGAAGTTTGCGATATCCATATCGTCCAGGAGCTTGATCGTTACTTCACCCTGATAGATATGCTGCGGTTCATCGTGGATGCCGGGCTCGCCGCGCCAGCCGATGATGAAGACGGTCGGGATCGCATATACCTTATCGTTCAGAAGGCTGGCAACCGGATTGATGATGTTTCCCTCACCGCTGTTCTGCATATAGACGACCGGGAGCTTGCCTGTAGCGAGGTGGTATCCTGCCGCCAGAGCCGTGCAGTTACCCTCGTTTGCCGCGATCACATGGTGATGCGCATCGATGCCATAGGTATGCATCAGGTAATTGCACAGTGCTTTCAGCTGGGAATCCGGAACACCGGTATAAAAATCAGATCCAATGATATCTACAAGTTTTTCAACTTTCATATTTTTCTCCTATTCTTCAGGCATGTCGCACCTGTCTTATGTTTTTCCGGGGCCTTCACAGGCGATTCATTGATCAGATCTCGTCGATCAGCGTGATGATGTCCTTGATGGACATGAGTCTGTCATCGACCTCTTTTGCTCTATGATACTTCAGAATATCTTCCGCGGTCTGCTGCATCGCCGGGAATGCGGATCTTGTCAGCTGGTTCGCGTAGATGACGATGTTGACGCCATGAGCAGCCAGTTCTTCTTCCGTGATGGTATTAAAGCTTGTCGGAACAACGACGATCGGTGTCTTCGGATCCTGGCTTCTAAACTTGTCGCAAAATTCGCAGATCTCGGCCGGATCTTTCTTTCTGCTGTGGATCATGATACCGTCCGCGCCGGCCTTTACGAAGGCAAAGGCACGCTCGAGTGCATCTTCCATACCCTGCTCGAGGATCAGGCTCTCGATACGGGCGATGATCATGAAATCATCGGTGAGCTGTGCTTTTTTACCGGCAGCGATCTTCTCGGAGAACTCCTCGATCGTCGCCTGGGTCTGCTTCACCTCAGTACCGAAGAGAGAATTCTTCTTAAGGCCTGTCTTATCCTCGATGATGACTGCGGAAACGCCGAGTCTCTCAAGAGATCTGACAGTATATACGAAGTGCTCGGTAAGTCCGCCTGTATCACCGTCAAAGATGATCGGCTTGGTGGTAACTTCCGTGATATCCTCGATCGTTCTGAAACGGGAGGTCATATCGACGAGCTCGATGTCCGGCTTACCCTTCGCAGTACTGTCGCAGAGGGAGCTTACCCACATCGCGTCAAACTGGTCGAGCTTACCTTCGTGCTCTACTACGGTCTTCTCTACGATAAGACCGGTAAGGCCGCTGTGTGCCTCCATCGTCTTTACGATCGGAGTCATCTCGATCAGCTGTCTTAATCTCTTTCTTCTGTACTCCGGCATCGCGAGCTTCTCACGGAGCTGCAGGTCGATCTTTCTGACCTTCTCATTAAAGGTGTAAGGAACATCGACGAGTTCTCCGCCATAAGCGGAAAGGAGTTCCTGAACATGTGCACGGAGAGCGCTCTCCGGGCCCTCTTTCCAGTTATCGCCGTGAACGACATAATCCGGGTGGATCAGTTCGATTACGTCATCGTAATGCATATTCTCCTGCAGAACGACCTGCTCTACGCCCGGGATCGTCTTATAAAGACGCATACGCTCTTCCTGGGAGATCGTCGGGAATTTGTTATAGCGGATCAGTACCTGATCGGAAAGGCATCCGATGATGACCTTACCGAGTTTCTTTGCTTCGTTGATGATGTTCATGTGTCCTTCATGGATCACGTCTGTGCAAAAGCATGTGTATGCAGTTTTCATGTTCAATTCTCCTTATACTCTTATTTTATCGGGCCTTTATGTCTTTATTTGTACTGTACCGGGATCTTTACGCCTGTGGTCTCAAGAGCTTCCCTAAACACCTTAAAGAAATCCTTGATATCCGGTGCATCGATCGCACCAAGCGCGCAGAGACGGAATGTATTCGTTGTCGAGATCTTTCCGGGATAGATGGTAAAACCGCGCTCGTAGCAGTAGTCATGCACCTTCTCGAAGCTCCAGTTCGGATCGTCCGGATAGATCGCGGAAGAAACAAGACCTGTTCTCCACTCCGGCTTAATGACCTGACGGAAGCCAAGCTCTTCCAGTCCTTCGTTGATCGCATCAAAGACACGTGTATGGCGTGCCCACTTCGCTTCTTCACCTTCTGCCCAGTATTCCTTCAGGGCCTGGATCGTCGCGTAGATCGTCTGGACCGGCGGAGTGAAGTGCATCTCGCCTGTCTTCTCGAAGCAGTCATACTGAAGGAAAAGATTGCAGTAATAGCTTCTCTTCGGATTATTCGCAGAAGCTTCCAGGATCGCGCGGTTACCGATCACGAAAGAAAGACCGGTCATCGCCATGAGTCCTTTTTGCGCGGAAGCCATCAGGAAATCGACGTTATCTTCCTTGATATTGATCGGACGCATCGCGTAGGTGCTTGTCGTATCGACCGTGAAGATCGCGCCATACTTATGGACCAGCGCACCGATCTCACGGATCGGGTTCAGGATACCTGTTCCCGTCTCGTTATGCGTCGTATGAACGAGTCCGATGTCCGGATTATTCTTCAGCGTCTCCTCGACCATAGAAAGGTCCGGACGCTGATCTACCGGAAACTTCAGATCGATATGCGGAAGTCCGTAGTACTGGCAGATCTCGACTGCACGGGAAGAATATGCACCGTTGTTGATCACCAGGACCTTCTTTCCTTCCGGAAGAAGCGAGTTGATGCATACATCGATATTGATCGTTCCTGAACCGCAGAAAAGTACGGAAGTATATTCCTGAAGGTCACCGTGTACTACTCTCACGAGGTCTTCACGGAGGCCCTTCATCAGGCCGGCGAATTCTTTCTCACGCGGGCAGATATCCGGTACGACCTGCGCATACTTTACGGTATCGGTCGTGGTGGACGGGCCCGGATTTAACAGGATGTTTCTTTTTACTGGTTCCATAAATATTCTTCTTTCTAATATATTTTCTCTATATATTTGCTTTCAGCATATTTGATCCGGATGCGGGATTACACGTCATATGCCGGGTCAAGTTCTTTTAGCTCACGGAAAGTATCGATCTCGATGATGTCATCTTCCTTACACTCGCGGACTCCGACCTTATAGTTTTCTTTTTTATAGACGAGCGGCACCTGTTCCCAGTAGCGCTCTTTTCCGCCCGGACCGGAGAATACGGCCGGAACATCCTCTGCCAGGTTCTCACCATCTTCCTTGTTCCAGTAGGAGATACCGACCATCTGCCAGCAGTTCTCTCCTCCGACTTTCTCTTCCTTGATCACACCGTCTTTGACGACGAAGCACCAGTCATCCGTGCGGTCTTTGGGGATAGCGAGAAAATCAGAAGTATAGTGGTATTTCGTAATGATCTTCGGATTTGACAGTACGAGATCCGCCTCAAAAACATAGGAATTCGAGAACAGGTTTCTCGCCACCATCGCACTGCTGATGTTATTGGCTTCGTTATACACCGGATTATCCAGAAGATGGAGCATCGGGTACTTATACAGAAGCTGATCGAACTGCTCGCCGAGATATCCTCTGACGATATAGATATCTTCGATGCCGGCTTCCAGGCAGGCATCCAGAAGCGTGTCGATGATCCTCTTGCCTTTTACACGTACCAGAGGCTTCGGTGTATTGAGCGTAATCGGTACCATTCTGGATCCGAAACCCGCCGCAATGAACACGGCACGCTTCGCCCGGTAAGGTTCCAGTGCCTCGATCCCCTTACTGGTGATCAGGCCTGCATCGACCAGTCCGTCGGTCACGAGTTCTCTATAGACTTTGTTGATCGTGCCTAGGGAATACTCGGTGATCTTTTCCAGATCGCGCTGTGTCAGTGCCTCCTTCGACTCCGCCAGCGCGACTAAAATATCAAATTGTTTTCTTTGAAGGCTCATAGTCACACATCCGTTCATTTTTTCGTTTCACTATTCAAATATTGAACAAACTCATTATACACTTCTTATAGTATTGTGCAAGATACATTTGCACTCTTTTTCCTATAGAAAAGCACTTGTAAGAAACAAAAAAGGAGCTGCCTTGCGGCAGCTCCCTTCTTTATTCTTTTCTTATTGATCTATAAATGATCAAACGCCCGGGTTCTGCGGAATGTCATTCGACGGAGCTTCCGGAGCAGCAGGTGCCTGCGGAGCAAGCGGATCAACTGCAACTGTCTGGCCCATCGGAGCCTGAGGTGCTACAGGTGCCTGCGGAGCTACAGGAGCGACCGGAGCCTGCGGTGCAACAGGAGCAACCGGAGCCTGCGGAACGTAAGCCTGGTTTACCGGAGCCTGAGGGGCCTGCGGAATAACGCTGGAATAATCACTTACCGGAGCTGTCGGAGGAGTGTTCTTCTTTTTCTTCATAACGAGAACGATAACTACTACGATAACTGCAACAGCTACAACACCACCGATGATACCGAGGATCAGACCGATCGGAGCAGATCCGCCGGAAGACTTAAGATTGAACTCAGCATGAATAGAATCTTCTACATCAAAGAGGTTCCACTCAACGGTCTTACCGCCATTCTTCTCTTCGCCGTTGGACTCGATAACTTTGCCCGGCAGTTCGAGAACGAACTTCATGTAGCCGTTATACTGCTCGAGAGTATCAGCAGAAATCTGGCTGGACTTTGCTTCATTAGTTACGGAAGTAACTTCCCAGTCAAGTGTGTAAGAATCAGAATCCTCATCATATTCGAGGGAAAAATCATTGAATTTGCCGGTAGCTTCCAGTTCATCCGAAAGATCCTCAAGTGCTACACCGGAAAGAGTAGCAGTAAAGCCTTTGAAGTTGCCATCCTTATAATCTTCAAGATCCCAGTCACTGTCGCTGTTTTCAAATACCTTTGCAGCATCTTCTGTACCGGAACCGGCATTCTCACCGGCCAAACTTGTATCGATAGCATATGTGAAGCTGAAATCGCATGTTCCATCTTTCTTTACCGAAGCCTTTGCTTCATAACGAAGACATCCGGTAAGGCAGAAGATGATAGCGAAAACCAGCATCACTGCCGATAATTTCTTAATTCTTTGAACTTTTCTCTTCTCCATTTTTTACCTCCATAATTGCACAAAGTGCATTATCCAAGTTCTAAATACATTATGATTTTATAATGAAAATCCGTAAATTACAACAACAGCATGTTCCGAACTATAGACGCGTATTTCTCTGATTTTAGGGCAATACGACGATTTTATATAAAAAGGCCGGCTTGAAAAGATCTTTCTTCCGATCATCTCAAGCCGGTCTTCTGGTCGAGGTGACAGGGTTCGAACCTGCGACCCCATGCTCCCAAAGCACGTACGCTACCAACTGCGCTACACCTCGAAATTGCATACTTGACAATTATATCATGATTTTTCCGAATTACAAGTGGACATCTCCCTCGAAGAACCGGATCTTCCTTTCCGCCATCAACGAGACCTCAGAAATATACTGCGTCGGTTCTTTGATACAAGGACACCTCTCGATCCTTACATTTGCTGACGGTGTTCCTTTCGTAGTGTTCTCCTCGCTGGAATTCAGAAATACCCGTTTACTCATGCCTCCTGCACCGAACGAAAGCACCGACCGCTGATCACTCATCATCGCGACATTGTAGATGCATTCCGAACCATCGAGGCAATACCCGATATTCTCGTGTCCGCCGGCTGTGTCTTTCTGCTTATACATATAATAAGGATAATAGCCGGCCTCCATCAGTTTCTGCGAAGAGAAGGAAAGCATATCCTCGATACGCTTAGTCCCATCTTCTTCAGAGCGGACCACTTCTTCTCTTCGAAGCGATGAGCGGCGCTTTTTCGACAGTGCATGAACCGTTACGTTTTCCGGATGAAGTGCGATGATTCTCATAAGCGACTCGCAGAACTCCTCCGTTGATTCCCCCGGGAGACCCGCGATCAGGTCCGTATTGATCACCGAAAATCCCATTTTTCGGGCCAATTCAAAGGCATCGGTAAAGTCTTTCGCACTGTGTTTTCTTCCGACTCTCTCCAGGGTCGCGTCACACAGCGTCTGCGGGTTGATACAGATCCGCTTTACTCCCAGCTCCGAAAGGACCGCGAGTTTTCTTTCCGTGATTGTATCCGGACGCCCTGCCTCGACACAGATCTCCTTAACATCTTTGAATTCCGGATGTGACAGAACGCCCCGCATAAACTTCTCGAAAAGCACTTCCGGAAGCACCGTCGGCGTGCCTCCTCCGACATAGAGCGTCTCGATCCTCGATGTGATCTTCGGAAGGACCAGGTCCATCTCGGTAAGGACTGCATCGACATATGCCGGAAGTATCTCCGTCTTTCTCGGAGCCTCCTGCGCGATAAATGAACAGTACGAGCAGCGGCTCGGGCAGAAAGGGATGCCGATATAGACATGAAGCGCATCTTCGGAAGATCCAGAGAGTACCGCATCTTCCCGGTCTTTCGTCAGAAATGCCAGGTGCGCCTTATCGCTTCTTACTCCGTAGATCTCCTGCATCTCTTCTTCAGATCCCAGTTCCCGTGCGACCTGCGTCGGACGGATCCCGGTAAGAGATCCCCAGGGAAAATCCATTTTCAGAAGCCGTGAAAGCAGGAAATACAGCTGTATTTTTATTTCCCGGCTGACAGGAAGCGCCAGGTCTTTTCGATCGATAAAGATCTGCGGCGCACTTTGGATAGAGATGACTGCCGGACTTTCACCTTCTGAATTAGCATGTCCGCCGTCATCCTCTTTTTCCACTACTGTCTCGACCCACTCTTCGGAGACCCTGCTGAGGATAGTCAGTACACCCTCTTCCGAAAAGAGCTCTTCTCTTCCCGGAAAGATAGAGGTCGCATCACAGACTACTCTTCCGTCTTCTTCCTTCGGGATCTCTCCGGTAAAGAGCCGGAGAACATCGCTTATCTGATAATAGGAAGAATGCCCCTCGAGCCGGACGACGATGCGCACGCCTTTTTCCTTATCATCGGAAGGCTTTATATTTTTATCCTTTGCACATTCTCCGGCGCGCATCACGACTCTCCTTTCACGAAGATAAAATAGTAGTCCGCCACGATCGATGTCGGCATATTGTAGCTCTTGACGCCTTCTTTCTGCTGATTGGCCTTGAGATAGGCATCATTTGCAGCATTGGAGACTTTTTCGACGATCTCCGGCGGATCGATCGAGAGCCAGTATTTCCGGGCATCGTTAAAGTCGCGGAAATAGCCGCTGACGGTAGGATACCGGGATAAAAATTCCTGAAGACTATCGTTATCTTTATTGTATGCGATCACCATATCCTTGATGATCAGTTCGACCGCTTCATAATATCCGCAGTAGCGGAGCTCCGGACAATCACTGGACAGTGCGATCACAAGGGCCGCGAGGTTCGCATCGTTTTCTACGGCATATCCGTGCAGGTGCGACATCTCGTGGCAGGCGTTATACATCATTTCCACGAACGGGACATCGTCATTAATATTCGGCTCGGCAAAGAACGGGAAAAACAGCCCGACGATATATGTATAAGACCAGTAGTGCGAGACCATAACGGGTTTCGGTCTGGCGGAGTTTCCTTTGAGCGTCGGGAACTTCTTTGCCGACTCCTCATAAAGATCCGAAAGATCGGATAAAAAGGCATACCTTCCGCCCGGGTATGTTACGACACCATTTTCGTCCTCTTCGCACTTCTCCCTCGATTCATTCAGGCCCGAGATGACCCAGGCAAATACTTCCTGCAGTTCTTCGACTGAGTATTTCCGTTTTCCGAAACCGAGTTTTTCATCGAGTGAATAGCGGGTAAAGTTCAGTCCATGCAGCAGCATGAACAGGAAATAGACCGAAAAAAGGATCCATGCCGTGGCGCTGCCTATATTGAAAAAGCACTTTTTCCCGCGTTTCTGTTTACAGGCCCGGCGGATGCGGATGATCATCCATGCGATAAGGATCGGTGAGGACAGCGCAAGCGTGATAATAAAGACTTCCGACAGCGAGATCGGCACAAGCGAGGAGATCTTCGCGGGGATAAAGGAAAAGAAGATAAATCCTGTCTTTGCGTAGGTCTCGCCGACATCCGGGAAGTGGATCAGTATCCGCTGAAGGACATATAAGGAAAGGATCAGACAAATAGGCAGTACGATCCGGAAGAACCAGCGTCTCCGGAGCGGCCGGCCCGTCTTCTTTTCCACCCGCCTCATCAGACTACCCCCAGGTAATGGAGTCCGTAGAGGATACCGAGGAGTATCGGCTGATGGAGGATATATACCAGGAGGGAATTTCTTCCGATCCATTCAAAAGGCCGGGATATGGACTTAACGGCATGTGGTGCTTTTGGAAAAAGCGTTTCCTTCTTCTTATAGATATACCGGCCCACAAGTACGCCCAGGAAGAATACTCCGACCCAGGGGATCAGACCCATCTCATCGCCCGGATCCCAGTAGTAGTCCGGGTGCGGCTCGATCCCGAGGATCGATACCCATCCGCTCTTGATCTTATAGTGATAATATGGCAGTGCCTGCAAAAGAAAGATGAACAGCAAAACGATGGAAAAGAGGATCATGTCGCCGCCGCGGCTGTCTCTGCCGCCTGTTTTTTTCTGTTCGAAATGATCGAAGATAGCAAACAGGAATGTCGATACCGTAAGGACATGAAGCACATTAAAGTAGATCTCGCAGTCGAGGTCGAAACAGCGGTCTGCCGCGATCGTCACAGCGGAAAAAGCAACAGCCACGATCAGGAGTTTCAGTCCGCGCTTGAAGTTGTTTCTTGAGAACTGGCAGCAGATACCGGAGATCCCGACGAAAATGCAGAGAAAAAACGGATGCAGAAATGCCCAGAACCAGTCGGAATCGATAAAGGCGAAGACATTATGCTCGAAGACATGTCTTAGATCGTAGGCGAAATGATGCAGGATCATCATAAAGATCGCGAAACCGCGAAGAAGATCCAGTTCAAATGCACGGGTATTCCGAAGTTTCCCGGTCTTTTCCGCACTTTCCATGCCGCGCCTCACACGTTCTCGGCGATACACGCTCCGATGGCTGTAGCAAACTCCGACATCTGCGGTACGACGAAATTGATATTATAGAGTTCCGAGAACTTCCCGTAGATCGTATTACACATCTGAGCCTTGGTCGCCTGTCCGGTGATGACAACATCCTTGATACCGGCGTTTCTCGCGGCTAAGACGGCCATCGTGCCGATCGACTGGAATACCATATTGAAAAGGCCGTAAGCGATATCAGACTTCGTCGCATCGTCCTGCATCTTACCGAAGTTCGAAGCCGTCGTTTCCATCGTAAGTCCGGGGATCGCCGCATGGGAGATATCTCCGATCGTCAGATCGACGTGATTCAGGTTTCCTTCTTTTGCCATGTCGGCGATCATGTCAAAATCACGGATATTGAGGGCACAGTTCGCAAGGCCCACGAGTGCACCGCCACCGACACCGGAACCGATGATATGACGGACTTCTTTCTTGGTGGCTTCCACAAATGCGGTACCGGTACCCATGCTGACAACGATCGCATGATCCAGACCGGAAAGGAACAGACCGCCCTGACCGGTCGCGAAGAATTCAGAGATACGGACCGTCGGGATGCCCAGGAGATTTCCATTCGGGAATGAAGCACCGACACCGGTGATTTTCAGCTGCTCGATATCAGAGATCTTCAGGTCATAGGAGTCCATGAATTTTCCCAGTGCCCCGAAGGCAGAGGTGACCGGATCGTCTGCTTTGACGATCTTATTTCCGATGATCTTTTCGCCGTCCATTCCGACGACTTTGGTGGTGCTGCCACCGATATCCAGTCCAACTATAATTCCCATTACTATTTCCTCTTTCAGCAGCGTTCTGCTTATCGTTAGATCCGGCCGTCTTCCGGTTATCTGTTCTTGATCTCCGAAGCTTCGCGGCCTGCGATGCGGATCATCGTCTGCGGTCCGCTCTCGTACTCGATGACTTCCTTCGTGATCGGAAGGCGGAACACGGTATTTACGGTAGTGATCACATCGATGTATGTTTCATTATCTGTTCTGCACCAGTAGAATGTGGTTCCCGCAGGAAGCTTGCAGTTCTGCCCTTTCAGGTTCTGGCAGATGAGATCGAAGTCCAGATTATATGTAAAGGATGTCTTCTCAACATTTGTATCCGTATAGAAATACTCGGTCTCCGGCTTCAGGAAATCTGTCTCGGTGGTAATGTCATAAGTCCTGTAGAGCTTATGGATACCATAGATCTCATCAAAGAAGGAGAACTGCACCTTGCCATCATTGGAAACTGTGCTGAGCATTCCCTGTACGACAGATGCATGGATCTTCGATCCGTCATAGCGGACAACGATCGTCTCATATTCATCCCATGAATCACGGGTAAGCTCGATGAACACCTCCGTGTACGGATCACTCGAATTAAGATCGGCGGAAACGCCACGGATCGCGCCTTTACAAGCCTTTGCCTGATATTCTTCCCGGAAAGCAAACTCGGTTCCGGGGATCACATAGTCCGTAAGGACGCCCTGATCATTGACGAGAACATAGAAAGACTCGCTATGGTCATCCAGAGAAATACTTACTGATTCCAGTTCTCCGTCTCCATCGAGGTCGAGATCCAGTTCCGAGCGGAATGCGGTATAGTATTTCCCATCCGGAGTCAATGAGGACTCTTCACGCATTCCGATAAAGGTCGGCGTCGAATGAAGCAGCTTCATCTTCTCCGAATCCAGTTCATGAGTATATGAGACCGGATTGTTTTCGTCGCTGATGGTTACCGATGCAGTCGTAGGATCCGTATCCGGAGCGACCTTCGTCTTAAACGGATTATGAACGAGAAGGACGAACATGATGACCAGTACAGCCACCGCGTCAAAAACCAGAAATCCGATAACAAACTTTTTATTCCGCATGTGTTCTTTTCCCGTTACTTCTTCGGTACCAGCTTGTCCTTACCACCCATGTACATACGGAGCGGTTCAGGAATGCTTACTGTTCCATCGGCATTCAGGTTATTCTCCAGGAATGCGATCAGCATACGCGGCGGAGCCACGACTGTATTATTCAGAGTATGTGCGAGGTAATTGCCCTTCTCCTTGTTTCTGATGCGGATTCCCAGACGTCTTGCCTGTGCATCACCAAGGTTACTGCAGGAACCTACTTCGAAATACTTCTTCTGACGCGGGGACCATGCCTCGACGTCACAGGACTTGACCTTCAGGTCAGCAAGGTCACCACTGCAGCACTCGAGTGTTCTTACCGGAATATCCAGGCTTCTGAAGAAGTCGACAGAGTTCTTCCACAGTTTGTTATACCAGTCCATGCTGTCTTCCGGCTTGCAGACGACGATCATCTCCTGCTTCTCAAACTGGTGGATACGGTATACGCCTCTCTCCTCGATGCCGTGTGCACCGACTTCCTTACGGAAGCAAGGAGAGTAGGATGTCAGGGTCTGCGGCAGGGATTCCTCGTCGAGGATCGAGTCGATGAACTTACCGATCATGGAGTGCTCAGATGTACCGATGAGGTAGAGGTCTTCGCCCTCGATCTTATACATCATGTTCTCCATCTCAGCGAAGCTCATAACGCCGGTAACGACGGAAGAACGGATCATGAACGGCGGTACATAGTAGGTAAAGCCGCGGTCGATCATGAAGTCTCTTGCATAGGAAAGGATCGCGGAGTGAAGTCTCGCGATATCGCCTTTAAGGTAATAGAAACCGTTGCCGCTGGTCTTTCTGGCAGCATCGAGATCGATACCGTCGAAAGTCTCCATGATATCGACATGATACGGGATCTCGAAATCCGGAACGACCGGCTCGCCGAATTTCTCATTCTCGACATTCTCGCTGTCGTCTTTTCCGATCGGAACAGAAGGATCGATGATGTTCGGGATCACGAGCATGATCTTTCTTACCTTTTCGGTAAGCTCCTGCTCTTTTACATCCAGAGCCGCCATCTCATCGGCCATCGAAGCGACCTGTTTCTTCGCTTCTTCGGCTTCTTCTTTCTTGCCCTGTCCCATAAGCACACCGATCTGCTTACTGATGGTATTTCTCTGGGATCGGAGATACTCGACGCGGGTCTTGGCCTCACGGAGCTCCTTATCGTATTCGATGACTTCATCTACCAGCGGGAGTTTGTCATCCTGAAACTTCTTCTTGATGTTCTCTTTAACGATGTCCGGATTTGCACGGACAAATTTGATATCCAGCATATCAATGCCTCCAAACAAAAGATATAACTTTATAATTTTATCACAATAAGGTGATTTCGACTATACGGGATGCGTGTTTTCCGTCGATTTTACGCGCGCTCGACCATATCCATCATGGTCAGATCGAGTTTTAAGACCACATCCGGATCATAATTGATCGATTCGAAGCGTTTCTGCAGACGGCTGCAGGCGATCTTTGCGCCGCTTTCCGCCTTTGCGGACGGCAGCATGATGATATACTGGGCGCCGCTGAACTTCGTAAATACATCGCCTTTTCTAAGGGTATCCTGGATCGCGGTGAAAAGCACATCCATCGCAGGTTCCAGCACCTTCGGGTCGAGCATATTTCCTTCTGCATCAAGAAGCGTCGCAAGCATCACGCAGAATGTCTGCTCGGATCTGGCCATCATTCGCTCGATAAAACGGAAGATCGCGAGGAAAGGCTCGTAATCCTGCCAGTACGCGCCACGGATCGTGCCGGGCTCCTTGAGCTGCTGCATGAGTGTCCGGATATTCATCTCGATTGCTTCCGGGCGCTCGACTTTTGCCTGTTTGGATGGCAGCGTCGAGTCATAGAAGCGGAAGTTGTTTCTTCCTTCTTTCTTTACCACGTAGAGAGCGCGGTCCGCCTTATCGTAGAGCGTATCCATGTTGTTGCCGTCCTGAGGTGCCAGTGCGATACCGATGGAAAGCGAAGCGATACCGTTGGTGGCTTCCTTAAGATCGGCATTTACCGCCTCCTGAAAAACTGTCAGCCGCCTGGATAATCTTTCATTAGATGGCGGATTCTCCATGAAAATAACGAATTCGTCTCCTCCGAGACGTCCGACGAGATCCTCCGGGAAATACTCCATCATCATGTGCGCCAGACGGTTCAGCACCTGATCTCCGACAATATGTCCGAGCTTATCGTTTACACTCTTGAAGTGGTCCACATCGACGATCATATAGGCAGCGCTGGTGCCCTGTGCCAGGGTCAGCTCGATCTTCTGGGTAAGATAGGAACGGTTCCAAAGTCCGGTCATCGGATCTTTTGAAGCGATGCTCTCGAATCTCTTGGCTCTCTTCTCGGCAAGTCTTCGGAATTCTTCAAGTTCCAGTGTTCTCGCAATACGTGAACGCATGACCTGCGGCACAAAAGGTTTTCCGATAAAGTCAGCCGCTCCGAGTTTCAGGCATTCGACCTCAGTCTCAGGATCGGTCTTTGCGGTCAGGAAGATGACCGGGACGTCCTGATATTCGTGATTGGCACGAATCTGACGAAGCGTCTCCAATCCGTCCATTTCCGGCATATTAATGTCCAGAAGGATCAGATCCGGTACTCTTTTCTCGAGGAAGCGGAGCGCCATCTGCCCGGATGTTACCAGACTGACTTGATAATACTCGTCAAGCGCCTGCTTGGCGAGCGTCAGGTTTGCCTTACTGTCATCTACGACCAGGATCGTTTTCGTATTATCCACGATGTCATTCTCCTAACAGATTATTCAAGTTCTCGGTGGCTTCATCGTACTGGAAGTCATTGAGGTAATTTCTGGTTCTCTTCAGCGCCAGTACCGTATCCGGACCGACTTCAAAATTCATAAGCCATTCCAGTTTCTGAAGGGCGGAATCCTGATCGAAGTCCTCGATACTGTTTCTGATATTGATGATCGCCTGCTTGAGCTCGGCATCCGTGATCGGAAGCTTCGGTTCTTCTTCCTGATCCGCCACTTCCTCCGGCAGTTCCATCACACCGCGGGCTCGGAGCTCCAGTCCGATATCATCCAGCAGGGACTGATATGCCGACAGCAGGTCTCCGTAATTGGCATCGATGAATTCATGGCGTCCGTCGTAGTTGGCAAACTCATGTTTCTTCGCCATTTCCGAGAGCTCCATCGCACCGATGGAAGCGGCGACACTCTTCAGGGCATGCGCCTCGATACCATATCCGGCATAATCCTTCGCCTCCGCCAGTTCACGCAGACGGTCGATCTTGATGATGCCGTCTTCATAGACGACCTTGAGAAGGCTGATATAGTTATCCATGCTGTTACCGCAGTTCAGAAGACCACGGCTGCAATCTACGCCGCGGAGCTGCACTTCGCCTTCACCGAAGTGCGGCGCGCTGGCAACTGTATGCTGCTTTCGGATGATCATCTCTGCCGGGAGATTGCTCTTTAAGGATTTTTCCAGCTGGGACAGCTCGATCGGTTTACTTACATAGTCCTGGAAACCTTCTTTATAGAACATCTCGCGTACACCGCTCACCGCATTTGCCGTAAGCGCCACTACAGGAACCTTCTGGAAATACTCGCCGTCCATCTTACGGATGATGCGGAGCGTATCGATACCGTCAAGATCCGGCATCATGTGGTCCATATAGATAATGTCGAACTGCTGTCCGTCCCGGAGCATCTCGATACATTCTTTACCGGAAGACGCCGTAAATACATGCATCTGATACGGCTCGAGAAGTCCTTTTACGACCTTGAGGTTTACCGCATTATCATCGACGACGAGGATCTTCGCCTCCGGCGCGATGAAGGTTTCCTGGAATTCATCGGACTCGAGCGACTCGATCGGTTTATCCGTAAGTACGGAAGCAAATACTGCCGAGTATACCGGACGGCGGATCACAAGGACATCCTTATATCCGGTGGTCAGTTCATTCTTATCAAACATCAGCACGATCTTCGGATTGCCGTGGGAACTGCAGAATTCACGGATCTCATGGGAATACTCATCAAATGCCGTTTTACTTACAAAGAAATACGAATAGTTCGCATTCGAAGCAGGATCAAGGTCTCTCGGAGCTGCCGCAAAGCGTGCCGAGATTCCGAGGCGCTGCAGGTCGTTTCTTGCCTGATCACGGAAGACTGCTTTTTCATCGAAATACAGGACGTGTTCTTTTTTATTGGCGGGAACGCTCGCCATCGGCTTCTGCTTCGCGATATACTGGTGCATCTCAAAGGAGAAGGTACTTCCTTTTCCGTATTCACTCTCTACGGAGATCGTACCGCCCATGAGATCCATCAGGCGCTTACAGATCGAAAGACCGAGGCCGGTTCCCTCGACAGAGCGGTTCTGACGGGTGTCCAGACGCTGGAAGGAGCCGAAGAGTCTCTGCTTATCTTCCGGACGGATACCCATACCGGTATCGGAAACATCGAAATGCAAAAGACACATATCACTCGATACCGGCTGATATGCGACTTTCAGTGTGATATATCCTTCCGATGTGAACTTCACCGCATTATTCAGAAGGTTCAGAAGCACCTGGCGGATACGGATCTCATCGCCGACGAGTTCCGACGGGATCTTCGGGTCGATATTGACGACCAGATCCAGGTTCTTATCCTGCATACGGACGGTGATGATGTTGATGATGTCATTGATAACAGATGTCAGCTGATAACGGACATTGATGATCTCCATCTTACCGGACTCGATCTTACTGAAGTCGAGAATATCATTTACGATCGACAGGAGTGCATTACCTGCACTCTTGATATTTCTGGCATTTTCACGCACGGCCGGATTGATGTCATCACGGAGGATCATCTCGGTCATACCGACGATCGCATTCATCGGCGTTCTGATCTCATGGGACATGCTCGCCAGGAAGTCCGCCTTCGTCTGGGATGCAGCGACAGCTTCCTTCTTCTTGATCTCAACGATCTGAAGAAGATCCTCGGTACTCTGGGATTTCTGGACCAGATTCTGCTTCGAGCGGTTAATGAAGGATACCAGCGCCATGAGGAATACCTGCGCGATGATCAGGAGGATGATACGTACCATCAGCTCCTGCGGCGTCTTAAGGAAGATCAGGAGCGGGTAATCGTAGACCATCCAGAAGGAATAGTAGAACGCGGTAAAGATCAGACAGTAAAGGTTCGCCGAGAAATCAAAGTACAGGGAGATAACACAGGCAACTGTGATAAAACCATCCTGCAGCGATCCCGGGTTTTTATAGTATATACCGTACAGCACGACGAGCGACAGAAATAGCGTCGTCATCATATACATCTGGAATTTGTAATTGTCTTTAGAGATCCTGGTAAGAAGGATCGCGACCAGTGGTGTGGTGATGCAGTAGATATTAAAGAATTCCGGATACTCTTCCGCATTCGCTGAAAGAAGCATGAAGAAAACACATGTAACAAAATAAATCAGCAGGAGGATCCTCTGTGCATCTTTCTTCTCAAGCAGCATGGTTACTCTCCTTCTCTGCACTGTTCTTTCAGGGCGACCCCGGAAGGAACGACAAACTTCAGTGTAGTCGGAAGCACACGGACCGAGAGTGAATTGCTCTGCTCATCCATATTATAGGTTTCACCATCCGCCGTAAAATACATCTTTCGTTTTTCAGAGATCCGGATCGAAAGCTCGGATGCATCCATTATCCGGATCGACTTACCAAGATTATCGAGTTTACCGTGCTTATAGTTCTTCATGTTCGGAATGACCGAAAACAGTGACGAAGAGTCACGGATCATAAGCTTGAATCTTCCGTTTACCGGGGATGCATTTCCTACCGGAGAGTAGGATCCGCCATATACGATACCGTTAAATGCCGTGATCGAAGCTCTTCTTCCCGTAAGCTCCTGGCCGTCCGCCACGACGGAATACTGCGAATTTACAAAGAAGATCGAGTTCTTCAGGACCGAGAACTTATACGGAAGCATAGCGCCTACTATAGAAACACGGCTCAGGCTGTTCACCTCTTCCGCCACACGGGCCTCGAAGCCGACAGAGCAGAAGTTCACTGCTTTTCCGAAACCGAAATCCAGAATATCGAGATACATCGGGGTACCGTTGACAAGGTTCGTAAGATTGGAGAAAGGTTCTGCTTCTCCCTCGAAGACCTTCAGGATATCATTGGTCATGCCGCATGGATAAAAGGCGACCTCGACCATGGAGAAATTCGGGATACCGCTGATCGCACGGCTGAGGGTGCCCGAACCGCCGCAGATATAAAGGCGGATCGTCTCATCTTCAAAGATGTGGCAGAGTCTTCCGATGAGGACAGTCTCATGTCCGACATACTCGGTATTAAATACAAGAGCACCCATCTCCGGATGTGCAGAGATATACTCACGGACACGCACAGAGATATTTTCTTTCTCTTTTCCCGCTCGCGGATTGATGATAAATATGTGTTTCATGAATCCCTTTGAACCTGCGGGACCAAAAAGGTCACGCCCTCTCCCCGAAAAACTATGAATAGGATACCACAGATATCTATATAAATAAAGATAAACTTACTTTTCGGGATTCGTGCCGGAAACCGGTGCCAGATCAGTTTCAGAACTCACGATCGGCGTCATGGAAGGATCCGAGGGGTCGACGATAACTGCCACCGTCTCTCCGTCAAGCTCCGCCTCACTGTCATCTGCGGAATTTGAGGATCTTTTCTGGAACGGGATCATCTTAACGATATTATCAAAAGCGGACTTTCCGGTCTCACCGACATTTAGATAAACATTTCGGAGGACACGGAGCTCCGGAGCTTTAAAAGTCTTCACCACAGCGGAAACACGGGACACGATCGCTTCCTTCGGCTTGATCTGTGAAGGACGGAATTTCGGCATCATGCTACTGAAAAGTGCTTTTTCCTCGGCACGGTGACGGCGGATAAGGTCTTTCTCCTCTTTCCGGTTGATCAGCCTGAGTTCCCGCCAGGCACTGTAATTTCTTCTTGTCGGCTCGCTTTTCGTCATCACGGCATCCACACGGCCGTAGATACTGCCGCCGACCTTATCCGAAATCACTTTCATCTCGCCGGAGATCTCGGAGAGGATGCCCAGGCGCCGCTTCACGCCGAAGATCGTCGTTACGGTCACGATCAGATCGCAGATCAGCATCACCGTCAGGATAGAAAGGATCACGACCTTCGCAGTATCATAGGTGTGGTGCAGCACCCACAGTACCGTCGGGTGAAGCACATAGATACCGAAGGAGCACGCAATGCCCCAGTACATCGAGAACTTCGGGCATATAAAGCCCATAAAGTTATACTTCTCATTTCTGTAGTCCCACCAGCGCATCTCGAAGATCTGATAGAGGATAAAGCCTGCCCAGAACTCGACAAAGGTGCAGATAAACGCTGACCCGAAAAACAAAAGGAAGAAATTGTAAGCCAATGGCCTAAGCAGTAGAACAACGCCATAAAAACCAATACCGTAGACCGGACATAAGGGACCGTTCAGGAATCCTCTGTTGATGAAACGTCCTTCATCATATCCGTAATACACGACCTCCAGGACCCAGCCGGTGATCGCGTAGATAAAGAACATACAGTACGAATCCACAAACGGATAAAAGTGCATACGATTTTCCCTTCTTACTAATACAACGATTATACATTTCTTTCTAAAGATTTGCTATAATAGTTTCACTATCAAACTTTTCGCACTACAAACGGGATCCGGCGCCTCTTTCCGCCATCTTGATCCCGGCGATGAAAGGACGTATCTCATGGCCAATCCATACTTACCCATGTGGGAACACATCCCGGACGGCGAACCAAGAGTTTTCGGCGACCGCGTCTACATCTACGGATCTCACGACAACGCAGACACTGACGAATTCTGCGATTTCTGTCTGAAGGTATGGTCCGCACCTGTCAGTGATCCGACAAACTGGACCTCTCACGGCATCGCTTTTTCGACCCGCGATTTCCCGGGACACCCTTCCGATACCGACTGGACAGACGGACGCCTCTTCGCTCCGGATGTTGTCGAAAAAGACGGCAAATACTATCTTTACGCATATATCCAGAACGCCCCGGGCTGTGTCGCCGTTGCCGACAAGCCGGAAGGACCGTTCAAGCTCCTTTCCCGTTATAAGCACAATATCGAGAACCACCCGGACGGCGGTATCTTCATCGATCCGGGCACGCTCGTCGATGACGACGGACGCGTCTATGTATACTGCGGATTCCTGCGCTCTTATATGTTCGAGGTAAACCCGGATAACATGTATGAAGTGATCGACGGCAGTTTCAAGATGGATATCATCCCGAACACCGCACCGTTTAACTTCTTCGAGGCATGCTCTCCCCGAAAGATCAACGGCAAATACTACATGATCTATTCCTCTGCCGAGCCCACCAGCCAGCTGGTATATGCAGCATCCGACTCCCCGACGGGTCCTTTTGAATACAAGGGAACACTCATCGACTCCGGATGCGACTATCCGGGCGGAAATGACCACGGCTCCGTCGCAAAGGTCGGCGACCAGTGGTACATCTTCTATCACAAGATGACAAACGGTTCCATCATGAGCCGTGTCGGCTGCGCCGATAAGCTCGAGCTTAAGGAAGACGGCACCTTCACACAGGCCGAGATGACCTCTCAGGGATTCGAGGATATCCTCAATCCTTACCGTGTTACAAACCCGCAGATGGCATGCGTCCTGACAAACGGCGCCACGATCACCGAAAGAACGCCTTTTGACCAGTGCATCACGAAGATCTCTGACGGTTCTGTTCTCGGATTTAAGTACTACGATTTCGGAAATCATTCCGGATCTGAAATGAAGTGTGTCATTAAGCTTGATAACTGCTACATGAGCGGCAGGATCCACATCTTCGCCGACGGCGTTCCGCAGGAAGCTGTCGAGAAGTACGCACGTCCGATCTTCGATGACGAGCCATCTGCCGAGGAGAAAAAGGCCAAGCGCACCGATGCTTCTGCTAAGGTGTATGGCTTCAGCGGCAAAGTCCTTGAGCAGTTCTCTACTTCTGAATATACAGGAAAGTTTGGTCTTTGCCGTGAAGGACGCGAGATCGGATGCGCGGAGTTCTCTTCCAATGCAAGCGTTGTCAGTGCAACCGTGGAAGGACTTTCCGGCAAGCATGCAATCTACTTCCTCGTCGAAGGCCGATACAAGGGCTGGGGCGGACACTATATGGACGGAAGAAATCTTTTCGACTTCTTCGGATTCGTATTCCAGGTCTGAAACTGCTTGGCGACTCCACAAAGCAGAAGCTGCGGGCAAGTGCTTTTGCCAAAGAAACATAAGAAGAATGAAGGTATGAAACATGAGTGAGATCTATGTTGTAGGTCATAAGAACCCCGATACCGATACCGTCGTATCCGCGATGGCATATACGGCGCTGAAACACGCGCTCGGCGAGCAGGATTACATCGCTGCCCGGCTCGATCACTTGAGTGACGAGACCAAGCGTATGCTCGCGCGGTTCGGTTTTGAGACACCGCTTCGCATCCGCGACGTTAGAACGCAGGTACAGGATCTGGACTTCGATACGCCGCCGGCGCTGAATGCTCAGGTCACACTGGATAAGGCATGGAGAACGATGTCCGAGGGCAAGATCTCCGTCATCCCCGTCATCAACGAGGACGGAACGCTCTACGGCACGCTTTCTTCCGGCGACATCGCCTCCTATAATATGGAAACGATCAACAATCCGCATATCGATAACCTTCCGCTCTTCAACCTCTTAAGCGTTCTAGAAGGCCGGATCGTCAACGAATGTGACACCACGACGGATTCTATTTCCGGTGAGATCTGCATCGCGCTTCCGCAGAATAACGAGAACCTCCTGTTCTCTTCTAAGGATTCCATCGTCTTCTGCGGCAATCAGCCGGACATGGTAAAGAGAGCTCTTACGATCGGCGTCAATTGCCTGATCCTCTGTCAGACCGATGTCGATCCTTCCTGGTTTTCCGGAAAGACAAACACCTGCGTGATCTCCACCCCGCTGGACGCCAGCAAGGCAGCCAAGCTCATCTATCAGGCGCTCCCAATCTCCCGTGCCTGCTACACCGGCGAGATCCAGTGCTTCCACCTTGATAACTATATCGACGACGTTAAAGAAGTCGTCTTAAAGAGCCGTTTCAGAAGCTACCCGGTACTCGATGAGAACAACAAGGTCATCGGAACCCTCGCGAGATTCCACCTCCTGCGTCCGAGAAGAAAGAAGGTCGTACTGGTGGACCACAATGAACTCGCGCAGTCCGTGCCGGGGCTCGAACAGGCGGAGATCCTTGGTATCATCGACCATCACCGTCTTGCGGATATCCAGACCACGCAGCCGATCGCGATGCGCAATGAACCCGTCGGCAGCACGAATACGATCATCACGGAGCTGTATCAGGAGAATGGCGTTATGCCGTCCCCGAAGATGGCCGGCCTGATGTGCGCCGCGATCCTTTCCGACACGGTTATGTTCAAGTCTCCGACCTGCACACAGAGAGATATCGCGATGGCTGAGCGTCTCGCCCGTATCGCCGGCGTAAGCATCGACGAACTCGGACACGACCTCTTCAATGCTTCCTTCGACACGAAGTCCGTCGAGGAGCTGATGAAGTCTGACTTCAAGGAATTCCACATCGCTGAGCACACCCTCGGCGTGGCGCAGATCGTCTGCATCGATTCTTTCAAGATGCTCAACCGGAAAGACGAATTCATCGCTCATATGAATTCGCTCCGCTCCGAGCGCGGCTATGACTTCGTGATCCTGATGCTCACGGATGTCCTCCAGGAAGGTACCGAGCTCCTCTACGTCGGTGATGACGACACCATCCGCTTCGCCTTCAGCGTCGAGCCGAAAGACAACCACGTCTTCCTTCCGGGCGTCATGTCCAGAAAGAAACAGATCATCCCGATGCTCACCGCACTGTGGGGCTGATCCGGCGGGTGCTTTTCGCGCGGCATAAAAAGGAACTACAAAAGAAATCATATTCGATTCTTCAAAAGTGGCACGATTTCAACGAACCGTGTCACTTTTGTCAGTATTTGTCGAAAAATAGCCTCGAGATTGAGATGGCTTCTCTTGTAAAATCTAACCATCTTGTTTTTTGCGATGGGAGAATAAATACATGATTGCAGCCAAGCTACACAAACTCGCAATTCTTATGAGAAAAATGAATCTCAATTATATACATGATCCTAAAGTGAATACCCCTACCATCAAACTTGGGAAACGGGTACGAAACAATATTTCAACTCCAGTCATTCGTGTCTATACTGACGCCTCAAAAAAAGCACACAATGAATATATGCTGACTTCACCCAATTCAGAGAAATGGAAAAAGCTTCTTGAAGAGCAAGTCCGAAAGCGCGAAGAGCTGGCAGGTAAGGCACAGCAGCTTGCCGACGGCATAGGATATGAGAAACTGGCAGAGGAAGCCGAGAACGCTTTCAGCGACATTCGTTCCTCTCTGCTTGACACGCTCATGGATATGGATGCCGCGCTACGTAGAGTTCTCA
>ONFC01000107.1 GCA_900317035.1 uncultured Eubacteriales bacterium
ATGTCGGCATCCTTTGCGTTAACGATCTCGTACTGGATCTCTTCCTTGGTCTCTTCGTCACGGAGTGTAACCTTGGAACCGAGGGAGATCTTTGTCTTGGAGATTTCGCTCTCATCGATGATCTCAGCATTCTTCAGGATCTCTTCGATCTCCATGATGCGGGCTTCGTTCTTCGCCTGTGCATCTTTAGCTTCATCGTACTCGGAGTTCTCCGAAAGGTCGCCCTGGGCTCTTGCTTCTTTGAGCTGTTCTGCGATCTGTCCGGAGATGACGGTTTTTCTCTCTTCGAGCTCATCCTGCAGACGCTTCATACCTTCGACGGTAAATTGGATCTTCTGATTCTCTTCTGCCATTGTTCTTGTCTCCTTTTATATATTCTATAAAGTTTTAACAGTGCTTTTCGCGCGGAAGGATCCGCCGCGCTATTCTTGTCCTTATCGGATCGTGGTGTCGTTGTTCTTCGTGATGACGTCGTGTGCGCCGCCCTCGACGATGGAAGTGGAGGATACTACGACCAGTCTTGCCTTCTCCTGGAGTTCCGGGATCGAGGAGGATCCGCAGGAACACATGGTGGCCTTCATCTTCGCAAGAGAAGAATCGAGGTTGTCCTTCAGCTTACCGGCATACGGTACATAGGAGTCAACGCCCTCTTCGAAAGCCATCTTGCCGCCCTTTCCGCCGTCGTCATAACGCTGCCAGTTACGGGCACGGTTAGAACCCTCGCCCCAGTACTCTTTAACATATGCGCCGTTGACAACGAGCTTTCTCGTCGGGCTCTCGTCGAATCTTGCGAAGTAGCGGCCGAGCATGATGAAGTCAGCGCCCATCGCCAGAGCGAGTGTCATGTGGTAGTCGTGAACGATACCGCCGTCAGAGCAAAGCGGGATGTAAACGCCTGTCTTCTCGAAGTACTCGTCACGTGCTTTTGCCACAGCGAGGACCGCGGAAGCCTGGCCGCAGCCGATACCCTTCTGCTCACGGGTGATGCAGATGGAACCGCCGCCGATACCGATCTTGATGAAGTCCGCGCCGGCGTTAGCGAGGTACTGGAAGCCCTCGGCATCTACAACGTTACCTGCGCCGACGATGACGTTCGGGTAATTCTTCTTGATCCACTCGAGGGCACGGGACTGCCATACGGAGAATCCGTCGGAGGAGTCGAGGCAGAGAGCATCGGCGCCGGCCTCAACGAGTGCCGGAACGCGCTCTTCGTAGTCTCTGGTGTTGATACCGGCACCGACGATGAGACGCTTGTCGCTGTCGAGGAGCTCGAGCGGGTTTGCTTTATGGAATTCATAGTCTTTTCTGAAAACGAGACCAACGAGGCAGTCATTCTCATCTACGATCGGGAGCTGGTTCAGCTTATGGTCCCAGATGATGTCGTTGGCTTCTTTAAGAGTAGTTCCCTCACGGGCAACGATGAGCTTTTCGAAAGGTGTCATGAACTCGGAGACCTTTGTCTTCGGATCCATACGGGTAACACGGTAGTCACGGGAGGTTACGATACCGAGAAGCTTTCCGTCGGACTTACCGTTCTCGGTAACCGGGAATGTACCGTGGTTCGTTCTCTCTCGAAGCTCGACGACCTCTTCCATGGTGTTGTCCGGGGTAAGGTTACTGTCGGAAATAACAATTCCGGCCTTATACTTCTTTACTTTCCGGATCATCTCGCACTGGGACTCCACTGACTGGGACTGGAAAACAAAGGACATACCGCCGGAACGTGCAAGGGCAATGGCCATACCGTCATCGGAGACGGCCTGCATGACTGCAGATACCAAAGGGATATTGATCTTGAGCCTTGACTCTTCCTGGCCCTTTCTATACTTCGCAATAGGAGCGGACAGATCCACCTGATCGGGTGTATTCTTCTCCGTTGTAAGGTTTGGAACCAGTAAATACTCACTGAATGTACGTGATTCTTGCTCAAAAATCTTCGCCATAAATCGAAATCCTCCCTTTGTATATATGATTACTCTAGAAAATATTTCATTAAATCATAACATACTTGGGGCGGTTATTACTACCTTTTTCAGTAGGCTAATTCCACATTTTTATGTTCTCAAATGCGGGAGACATCGTGAATATGTCAACTTGCGCTTTTACTCGTCTTCCTCGTCGCTCGGAACGCGGCCGATCAGGCGCTGCCATTCGTTATCGGAGATACTCTCCCGGAACTTCTCGATCTCGGCCGAATACTTCTCGGGTGCGGCGTCGTAGCCCATGACGTGGGCGGCGCCTTCGATGAGGCAGATGCGCTTGCCGGCGCGGATGCGGTTGAAGATATTCTCGCTCATGTACGAGGGTACGAGCACGTCATCGGTTCCGTGGAACAGGAGCACCGGCACCTTGATGCGCGATGCGACGGACTCGGGCGAGGCCTTTTCGATCGGGAACCCGAAGCGCTTTAGGACGACGCGCTGGACAAGGAGCAGGAACGGCCGGAGCTGGTTCTTATACTTTCTTTTGATCAGGAACGCCATCTGTTTATCCAATGCGTCAAATGAACTGTCCGCGATGACGCCTTTTAAGCTCTTGGGGGCGATTCCCGAGCCGGCGGTCATGAGGACGGCGGCGGCACCCATCGATCTTCCGTGGAGGATGACCTTGATGTCAGATCCCAATCGGGTCTCGAGATACTGCATCCACATGACGAGGTCCTGGCTGTCGAAAAGTCCGTAGCCGACGAAGTTTCCTTCGCTCATGCCGTGGGCGCGCAGGTGCGGGATCAGGATGTGGCAGTCTCTTTTTTCGAGGTGGAGCTGGGCATAGGCCGCCATGACGGACGGCATGTCGTTAAAGCCGTGGACGAGAACGACAACGTCTCTGGTCGATTTTTTCTGTGCGGGAATGAAGTAGGCGTAGAGCTTGATGCCGTCAAATGCGGTCATCTGCCAGTCGAGGACGTTCATGCGGTTGCTGTAAAACCAGTTCTGCCCTCTTCCGAAGATCGTGCTCTGGTCGATGGAAAGCGGTGATTTGTCGTAGGCAGGTCTCGGCTGCGGCCGCGCGAAGAACCGGTAGGCGACCCGTACTGCGTAGGAATAGATAAGGATGGCGGCGAGACCGAACATCAGGAGAAGAAGGCCGATGATAATGATCGCCAGAATTACACCCGTGGGCACGAAAACTCCTCCTTTATACATATGGCGCGGCGCCTTGTCCTATCTTCCGAACGCGCAAGCGCGCGGACGCGGCGTTCTGCGGCGCGCGTTGCTAAACCTACTAACCTAAGATAATTGTACGGCCGCATTTTGACTTTCGTGTTACAGGGATGTTAGATTCTCGGGAAATCGGCGCGGGGCAAGTGCTTTTCGCATAGTCATTCGCAAAATGCTCACCTAAAACGTCATTTCGGTGAGCGTTTAGGTGAATGGAGAAGGTTTTTTGTTCTTTGCGCAAGCTAATTCGCAAAATGCTCACCTAAAACGCATTTTGGGTGAGCGTTTAGGTGAATGGCAGCGCGATTTCACTTCCCGGGATGATTTCGCCAAGGAGATGAAAGGATCGGTGACGGGAAATGTCTCAGACTTGTGGGTGCGACAGGTACTGCGCGCCGTCTTCTCCGAGATATACGTCGTCCTCGACGCGGAAGCCGAAGCCCCACTCGGGGATGTAGATGCCGGGCTCGACGGCGAAGACCATGCCCGGAACGAAGACCATCTCGCGGTCGCAGACATCGTGGACATCGAGGCCCATGTGGTGCAGGGTGTTGTGCCAGTAGTAGTTCTTGCAGACCGCGAGCGCATCGGGCTCGGACTTGGAGATCACACCAAGCTCGCGGAGCCCGGCGGCAGCAGTCTTTCTGGTCTCAATATTGACAGACTCGATCGTTGCGCCCGGATGGATCGCAGAAAGAGCGGTCTTCTTACATTCGCAGATCAGCTCAAAAAGCGCCTGCTGGCGGGGATCCCGCTTCCCGTTCACCGCATAGGCGCGGGAAATATCGGAGCAGTAGCCGCCGGCGCGCGCACCGGTGTCGATCTGGAGCATCGCCCCGTCGGGGATAAGTGCTTTTGGCGTAGGATAATGCAGGCAAAGGGTGTTCTCCCCGCCTGCGGCAATCGTCGAGAAAGACTGAAACAGCGAGCCCCTCTTGATCATCTCGCCTTCGAGGATCGCGGTCGCCTCGCACTCTCTCATGCCCGGACGGAGATTCTGCTCTAAGACCTCGAGGCACTCCTCCGTGACACGGATCGCCGTGCGGATCGCATCGACCTCTGCAGGGCTTTTGATCACGCGTAACAGTGTTACAGATCCCGAAATATCAGTCGCTGAGTCGAATCTGTCCGTCTTGGCGAGTTCCTGCTCGAGATGAGCTCTCGCGTGGGAATTATCCGACTCATCCCAGGCAATGATCATGCCCCGGGAGATGATGTCATCGATGTCGCTCTTGAGCTGCTCGAGGACGCGGACGTCCCTGATGCCGGAGATCTGCGACGCTTCCTCGGTCGAGAGTCGCTTGCCGGTCCACTTCTCCTTCTCCGGCTCACGCGGATAGATGTACAGGTGCGGTGTGAAAAGGTCCTTCTCCCCTTCTTTGGTCAGGATCAGGACGGAATCCTCCTGCTCGATGCCGCAGAAATAGTAGAATGTGCGGTTCGCAAGGAAGGGATAGGACTCGTCGAGAGAGGCCACCGGCGCATGTCCGGCAAATAAAATGACCGCCGTATTCGCGCCCACCTTGGCGGAGAGCATGTTCCGGCGGTTTATGTATTCAGAAGTATCGATCGCATAGTGCGAAACATCCGTAAACATCAGTTATCTCCCGATCTTACATTATATTCATCGAAAAGGATCGTATTATTGATATATCCCAGCGTCGCGCCCGGAGACTGGCGGATCAGGCCCGGGTTACCGATAACGATGGAGTTGTCCGGCACGTCGAAGTTGACGTAGGCGCCCGGCGCGATCAGGACGTTGTTTCCGATATTGATCTTACCGACGATTACGGCATTTGCGCCGATCCAGACGTAGTTGCCGATATTCGGAGAGCCTTTTCTCGATCCGCGGAACTGGGTTCCGATGACGACACCGGTGGAAACATTGACGTTATTTCCGATCACGGCCTTCGGATGGATGATGATTCGGCCGAAATGCGCGATATAGAAGCCTTTGTCGATCTTCGTCTCATAAGGGATCTGGAAATGGTATTTTCTGGACTTTCTGTTTAAGGACTTGCTGCATAAATACAGGCAGGCCTTGTGATAGAAATACTTAAAGTCGTGGATCTTCGTCTGGGTCTTCCAGTAATGGTAGCTGCAGTGGCGCATATTACTGATATAGTGGAACTCCGGGCTGGTCATCATCTCTTCGAGATACGTAAAAAAGACATTCTTATGGCGCTTCGAGTTACCCGTATAACGGAAAAGATCGCTATAAATAATGTCTTTCAGTTCGTCGTTCATTTTGTTCCCAGCTCCATTAATCCATCTAAAAATATGTTACCTCTTTTTTAGGTTTTCATCAATAAAGAATGATAGTCGGACACAAAAAATATACAAATAACAGAGACTGCCGAGATATGAGTGCTTTTCGGGAGGAAGGCGTATAAGCCCCTTGACGGAAAAGGGCGCGACTTTTATAATCGAATAGCATTTGCACCATATGGAGACGTATCGAAGTGGTCATAACGGGGCGCACTCGAAATGCGTTAGCCGGTTTTTCGGCTCGAGGGTTCGAATCCCTCCGTCTCCGCCAGATATAAGAAAACCCGGGCATCGCTGCTCGGGTTTCTTGTTTAGAGGGGGTATATTATGAGTATTTAGGATGATTCTCGCTTGTTTCACATGTTATGCATAGTCATGTTGATGACAGTCATATCGTCGTTCTCTTTCTGAATCTTCTCTTGTTCTTCTTTAGTTAGTTCTTTCTTTGAACCTTTTGTTCCACGAAGAATAGTCCACAAGATCACCTGAAGAATCGCATTGCTTCCAAGAGCAATGTTCATGAGTCTGGTATTATCTATGATTATCGAGACGATAAGTGCCACAAGTGCAGCCACAGCTATAAGCAGTCCGATTAAATACAGTGTTTTCCTAGTTGATGGTTTCATAGTATTGTCCTCCACTCAATGTGTAAGAATATAAGTAAATGCGCCAAATCTTTCACCAAGACCAAAGCTTGCATAGGCCGTTGCCATAAAGAGAAGTGCATAAGCTGCATATCTTACTTTTCTATTGTTTCTGATTAAGTCTTCTGCACTTTTCATCGTTTTCCTAATTTGCATAGTCATTGTAGAAACCTCTTTTCTTTTTCACTTCCCTGTGCTTTACGTCTTTATCATACCGTTGAAAAGTAAAGTCATCGTCAAACGAAGGTAAAGAATTGATAAAGAAAACCCGGACATATTGCCGGGTCTTCGAGGTAATGGGGTAAGGGGGTGTTATGAAATCGTTATTGCTCTCTACGACTTCATTATGCCCCCTCAACCTTAAGTGAAACTTAAAGTGGTTCTTCTCAGCAGCGGAAAGAGTTCTAGCCGGCGGATTAATACTTGCTAAACCCTAAATAATCCAGTGTTAACATGCAACCAGCTATGAGAATATATATAGGAGTGATCTGCCAAATAGTGCAAAATATGTGTTCAGCAGCGCGAGGTGTGTATATGTCTAAGTGGGTAACTTTGTTTCCCAGAATATATCAGTGGAAACTTATCATGAATCCAATATACTGGATTGTTCTTTGTCTCATAATAGGCCCTTTTATGATGATCCTGGGCGGCGTCGATTACGCAAAATACAAACAGGCAACCAAAAATCTTGATTCCGAAATGTATGGCGAAGTGGTTAATGTTGAATTTGAAGAAAACTCACTTGATATTTCGGATAGAGATTATATTGCGACAGTCAGGCCTACAGACTGGAAGGTCTTCAATGGGTCTTTGCTTACATCGGGCAAGACGAAGTATGCATATAAGACGGGTGAGATCGTGGAGATCTATTATGATTCTTCTAATCTGTCCGAGTATCGTATAGAGCATAATGCTCCTACCAATGGTGCCATTCCTCTTTTGGTTATCGGATCAGTTATGACCTGCCTCGGACTTTTCATTTTTGCCGGTAACAGGGTATGGAAAAAACTAGGTAGTTGACCCATTTGAAGAAGCAGACAGGAGAGTCTCCGGGGTGTTTTTGAAGTTACTCCCATTTTTCGGGCAGAAATGGCCGATCGATGGGGGTGCTTCTTTTTTGGCCTTGTTTTTCCAGGAGATTTCCAGAAAGGGGGCTCGATTTGGAAATATATGAGAAAAAACGGGCGGGAGAGTGCTTTTCGAGCAGGATTTCTCATATATTTCCAAAAGCGACGCTGCATTGAGAAAAATATTGGAAAAACGGGCGAAGAAGTGCTTTTCGAGCGGTATTTCCAGAAGATTTCCAAAAATGGGGTTTGATTTGGAAAAATATTGGAAAACACGAAAAAGGTGGCCGGCGGGCGCGGCGGAGTTAAGGGCGCAACGGGCGCGGCGGAGTTAGCGGGCGCGGCGGGATCGCAAATGCTTGTCTTAGCGTCTTCTGTCGGCTTGGGGATGGGTCTTGTAGTAGTCCTGTTTGTCCTTGTACATGAGGTAGTCGATCTTGGCGACGACGTCTTCCTGTTCGCCGGTGTGGGAGAATATCTCGCCGCCGACCGCGGCAGAGAGCTTATAGGGCTTGCCGGATGTTTCGTTGTATTCTTCGACGGCGTCGAGGATCTTCTTCCGGACGCGGTCGATGTTGTCATCCTTGAAGCGGCGGATGATGACGATGAACTCATCGCCGGCAAAACGGATGACGATACCTTCGTTGCGGATGACCTTTACGAGAATGTCGGCAAACGCACAGAGCGCGGCGTCGCCCTCCGCATGGGAGTAATTGTCGTTGATCGCCTTAAAGCCGTTGAGATCGAGCATCAGCGCGGCAACCTTCTCACGACGAAGCCGGGAAAGTGCTTTTCGGAAATTATCAAGCTCATAGCGGTTATAGACACCGGTCAGCTTGTCGATGTAGATGCACTCATTCTGAAGGCAGATGACAAGTCCTGCAAACGCGATCGCATAGCCGATCGGCTGCAGGGACACGCCATAGACGAGACCCTGGATGATCATCGCGATGACGATCGGTGTCAGGAACTGCCAGACCGGGAAATAGCGGAGCGCCGGGCTTTTGATCTTCGAAATAAAGTAATACGAGTAACCGTAGATGATCAGAAGCGCGCCCGCGAGAAGAAAGATCGGGTAGAAAGAATCCCTGTGATAGACGTTGCTGCTGTCGATGTGGAATACGATCGGCCGGAAAAAATTCATGGTCAGAAGCACGACCTCGACCGCGCTGATGGTTACGAAAAAGAGGATCTGCAGGCGCGGGATCGTCTGGTCGATGTGGTTGACGACGAGGTAGATGATGCCGAGTCCGACGAGCAGATTATAAATATATAGGTAAGTATTTCCAATGATACATATTACGCGGATGAGCTGTCCGGGCCGGCCGTCGCAGAGCGAAACGAAGGCATCGCCGGCACAGTAGAAAACGGTCGCGATAGTGAGGCAAAGAAGGATGTGGCTTTCTTTTTTTCTCGCAGGCAGGCTCCAGCCCTTGGTCAGGATGATGATCAAGAGAAGGAATACGCCGGCAAAATCCGTACCGAATATTGATGTCAGATTGATCATGACAGTTTGCCTCTACTTGCGGATCCAG
>ONFC01000016.1 GCA_900317035.1 uncultured Eubacteriales bacterium
AATTGTGTGACTCCCAAGCAGGAGTAAAGTCTTTTCGACGTTGCCTCCGCTCACGCAGGAGTGAATCTTTTTCGACAGCGCCTCTGCTTTAGCAAACAGCGCGGAGAAAAAGCATTCACGACTTATTCCCACTCAATCGTGCCTGTCGGCCTGTCGATCCCAATAGCGATCCCTATTTGGGAAAACACGTGGATACGAGCCTTCGTTCCGGCATGCTATAATGATTCAGACGGATATCCGTATCCTCGAAAGGATGTGAAAACAGTGCCGCTTCTTTGTCAGAATTGTTCCGGGCCTCTCCGGTTTGATCCGGATGAAGGAAAAATGGTGTGCTCTTTGTGTGACGGAAGATTCGATGTCACGCATACTGAGGGTGCAAGTCTCGTGGATCTGGATTCGATGTACAAGGACGTAAGTGCACCGCAAAAAGACGAGATCCGCGTGTATTCCTGTTCGACCTGCGGCGGACATATCGTAGTCCATGGTCTGGAGATGACTTCCACCTGCCCATACTGCGGCAATACCGGCGTGGTCTTTGACCGGGTCGAAAAGAAAAGACGACCGGATGTGATCATTCCTTTTTCATTTGGAAAAGAGAAGGCGGAGGAAAAACTGCGGACGCATCTGATGCAGTCCCGTTTCCTTTCCAAAAAAGCAAAGAACATGGAATGGATCAGCATACAGGCGATCTATATTCCGTATTACCTCGTTTCCGCTGATCTGAAAAAAGTACTGACCTTAGAGCATATCGAACGGGACAAGCATGGAAGAGAGATCGACCGTCAGCACATTGCCCGTTCCGTCCGCTGCCTGTTTAATAAGTTTTCTCTAGAAGCCTCGTCGACGCTCTTAAATGAAGCGAGCCATGTTATTGAACCATTCGATCTTTCCGGGCTTCAGGTATTTGAAGAAGGATATTTACAGGGCTTTTCCTCCGATATGGCAGATGAGAATGCAAAAAACCTTTGTGACACTGCGACGGAAATGTGCCGCAGCTATGTCAATGAAGAAATAAAAAAGAAGAAAGTTGTACCGAGAGGATTTCACATTTGCGGATCCGAGGAATCACTGAAGTTCCACGGAAAAGCACTATATGCACTTTTTCCCGTATGGTTTGCGGTAGGAAAATACGGGAAAAAGACAGTCACACTTCTGGTGAACGGCCAGACCGGTAAGGTCGGAGGCACACCGGGATACAGCTGGGTGAAATATCATACGACACTGATCCTGACTTCGCTGATTACGATGGCACTTATGAGTGCAGTCGGAATCTTCGGCACATATCTGGTATATCTGTTTGCCTCTACCGCGTTGATCTATCCGGCGGTGGGAACTGCGGTCGGACTTGGTTTAATTTTCTCCGGACTTCTTAGTCTGGTAACGAAAAAAAGGGAGAAGATCCGGGAGGTTGCTTCGGCTTCGAAATCCCAAAAGATGATCAATTTTGCAAAAAGGGAGGAGAAATAATATGCCAGATGCTGTTGTCATAATCGGAATCATCTACGGTGTCATTACCGGTATACTTCTGGCCATGCTGATCTTAGCCGGGATAGTTTCAAAGCATAATCTGGCCTCTTCGTCGAAGAAACAGGATCTTCCCTATCATTCCACACGCGGGGTGGAAGTCTTCAGTAATAACATGACGGATTCGTTTTTTTCGGCACCGACACTTGGCAAGGTAAAAGGTGCGAAGAAAGTTGACCGGGCCGCAAAAGAGAAGCAGGATCGGCTGGACTATTTTACGAGAAATCTTATCTGAGGAAAAAAAGAGAGTTCCCGAAGGGACTCTCTTTTTCGTTTAAATCCACGCAAGAGTAAAGTCTTTTCGACGTTGCTTCCGCTCACGCAGGAGTGAATCTTTTTCGACGCGCCCCACAAGTAATTGAAAAGCATTTTTAAGGCGCCTCCGCACAAGCGTAGCGCGGAGGACCAGCGCCGAAAAAATGACTTTTCAATTATTCCCACTCAATCGTGCCTGTCGGCTTTGGTGTCAGGTCGTAGAGTACGCGGTTGATGCCGGGTACTTCTGTGATGATTCTGTTAACGATCTTTCCGAGGAGATCGTACGGGATCTCTTCGATCGTAGCTGTCATGGCATCTCTGGTGTTTACCGCACGGATAACGACGAAGTTTTCAAAGGCACGTACGTTGTTCTTTACGCCGACGGACTTGTAATCCGGAACGAGTGTGAAGTACTGCCATACTTTTCCTTCGAGACCTGCATTTGCAAACTCTTCACGGAGGATCGCATCGGACTCGCGTACCATCTCGAGACGGTCACGGGTGATCGCACCGGTGCAGCGTACGCCGAGACCCGGGCCAGGGAACGGCTGACGGTAGACCATGTTTGCCGGAAGACCTAAGGCTTCGCCGACGACACGTACTTCGTCTTTGTAGAGGAACTTCAGAGGCTCAACGAGACCTTCGAAGTGGATATCTTCCGGGAGACCGCCTACGTTATGGTGAGCCTTTACAGGACCGGACTCGAGGATATCCGGATAGATGGTGCCCTGTGCAAGGAAATCAACGTCCGGAAGTTTTCTGGCTTCTTCTTCGAATACACGGATGAACTCTTCGCCGATGATCTTTCTCTTTCTCTCCGGCTCTTCGACGCCCTCGAGTTTCGTGAGGAAGCGCTCGGTCGCATCAACATATACGAGCGTCGCATCCATCTGATTCTGGAATACTTCGATGACCTGCTCCGGCTCACCTTTTCTAAGAAGACCATGGTTTACATGCACATTGATCAGGTTCTTGCCGATGGCCTTGATAAGAAGAGCGGCAACGACAGAAGAGTCAACACCACCGGACAGCGCCAGCAGCACTTTCTTGTCACCTACCTGTGCTTTTACAGCGGCGATCTGCTCCTCGATAAAAGCGTCAGCCAGGGCGCGGGTGGTAATTCTTTCCATTTCCTCGGGACGTTTGTTTTCCATAAGCGGTACTCCTTTGTATCGTAATAAAATTGGATACAACCATCATACTCCAAAATCATCACCATACGCAATGAAAGAAATCATTCCTGACCGGCCATTGTTCACTAATTGTTTCATTTTATGCCCCATTCGTTTTGAATATGTCACCTGCCTCTCTGCTATAATTTAATAGGTGGAATTTGGATTCCGGGAGGAAATAGGTACGATGCTGTCATTGAACGAGAATATCAAGGAAATACTGCGGGAAAAGAACCTGACGCAGAAGAAGGTGGCCGAGAAACTGGGCATCTCCGAGTGTTCGATCTCCAGATATCTCAAGGGCACGCGTATTCCGCAGGAGGAAGATGCGAGAAAGATCGCGGACTTCCTCGGTGTCTATCCGAAGGAGTGGTTCCCGTATTCCAACGATGACGGTACAGAGGGAGAGGCGCCGGCGCAGGAAGTCCTGAAGCCTTCGCGCCAGAGCTGGGAGCAGCTGCGCACCTGGCCGGAAGCGATCAAGGCACTCTCCACGACACATACGATCTCGGTTCAGGATATCTGTCAGATCCTGCATGCGCCGAGATCCTGGGTGAACCGCTATATCCTCCCGCATATCGATAAGATCTATCTTCCGGACGGAAAGCGTGCCGGAAAAGAAGTGAATACCAACTGGAAAGAGGTTGCCGCGATCCAGCTCGGCAAGGACATGCAGGACAGCACCTGGTGCAGTAAAGAGGATTTTGATAACTTGATCCTCGGAAGTATCTTGTCTGTTACGAAGCAGACGAAGCTGATCCCGGCGGAGCTACTGGTCCAGGATAAGAAGGCATTTGCCGCTGAATACGAACAATATACGCAGAAGATAGCGGATCTTGCAAAAGCACTGAACGAAGATCCGCTTGCACCGATGGAAAAGTATGCGGAGCTTGCTGATCTTAAGAAACAGCAGGCGCTATGCTACCGCCGCCAGTTAAGCAATGAGGGAAGACAGATCATGAGAAGCAATCTTCCGGCTGTCATGAATCCCGATGCGACAAAGAGTATCCCGGTCCGTCTGCCGTCGGTCCCGATCGAAAAATGGATCTTTCCGGAAGATATCAAGGATTTCGCCGAGATCGAAGAAAACGGACACCGGTACTTCTTTAAGAACGGTTATATCCGTATCGTTCTTTCCTTTATCGATACGAACGGCAACTCCGTAAGGAAGAACTTCTATGTCGCGGATCCCGAAGCGATGTACCATAAGTTCGTCGAGGAGTATGTCCTCATCAGTGAGGAAGTCTGGCAGATGTACGCGATCCGCCTCATGTCACGGCGATGACACATTCTGCGAAGAGGATCCTCAGCATCGGCTGTGTCATACTTCTTCTTTCCGGGACAGTTTCCTCCTGCAAAAAAAGAAACACCGGCAATTCCCGGGATGCCTCTGCAGTTGCGGAACAGCAGATCCGAAATACGCTCGATGATTTTTTCGCTTATATCAAGGTGGCAAAGACCGATAAGATCAGTGCACGCTCGGATGATCCCGCACCGCTGGAAGAGTATCTCCGTGAGGTGACAGAAACATCCGGTACTAAGCCTTTTGAGACTTCGTGCCGGCGGGTGGATGCGGAAGTTGTGAGCGTCACATCATCCGGCGAAGAAGGAAGCGCGGAGGTTAAAGTCTCCTACGCAGATCCCCAGACGATCAAGGAAAAAGCGGCTCTGGCAGGAGGTTTTGCAGATATCGGAAAACTGTCTGAGAGTATAAGTACCGCTCCTGTGGTAACGAAAGAATTCAAACTGGATATGCACCATGTGGACGGATCATGGAAGATCACATCCCGGAGCACAAGGGAAATTCTGGAAGTGCTTTTCGGGTATCTGACGGAAACGGATCTGATCGCCGAGATCCCGGAGACAACGACGGAACCGGTAACGATGAACATCTCTGTTTTCGATGCATACTGGGTGAATGAAAAGGGTGAGGAAATAGGAGGATACTATTGCTCGGAGAAGAATATCTGCCTTTATGTCTATACCTGGAACACCTATACCAATGTGGATATCAAGTACGAATATCTGGATGCTTCCGGCAGTATCCTTTATACGAATTCTTTCTTCATGAAGAACAATACCGACTGGATCGCGTGTGCCTGGAAACCGGAAAAAGCGCTTCCGGAAGGAGATATTTACTGCCGGCTCTATGAGCCTTCGGGAGAAGAGTTCCATACTTCGAAGGTCACGATCTTTAATGAAGGGGAGATGATCCCGTTCCCGATCACCTGGACGGAAGACTCCGGATGGCTGGATAAGGACGGGAACCCGGTGGAGTACTATACGGAAGATACTACGTTGTTTGCGTATCGGGGATCATCACTGAAGCCATATCAGGGACTGTCTCTGAAATACCGGTTCGTCGATGACGAAGGACAGGTGCTCTACGAGGGAAAGATGGACCTTGAGCAGGAGACCGAGACATTCATGTTTTCCATGGAACTTCCGGAGGGCTATACACTTTATCCGGAAGAATCCGCTGAAACGACGAAGGAAACATCCGGGAAGACCTCTGCGACAGAGGAGACGACTGCTCCGACTGAGCTTCCGGAGCCAAAGCATATCACCCTGATCGTCGAAACGGAAGACGGGCAGCCGTTCCTCCAGTCAACCGTCGAGATTAGAAAGGCGGATGCGGTCTATACACCGGATGAAACTGCGCCCGGCACTCCGGATGGAACAGCGCCGGGAACTCCGGGTGAAACCACTCTAGGAACTCCAGGCGAAACTTAAGCGGAGATTACGATCACATTCCAGGACAAGGGCTTGATGTGTGTCTTGATGGCGCTTTCTTCGAGGGTGGCCTCTGAGACTTCTTTCGGTGCGAAGAGCGTGTCGTTATCCGGCTCGGTGACAATGGAAATGTCTTCCGATGAGATCTCAAGATGACGGATAGTGCTTTTTCCGTCGAACATGGAAAAGCCCTTCAGATCGAGATCCAGCGGGTAGGTGTCCCTCTCGTTTCTATTGATGACGAAGATGGAAAGACGGGAATTATCCTTATCCCATGCACAGGCACAATCGACATAGTTGACGCCGTCTTTGCCGGTGTATTGGGAAGTATCGTCGATCGCATAGCCCGGCATATCGAAGGTCTCGGAGTCCACATGGACCTGCATGGACATACCCTTCGCGTAGGAAAGGAGCTGCATGAAGGCGTAGTGGGAAGCCGTGCGCCATACGGTGTCGTGGTTGCTCGCGGCAAGAGCCATCAGGCCGCCGGTCATGCATCCGATCTTTACGCGGTCCGCATGACGCAGGAAGGCCAGCTGGATCGACACCATCGAGAGCATGTGCTCCATGTCGCCGCCGGGGAATCTTCTGTCGGACATATTGTCCGGATCGTGAAGGACATATTTTCTTTCAGGATCGAAGCGGTAGTGGGTGCGCGCCATGTTGTAGCGGCCCCAGCCCGGGTGAAGCTCGGAAAGCGGGCGGATCATGCCGCCGTACTCGTCAAAGGAGATCATCATCTTCTTCGGGGAACGGTGCTTCGAGGCGACAAAATCGCACATGGCGACCTCGGTATTGATGAAGTCCTCATAGTACTCGGCGCCGCCGAGAAGACTCAGCATATCGCCGGGAGCGGCGGTGTGATAGTGATGGATGGAGAGATAGTCGACAACGTCGTAGCACTGGTCGAGGACCTTCTCATCCCACTCGGGGAAGTGCTCCATAAAGGACGCCGAGGAACCGCAGGCCGCGGTCTTGATGGTCGGGTCGATCCACTTCATCGCTTTACTGGTCTCATGGCAGAGAACACCATAGCCTCTCGGATCTTTTTCCCAGGAGCCGAGCTGCCAGTGGCCGTCCATCTCATTTCCGAGATACCAGGTATCGACGCCGTAAGGCTTCTCGTGTCCGTATTTGCGGCGCAGGTCGGACCAGTAGGTACCGCCCTCGTGATTCGTATATTCAACGATATCCATGGCATCCTGCATCGTGCCGGTGCCGAGGTTTACGGTATAAAGCGGGTGGACACCGGTTTTCTCTGCCCACTGCAGATACTCGTCATGACCGACCTCGTTCGTGATGTACTGGTACCAGGCTGGATCGAGGTGGACCTTACGCTGGTCTTTCGGACCGATGGAATCTTTCCACTGCCAGGCCGAGACGAAGTTTCCGCCCGGAAGACGCACGGCCGGAAGACCGGTCTTCTTCAGCGCCTCGATAAAGTCAACAGTCTCGGGGAGATCTCTCCGATAGTGAAATCCGGGTGAATAGTGATCCTTGCACGTCGTGGCATATGGGGCCTCCTTTAGATAATCTTTCTTCCGGCTCACCGCTTCGTAGCGGGGACGGGTGCTTTTCGCGAAGCATAATGCTTATATGTCAGTTGTTGCCGGTCGATATTTTCTTGATCCATTTGCGGCTTCTGAGGCGCCAGACGCACCAGATGGTCTTGGCGATCTGGTCGGATTTCAGGAAGAAGTAGATCCAGAAGGCCGGCAGGTGGAAGATGAATCCGGCCAGCATGCCCAGCGGGAGCGCCATCGCCCACAGGAAGATATTGTCGGCGAACATGAGTACTTTTGTATCGCCGCCGCCGCGGAGTACGCCCTTGGTCATGATACTGTTCGTGGCCTGGAAAATGATGATCAGGCTGATCGCATTCAGGAGCTGATAGGCGATCGAGACAGCTTCCGGCGTCGTTTCTTTGCCGTAGGAGAGGATGACGGGTGTCTTCGTAAAGAAGATGAAGAGCGCCGACAGGAATCCCAGTGCGAAGCCCATGCCGAGGAAGAGCCATCCCTGCTCCTCGGCCTGTTCTTTCCGGCCTTTGCCGAGCGACTGCCCGGTGATGATCGCGCCGGCCTGGCAGACGCCCTGGATAAGGACGGTGCTGAGCTGCTGGGTGACGGTCGTGATGGAGTTGGCCGCGACAAAGTCACCGCCGAGGTGCCCGATGACCATGGTAACGGCATTGCTGCCGAAGGCGAGGATCGCGTCACTGATGAGGACGGGGATGCATACGCGGAGATATTCCTTGAGAAGCGTCTTCGTTTTCATGAAGAAGTGGTGGATCTTAAAACCGATCTTCTTATCGATGACAAGGAGATAGAACAGGTCGGCGAATGCCTCGAAAACACGGGCGAGGAAGGTCGCAAGCGCTGCACCTGCGATACCCATTTTCGGTGCACCGAAATGGCCGAAGATCAGCATATAGTTGCCGGCGAGGTTTACGACGAGCGCGCCGAGCGAGACATACAAGGGGAAGCGGGACTGGCCGACGCTTCTAAGAACGATGGCGATGACCAGCGAAAGTCCGAGGAAGAAGAACGTCAGTGTGGACCAGCGCAGGTATGTCGCGCCGAGTCCGATGAGCTCTTCCTTATCGGTGTAGGAAGTCATGATCAGCTTCGGCATGGCGATGGCGCCGATGGCGAAGATCGTGGCGAAGAAGAGCATCAGACGCAGCATCAGGCAGACCGTCTGCTTCAGCGAGATGTCCGCTTTCTCCACATTATCGTTTGCCTTCTTCATGCCGTAGTAGCGGGAAACCAGGACGGAAGCGCCCATGCCGAGGCCCATGCAGAAGATCTGGAAGATCATGACATAGGCATTGGCCAGCGAGGCGGCCGAGAACGTATCCTGTGAGTAGTGGCTGAGCATGATATTGTCGAGCATGCCGACAAATACCGTGACCAGCGTCTGCAGCGCGATCGGGAATCCTAGGACGAAGACTTTTTTATAAAAATGCGCATCTTTCTTAAACAGTTTCATAGGCTGTTGTTAGCGGCTCCTTTGTGACTTCATTTATGTCATCTGATTGTGATTTCGTTTTTGATTTTTCGATGATGCTATCCGATTTTGACATCCGATTCTGACATCCAATAAGGTAGTGTAGCAGAGCCGTGGCAAAAATAAAACGGACAAAGATGAGGAAGATACAGGTGCTTTTGCAGAAGAATCGGGGGAGAGGCGGCGGAAGAGGCGAAGAAATGGATGAAGGATGAGGCGAAAAGGTATACCCCCGGGGGGTATTTTGAGAAAACCGTATGATTTTTTTCGGATTTCTTCATTTTCGACATACATTTTTACCTGGTTTTTATGTCTAAATCGGCATTTTTGAAATTTCGACGTATTCTCCCGGGGTCCAGAGAGCATTTTGTCGCTGTAAAAGTGCTTTTCGAGGCGAAAAGAGGGAAAAATTGCCACATATACCCCCCACCCTGTATGTCGAAAATTGAATTTCCGCGAAAAAGTCATACATTGGTTTTCCACGAGTGGTTTTCCCTTCCGAAAAGATGAGATGGCAGGAAAGCGGAAAAGAAAACTCCGCTGCCCGGGTGTGGGGAGCGGAGTCGGAATGTTTTGTTTGGCGGTGCGGCCGAACCAGCGAGTGTGGCAGGTCTGGACGGCTCGCCCGATGCGGTGCCTATTACAGCCCGAAAAGCACTTTTACCGCGTCTTTATCGACCTTGGAGCCGATGACGCAGAGCTTGCCGGTGACGTCAGCGCCGCCGTTTCGAACGTCAGCCTCGCCAGGAACATAGTCGAAGTGGATCCAGTTGCCGTCTTCGCCGGCAACGATGCCCTTGGCGCGGAGGATCATGCCGAAGTCGCCGCTGTCGAGCTCTTCGAGGGCAGCCTTGATCGCAGCCTCGGAGAAGGACTTCGATGTCTCAAAGCCGATGGAATCGAAGACTTCGTCTGCGTGGTGATGACCCTCATGGTCGTGATGGTGATGGTCATGATCATGGTGGTGCTCATGGTCGTGTTCATCGTGATCATGATGATGATCGTGATCGTCATGATCGTGGTGATGATGTTCGTGTTCGTCGTGATCGTGGTGATGATGTTCGTGTTCGTCGTGATCGTGGTCATGCTCGTGCTCGTGCTCATGGTCATGGCAGCCGCAGGTGCAGTCCGGGCCATGGTCGTGATGGTGGTGATGTTCGTGTTCTTCTGCCTCGAGGAGCGCAGCGGCCATGTCATCTGCGGTGAGCGGATTTTCGATCGCTTCTCTGATCTGTGTGCCGGAGAGCTTCTCCCACGGTGTGGTGATGATCTGGGAGTGATCGTTGATCTCGCGGATCAGCTCGATCGCGGTGTCGAGCTTGCCCTGGGCGATGTTGCCGGTACGGGACAGGATGATGGTGCCGGCATACTTGATCTGGTTCTCGTAGAACTCCTTGAAGTTCTTGAGGTAGATCTTGCACTTGCTGGCATCGATAACGGTGACGGTGCCGCAGACCTCGGTGCCCTCGACCTTCTCGACAGCAGCTACAACATCAGAAAGCTTGCCGACGCCGGATGGCTCGATGAGGATACGGTCCGGAGAGAACTTGTCGATAACTTCCTTCAGCGCAGTGCCGAAGTCGCCGACCAAGGAGCAGCAGATGCAGCCGGAGTTCATCTCGGTGATCTCGATGCCGGCTTCTTTCAGGAAGCCGCCGTCGATGCCGATCTGTCCGAATTCATTCTCGATGAGGACGAGCTTCTGTCCATTGTAGCCATCGGAGATGAGCTTCTTGATGAGAGTGGTTTTTCCGGCACCTAAGAAACCGGAGAAAATATCTACTTTTGTTGCCATATGAATTACCTTCTTTCTCTTTTTGCGGGAGATCCTCTATAGTGGGGAACTACCGCGATTGTTCATCTTAACTGAAATAGATCACGTCGTTATCCGGGGCATCCGTGATGTGGAAGTTTTCCACCTGAAGACACGGGATCGCGACCGGAGTGCCCTGAGAGTCGTCACGGAAGAAACCGATCTTTCCGGTGACCTTCAGCCACTGGTTCTCAGGGAAACCGCCTCTTACCTTGTGAAGGCAGAGAAGCGAGATCATGCCGATGTCATTGGCGCAGCAGGTGTAAGCTTTTCTCTGAAGTACGAAAGCTTCCTTTCTGTGCTCGCGCATGAGGATCGCCTGGCCGGTGACGGTGACACGCTTTCCGTTATATCTCTTGACGTTGTCGAGAGCATCGGTGTAGAAGAGACCGAAGTCATCGGGCTCGATGACGCAGGGGTCTTCGTCTAGGTTGTAGGGGAGGAATTCCCCGATATCGATCATGTTTCCGTCCATACCGAAGAAGGACAGATTCATGGCGGGGTTCAGTGATTTTACCGAACCACGGAGCTTAGGTATGTTGTTTACTTCCGGATCAACGCGGTTGAAGATGACGTTGTCGCAGAAACGGTAGTAGTCCGCGAAGATGGTCTGCATATTTCTGTAGTAGTCGTTGTAGGTGGAGGCATCCACGATCGTGATCGCGGCGGCCAGTGCCCAGCGCTCAGGAACATCGACCTCGTCGAAGAATTTCGCCGGGGAGACGGAGCCGTTCCACTCGATGAGGACGACATCCGGATGATACTGGGCATCGAGATTATAGGTAAATGCACGCGTGACCTCGTCGGTCTCGGCGCTTACGATCTTCAGAGACTTGCAGGGAGCGCCCTCTTCCGGAGGAAGCTCGACCTCACCTTCTTCTGTCAGAAGGACCAGGACCTTTTTATCTGAGAAACTTCCATCCGCGAGCCACGAATGAATGAACGAAGTTTTTCCGCTGTCGAGAAAACCTGTGAAAAAATAAACGAGACAGTCTTCCATGTTGTCGAAATCGGATCCTTTCCTTATTTACTTACAAATCCGTTTCCCACTGAAAATATGGGAATTCGGACGATTTTCTTACCACATAGTATTTTCTTATTTCACAGAAAGTTTTTCAAGCGTTAAAATTCATAAATTGCGTTGTCTTTTTATATAAGAGTATAATGATTTAGAACAAGATTACAGCGTTTTTTGATAAACGAGCGGGAAGGAGGGACGTTTCTTTGGTAGACATCTTATCTACTCAAGTAGCACTGCTGCTTTTTGAATCGATCTTCTGCTTCCTTTCCGCGATCCTCTGCGCCATGAAGAGCAGCCGTGACAAGCAGGCGAAGATCGTCGTTACAGATCTCTCCATCATGGCGGGATTCCTTCTTCTTTCCGATTTTCTCTTCTATATCTGCCAGGGAAGGACCAGTGGCGTGGCCACTGTCGTGATGCAGATCGCGAACATTACGCTTTTCCTGCTTTGTGACCTGTTCCTGATCGGAATCCTGACAGACTTTTCGATAGTGCTTTTCGGCGGTTTCAGCCTGAAAAAAGACCAGCCCTGCCGATGGAGATCTATCCTTATCGTCCTGCTTTCGACCGGAGGTATGGCGATGGTCGTCATTTCCCAGTTCACGGGTCTCTATTACACGATCGACGAGACGAATACCTATCACAGAGGGAAGTTTTTTCCGCTGTCTGTGGCATTCCCGATCCTTGGCATGCTGCTTCTGCTGTCGATCCTTCTTCAGCACAGAAATAAGACGACGAAATACCGTTTCCTCGTGCTGCTCTCCTTTATCGTCCTGCCGGTGGCCGGATTCCTGGTCCAGTATTTCTTCTATGGCTTTGCCTACATGGACATCGGCATCGCACTGGCGGTCAACATCATTTTCATCGAGAATATCATCTATCAGAACCAGCAGATCAGGATCGCAGAGCGCACGGATATCCGCACCGGACTTGCCAATGAGCACAGCTGCATCGAGTGGATCCGTGCCCGTAAGGCGAAGAAGGAGATCCTGGATTATGCGGCGATCTACTTTGATATCTCCCGATTCTCTTCCATCAACCGGAAATACGGCGCCAATACCGGCAACCGCGTGCTCGCGATCTTTGCCGGGTCTTTCTCAAAAGAACTCGCCCCGGACGAGTTTCTCGGCCACCAGCGTGGCGACCAGTTTATCGCGATCGTGCATAAGAAAAACATCGACACTATCCTGAAGAAGCTCTCCGATCTCCGTGTGGAGTTTACTGACGATACGGGAAAAGATTGCGATGTCCATCTTTCTGTGAAGGCCGGTATCTATGAGATCGAAAACGCCGAGGTCAGCAGCGAAGATGTTATCAACTATGCAGCCGCGGCACTCGACCATGCATCGCATTCTGCATCGGATCATCCGGTGGTCTATATGACGAAGGACCTGATGGATACGATCGAAGAGAAGATCCGATTCGAGAAGAAGATCCGAAAAGCACTGGAAAAGGGTGAATTCCTGCCGTACTACCAGCCGAAGGTCAACAGCCGTACCGGCGAGCTCTGTGGCGCCGAGGCACTGGCAAGATGGCAGCATAAGGGAGAGCTTATCCGTCCGGGTGAGTTTATCCAGGTAATGGAGAGAAACGAGTCGATCTGCGATCTGGATATGTATATGCTCCACAGGGTCTGCGAGGATATCTCGAAGTGGATGAAAGACGGACTTACTATCCCTCCGGTCTCTATTAATTTCTCCAGAAGAAACCTGGCGGATCCGGATCTGGCAGAGAAGATCGACCGGGCCGTTACCGAAAGCGGGATCCCGAAAAACCTGATCGAGATCGAGCTCACGGAGACCGTGGATGAATTTCCGCTAAGTGTCATGAAAGCTTTTGTGGACGAACTGCATAAGCGCGGTTTCTGCTCCTCGATCGATGATTTCGGCTCTGCAAATTCCTCGATGGCGGTCCTTCGGGAGATCTCCTTTGATACCGTCAAGATCGACAAGGGATTCATCGACCATGACCAGAATAAAGATCTGACGATCCTCGATCACATCATCAAGATGGCGCTGTCGATAGGCCTTCGGATCGTTGCCGAGGGCGTCGAGCAGGAAGCTCAGGTCAAGAAGCTCCAGTCCTTCGGCGCGGAGGTCATCCAGGGCTATTACTATGACCGTCCGATGCCGGAAGAGAAGATGCGCGAACGCCTCAAAGATCCGCACTACGACAAGTGATCCGGGAATGCCCGGAAACGAGTGCTTTTCGCGATGAAACAGACTTGCTGTCACATGTCCGCGTCGGATGACCGGGCATTGTTTTTATGGTAAAATGTCCGTGGTATATATAATTAATGGTTAAGGGAGTCGTATCGAGGGTGGAAGAAGCCTTTAGTTATCTCAAAGAATTCAACATCACATCCGTTATGGTACGGCTTTTGCTTGCGGTGGTCTCGGGCGCGCTGATCGGCTACGGGCGCGAAAAGAAAGAGCGAAATGCCGGCCTTCGCACGTATATGCTGATAAGTATCGGATCCGCCCTGACGATCCTGATCTCTTTCTATGAAAATGAGATGCTGAACGGCGCATGGCAGCCGGTCGTGGAACTGGTCGGCAAGAAGTTCGATGCGTCGCGTTTCTCGGCACAGGTGCTGGCCGGTATCGGTTTTCTCGCGGCGGGCACGATCCTGGCATCTGTTCACCAGCAGGTGAGCGGACTTACTTCCGCGATCGGACTTTTCGCGGCAGCGGTACTCGGAGTTGCTGCGGGGGCGGCTTTCTACGAATGTGTGATCCCCGCGATCATCATCGTGATCTTCTGCATGGAGTTCCTCCAGCCGCTGGAAGTGCTCTATAAACGAGGGCTCCGGAACATCTCGATCACGATCAAATACATCAGCCCTACGGATATCGACATGATCCGTAAAACGATCGAAGATCAGGGCGCGACAATATACGAAATCGATCTGGAGGAAGTCGATGAGAATGACTATCCGTCCGCGATCTTCTCCATGAAGATGAGTAAAGAAAAATCGTCCCACTCGGAGATGCTTTCTTCGATCGTGGAACTGCCCTGCGTGCTCTCACTGCACGAACTGATTTCGTGATGGAGGAACAGCATGCTGCCGATTTTTGACGGAATAAGAGATATCACCACACTGAGTACGACGATCCGGCTTCTGATCGCCGTGCTTCTTGGCGGACTGGTCGGACTGGAGCGATCATATAAGAACCGTTCCGCGGGTTTCCGTACCCATATCCTCGTCTGTGTAGGTGCGTGTGTCGCTTCGATGACGGGCATCTATCTTTACCTGAATATGCATCTTCCGACCGATATCTCCCGTATGGGTGCACAGATCGTTTCCGGTCTCGGCTTTATCGGCGGAGGAACGATCATCGTGATCAATAACAAAAAGATCAAAGGTCTTACAACTGCAGCGGGACTCTGGACCTGCGGTATTATCGGACTGGCTATCGGAGCGGGCTTCTACGAAGGTGCGATCCTCTGTACGGCGCTGGTCCTGATCACACAGACGGTATTCTCGATCCTGGGCAGTAAGATCCCTCACAATGCATCATTTAAGATCCTTCTGCAGTATAACGAGAAGAATGCACTGAACATCGTGATGCGTTACTGCAAGGACCAGAGAATGGTGATCAGCAACCTGGCAGCGACAGGAAAACGCGATGAGACGATGTCCGTGTACTCGGTCATCCTGACCGTACGGCCGAGAAAGAAAGTCGACTTTGAAAAGATAAAGAAATATATCAATGATATCCAGGGAGTCATCGAGGTAGAAGTGATTTCTTCTTAAGGGAAGAACATGCGGAAATGAAAACCTGTGGATGAGAAAAACGGCGAAAGAGAGAAAAAGAAACGATGAATAAAAGACTGAAAAATACTGCTATTTTTGCTACAATGCTGAGCCTTATGCTCACATCCTGCAGTGCTCCGAAAAAGCATGTCGAGACGACCCCCTCGGATCTTCCGAGACCGACGGAGACGTCTCTCGAGACAGAGCCGACGGAGCCGGAAGAGACACTTCCTCCGTATCACTGCATCAACCCGAAATTCGAAAAGCTGTCCGCGGAAGAGATCTGCGCACTTCTCACACTGGAAGAAAAAGCGAACCAGATGGTACAGGGCGCGAACTATAATATGCCACTCGATGAGATGCAGAAGAACTGCTACGGCTCGGTGCTCTCGCACTATCCGGTATGGCCGGCGAGCCCGCAGGATGAATGGGCGGAAGTGGTTTCGCGTTATCAGGATGCAGCACTCCTTTCGGGAACGCGTATCCCTATGATCTATGCCAATGACTGTACCCACGGTGTACTGGAAGCCCGGGGATCAGTGATTTTCCCGCAGAATATAAATGTCGGCGCAGCAGATGATGAAACGCTGACATATGAGATGGGTATGCTGACCGGATCGGACATGCAGCACTGCGGATTCCTCTGGACGTTCTCGCCGTGCGTGGCATCGGCGCAGGACCCGAGATGGGGCCGCACATACGAATCCTATTCCGATGATGAAGAACTCGTCGGGAAACACTCGCTTGCTTACACGAAAGGGCTGCTGACACAGAATGTACTTCCTTGTCCGAAGCACTTCATCGGTGACGGATATGCCGTATTTGGAACGGGTGAAGGTGAGTATCTGATCGACCGCGGCGATGCAAAGATGACAGACGAGCAGATCCAGAAGTGCCTGAAAGTATATAAGGATCTGATCGATGCCGGAGTGCCGACGATCATGCTGTCGCACTCTTCGCTCAATGGCGTGAAGATGCATGAGAACAAGGAGTTTATCGACAAACTCCGTAATGAATTGGGCTTTAAGGGCGTCATCATTTCCGACTGGGAGTCGATCCATAATTGCTCCGGTGCGGATGATAAGGCCAATGTTATCCTCTGCGTTAATGCCGGTGTGGATATGCTGATGGAGGGTGACAGCTACGCGGAAACTAGAGATCTCATCATCGAAGCGGTCAATGAGGGATCGATCCCGATGGAGCGCATCGATGAAGCCGTGATAAGGATCATCCAGATGAAGATGGACTGCGGACTCTTCGAGGATCCGTTCCAGGAGAACCGTGTACCGTCTTATGACTGGAACAGCGAACATGCACACTCTGTCGCGAGAAAAATGGCGGCCGAGTCGATGGTTCCGCTGGTACTTCCGGAAGATGGCCCGATCACACTTCAGGCCGGCATGAAGGTCTTCGTTATGGGACCTGCAGCAGATGATACCGGAGCTCTCTGCGGCGGCTGGACATACCTGTGGCAGGGCGGCCTGGATGCAGATGCGGATACCGGCCGCTGGTGTGCCGAAGGTCCGTCGATCCTCGAAGCACTGAAGGCTTCCGCTTCCGAGATCGGATTTGAGATCGTTACCGATCCGGCAGAGATGGAGAACTGCGACGTGATCCTCCTCTGCATCGGCGAGAAACCTTATGCGGAGATGCACGGAGATACAGAGGATCTTTCGATCACCGGCTCTCTGGCACTTCCTGGAAATAAAGAAGCCATCGAAAAGATCGCTGAGTATAAGAAGAGCAACGAAGGCAAGAAGAAGAGCCAGCAGGTCGAGCTGAAGCCGGTCATCACGCTGATCGTTGCCGGTAGAAATGTCCTGATTTCTGATTATGTTTCGGACTGGGATGAGGTCGTGATGTGCTATCTGCCTGGATCCGAAGGCGGTAACGCCGTGTCTGATATCCTTACCGGCAAGACCGAGTTCTTCGGCCGTCTCCCGATGCCGTACTATGCTTCCATTGAACAGATCGGTGCGGAGAGTGGCGAGGTTTGGCTGCCGAGAGGATTCTCCGCAGCAGAGAAGAAGATCGATCCGGAGAATCCGGAGGGCACGGAGCCGTCAGAGACCACGGAATCGTAATCCGGCAAGTGCTTTTGCCAAGGGAAAATCACTATTTGATCCTACCTTATTTTGCCCCGATAGGATCTCCTGCTTGAAAAGCACTGTTTGATCCTACCTTTATTTTGCCCCGATAGGATCTCCTGCTTGAAAAGCACTGTTTGATCCTACCTTTATTTTGCCCCGATAGGATCTTCTGCACGAAAATCACTGTTTGATCCTACCTTTCTTGTGCTCATGTAGGATGATATGTTTATTTTATCTGAAATGATCCTATGTTCCTTCCAAAAAAATAGGATCAAACCGCTCAAATAAGCGATTTGATCCTATATAGGTCATTTTTGGGTAGGACTAAATGCCACAAAAACACTATTTGATCCTATTTTGCCATTTTGCGCCCCGGATCAGGAACTTCAGATTCCGAATCAAGAGCCACAGCCCCGGATCAGCCCCCGGATCAGCCTCCCGGACGAGAAGCGCACCCCTCAAACAATCAGGAATCCTTGCCGTCTCTGATGACGTTTCTCTTGATCTTACCGGAGATGGTCTTCGGAAGCTCGGTGACGAATTCGACGACACGCGGGTACTTGTACGGCGCGGTGTTGGTCTTGACATACTCCTGGATCTCTTTCTTCAGTTCCTCGGTCGGCTCAGCGCGGCCCGGAACGAGGACGATCGTAGCCTTTACGACGATGCCGCGGACGCCCTGCGGGTCAGGGGTACCGGTGACGGCGCACTCGAGCACGTACGGCAGCTCCATAATGACACTCTCGATCTCGAAAGGTCCGATACGGTAGCCGGAAGACTTAATAACATCATCGACACGACCGACATACCAGATGTAGCCATCCTCATCTTTCCACGCGGTGTCACCGGTGTGGAAGTATCCGTCGTGCCAGGATTCGCGGGTCTTTTCCTCATTCTGGTAATAGCCGAGGTAGAGGCCGCACGGAACGACTTCCTTGGTATTGATGCAGATCTCGCCGGTGGTGCCGGGCGGGCAGTCATTGCCGTCTTCGTCGAGGATATGCACATCATACGGAGTGACGGCCTTACCCATGGAGCCGAGACGGATCGCGGAACCGACGAGGTTACCGATAACGAGGGAAGTCTCGGTCTGGCCGAAGCCCTCCATCAGGCGGATACCGGTCGCACGCATGAACTGGTTGAATACCTCAGGGTTCAGAGCCTCACCGGCAACGGTCGCATACTTCAGGGAAGTCAGATCGTACAGAGACAGATCCTCCTTAACGAGGAAGCGGTACATGGTCGGCGGTGCGCAGAATGTCGTTACATGGTATTTGGCAAACATCGGCAGGATCTCATTGGCATGGAATCTGTCGAAGTCGAAAGTAAAGGTCGGTGCTTCGCAGAGCCACTGGCCGTAGAGCTTACCCCAGAGGGACTTACCCCAGCCGGTATCGGAGATCGTGAAGTGCAGGCCGTTCGGATCGACATTGTGCCAGTACTTCGCTGTCGCAAAATGTCCGAGAGAATACTTGTGCGAGTGTGCGGCGATCTTCGGATAACCGGTCGTACCGGAAGTGAAGAACATGACCATCGGATCATTTCCCTGTGTCGCATCGGCCGGACGGGCGAACTCGCTACTGAATGCAGGCATCTCATAGTTGAAGTTATGCCACTTGGAGCTCATGCCCTCCATCGGGAGGAATCCGTTTCCGTCCTGCCCGAAAAGCACTGCTTCGCTCTTCAGTCCTGCTTCATCGACAGTAGCCTTTCCTTCGAGGACTTTGAGGAGATTTACACCTGCTTCGTCATCCGCGCCGTTTGCCATGATGAACGTGATGTCCATGCCAGCGTTCTCTGCAGCTTTCTGTGCCTCGAGTGCGGTATCGCCGTTACCGGTGATGACGATCGCGGATACGCCTGCGGACTTGAAGCGGTAGTCGAAGTCGTGCTCCTTAAGAAGGTTCGTGGCCGGGATCGCGATCGCACCGATCTTATGAAGTGCGAGGATCGAGAACCAGAACTGGTAGTGACGCTTCAGGACGAGCATGACACGGTCGCCGTGCTTGATGCCGAGGCTCTCGAAGTAGTTTGCTGTCATCGAGGTGTATTTCTTCATCTCTTCGAAAGTGAAGCGGTGATCGGTCTTTCCGTCTTTTGCGACCCACATCATGGATGTCTTGTTCGGATCTTTGTCTGCCATCGCATCGACGAGGTCGAAAGCGAAGTTGAACTTATCGGCTTCCGGTGTGTAGGAGATCGAAGTCAGCTTATTATTTGCATCCAGAGTATCCGTTACATATTTTCTGTAGATCGGATCCTTAACAGCGGCCAGGTCGAAATTGGTCTTGTTATCTTCTACATAAGAAGTCTGAACAGTCTTCTCGTAAGTCGCGCCCTGGGTCCACTTCTCAGGATTTAAGACGATGGCGTAGAAGGTGCAGTCTTCACCGCCGATCGCATACTCGTTATGCGGTGTTCTACTGTCGAAGAAGATGGAGTCACCGGGATACAGGATCTCGGAGTGGTCACGGAGCATGACCTTCAGGCAGCCCTTGGTGACGATATTCAGTTCCTGACCGGAGTGGGTGACAAGCTTGTACGGCGGGTTCAGGGCTTCCTCAGAATATGGGATGGTAACCTCAAATGGTTCACACAGCTTGTTTCTGAAAAGGTGTCCCAGACGCATATATTTGTAACCGGCACGGCGGGTGATCGGAAGACCCTCGCCCTTTCTGGTTACGGCATATTCACGAAGTGCCGGTGTCGTACCTTCCATCAGCTCGGAGATCTCGACGCCGCAGAGATTTGCGACTTTGTATACGAAGGTGAAGCTGAAGTCTTCCTGACCCTCTTCATATTTGACGTACTCTTCCTCCGTGATCTCGACCTTTTCGGCCATGTCCTTGGTGGAGAGTCCCATGTCCAGACGCAGTGCTTTGATTCGGCTGGCTACCTCAGAGATCTTCTGCTCGAGAAGACCACCCTGGTCGCTGTTTCTCAGTAAAGTTTCATTCTTTTCTAGTTCGCTCATTTTTCAATTCCTCCATAAGCTCCCTATCAGCTGCGTCTTTCCTTCGCTTTTGAGGCAATAAAAAACGCCCCAACGTCCACTCTTCGGACATTGAGACGGCTATTTACCGCGGTACCACTCAATTTGCGAAATACTTTTCGCCACTTAATAGGTTCTATCAAACCCTTTGCCTTAACGCGGCTCTTACGTGTACAGTCTACTCAAGTTCGGTCTTCGTTACTTCGCGAAAAGCACTTTCAGACTTTCTTATTCGGTGTACCGGCTCGGAAGCGATAGTCATCTGGATCATCCCGGATACCGGCTTTCAGCAGTGCGCCGGCTCTCTGTGAGGCGAAATGGTCACGACCTTCTTCGTCATAGCTTTTACATGAGGTGATAATAATCCTCGGAAAAACCTTTGTCAACACTTTTTTCACAATCGTTTCGACTTTATGGGCTTTTATGGTCATATTCTATAGTGTATAATTTACTCTAGGGTAAAATGTTGTTGATAGTTTGGGTATTAGAAATTAGTTGGAGGCAAGATGAGAACTTCAAATAAAATATTCCGTGCCATAGCAATCATTCTTCTGGTTGCGCTGACCGCCTGCATGTGCGGCTGCAATGGCAAACTGCCTTTTATGAAGGGTGAGGAGAAGACGCAGGAAGAACTCCAGGATGAGGCGACAGAACTCAGTTATTATCTTCTGCGCCGTATCTTTATCGCTGACTATGACTCAGTACGTAAGTATGTGAAGAGTGATGAGCGTGATAAGGTCGAGCCGATCATTACGAAGATGGATACACGCCTTTATAAAGAGGCAAATATTGAGGTCACGACAGTCTATACCGATCCGAAGTCACATGAAACGGAGATTGAATACCGTATCACCCTGCACTTTGAGCATACGACCAATTCCTACGCCTTGCAGATGACGATGTCACGTTCCGGTTCCAGCTGGCGCCTGAGCAACGCGCTTCCGTTCTGTATGGATATGGATACGATCAATCAGAGATTTATTAGCGGGAAACTTGAGGATGAAAAGAACGCAAGATAATATCACGGTAAACGATCGCGGAGATTTCTTCCGCATCGATACGAAGAACACCAGTTATATGATCGGAGTTAGAGATGGCCTGTATTTGGGCCATTTCTATTATGGTCCCAGAATCAGTGATGATGACCTTTCCTATCGGACCGCCTTTGCTCCGGAGGGAAGGATCAGCAGGACGGACCGCGAGATGGTCATCTTTATGGACGGATTCCGCTTCGAGTATCCGGGCTGGGGCGCGGGTGATTCGCGCGAGGGTGCACTAAAGGTGCTTTTTCCGAATGGAACCACGCGCGTCTGTCCAACGTTCCTGGGCTATGAGATCTCTTCTTCAAAAGCACCTGTCCCGGGGCTTCCTTCTACCTACGCGGCAGAGGGTGAAGTGGAGACGCTCCGGATCGACCTTCAGGATCCGGACACAAAAGTAGAAGTATCCCTCTTTTACAGTGCTTTTTACGAGGAAGACGTCATCGCAAGACGCGCCGAAATAAGAAACGGCGGAGAAAGGAAGATGGTGCTTCAGCGCGCGCTTTCCGCGGCGATGGACATGCCCGGACGGGATACGGAGGGAAGACCTTTTGAGCTGATGACCTTCCATGGCACATGGGCCAGAGAGTTCACTCGCCAGACCGATCCGATCCTCTTCGGAAGGATCGGGGTATCCTCGATCTGCGGCAAGACCAGCAACCGCGCACAGAGCTTCCTCGGGATCGTATCTCCGGGGATCACGCAGGAAAGCGGCGAGGCTTACGGCCTGCAGTTCCTCTATTCCGGCAATTTCAGCTCGATGGTCGAGAAGGCTCCGAATGAGGATATCCGCATCTCGATGGGCATCCATCCGGAGGAGTTTTCCTGGGAGCTGATGCCGGGAGAGACCTTCTATACTCCGGAAGTAGTAATGACATATTCGGATCACGGACTCGGCAGGATGAGCCGGAGCTTCCATGATCTTTTCAGAAACCACCTGATCCGCGGGAAATATAAGGATCAGAAGCGTCCGATCCTGATCAACAACTGGGAAGCGACCTATTTCGATTTTAATATGGAGAAGCTCCTGGAGATCGCAAGGCAGGCGAAGGACTGCGGCGTCGAGATGCTGGTCGTCGATGACGGCTGGTTCGGAAAGAGAAACGATGACAATTCCGGTCTCGGCGACTGGACGGTGAATGAAGAGAAACTGCCGGGCGGGCTTTCTGCTCTTAGCGTGAAACTGAAAGAGATCGGTATGAAGCTCGGTGTCTGGTTCGAGCCGGAGATGGTGTCTCCGGATTCGGATCTTTACCGTGCACACCCTGACTGGGCGATCGCGATCCCCGGGATCGAGCCTTCCAGAAGCAGAAACCAGCTCGTGCTGGATGTCTCCAGGGAAGATGTCCGGGACTATCTTTTTGCGGCTATCTCCGATATCATCCGGGAGGCGGATGTGGCGTATGTGAAGTGGGACATGAACCGTCATCTTTGCGACCTTTATAGTGACGCACTTCCTTCTGAAAGACAGGGGGAGCTGCTGCACCGCTTCGTACTGGGTGTCTATGATCTTCAGGAACGCCTTCTTACGGCTTTCCCGGATCTGCTTCTTGAGAACTGCAGCAGCGGCGGCTCGAGATTTGACCCTGGCATGCTCTACTACAGCCCGCAGATCTGGACTTCCGATGATACGGATGCGTATGAACGTATCCGCATCCAGGAGGGCGCGGCGACGCTGTATCCGCTATCCTGCCTCGGTGCGCATGTATCGATCTGTCCGAACCACGTGACGGGAAGGACCGTTCCTTTTACGACCAGAGGCCATGTCGCACTCGCCGGAACCTTCGGTTATGAGCTGGACATCACGAAGCTTTCCAAAGAAGAACATGAAGAGATGAAAGAGCAGACAGTGCTTTTCCATCGGTATAATGACCTCGTCAGAAATGGCGACTATTACCGTATCGCATCTTTCCGTGAAAACGGTTTTTATGACTGCTATGGCGTGGTATCGAAGGATAAATCGGAGATGCTCCTGACGTTTATCCATGTGATCAACCGGCCGTGCACGCCGAACCGCTTTATCCATCTTAAAGGACTGGATGAGAAGAAGCGCTACCGTGTTACCTGGGCGGAAGATCCGGAAAAAGAGCCGGAGGTGGTCGCGGAAGCATATGGCGGCACCCTCATGAATGCAGGGCTCATCATTCCCTGCATGTATGGTGATTTCCGCTCGGTACTCTATTACATTCAGGAGATCTGAAGGGGGCTGAGAGATGATAAACTCCAAGATCCTGCATCTTCTTTCCGGAGCCGGGGAGGCGACCGGGCTGACAGTGATCATCGATGTTTTCCGTGCCTTTTCACTGGAGTGTTATCTCTATGAATTCGGGGCGAAGCTGGTCCGGCCGGTCGGATCGGTCGATGACGCATGGGCGCTGAAAGCGAAGATCCCGGACGCGGTCCTGATCGGCGAACGCCAGGGAATAAAGCTCGACGGATTTGATTTCGGGAATTCCCCGTCGCAAATCGAAGCTGCTGCGGATAGAATCGCCGGACGGGTCGTGATCCATACCACGAGCGCCGGGACACAGGGCATAGTAAACGCACAGAATGCACAGGAGATCCTTACCGGAAGCTTCGTCAATGCCCGCGCCGTTGCAGAGTATGCCCGCGTCCGGGCGGAGAAGGTGGGGATTCCGGTTTCTCTCGTCGCCATGGGAACTTCCGGCAAAGAACGTGCGGCGGAAGATGATCTATGTGCAGAATATATCGAGGCGCTGATCCATAAAAAAGAGATCCCGCCGGTCTTCGAGCAGAGACGGCAGGATCTTAAAAATCTGGATGGCAGACGGTTCTTCGACCCGTCACTGGCAGAGCATTTCCCGACGAAAGACTACTATATGTGTATCGAGAAGGATATTTTCCCGTTCGTGCTCCGCATCGGAAAAGACGAGCTCGGCTTTTATTCAGAAAAGATGTGATCAGGAGGTCTTATTCTCCTCGACATCTACCTCGATGGTAAGTTCTTTTCCATCACGGAGGATCGTGAGCTCCAGCTTTCCGCCGATGCCTGCACGGGCGATATTGGACTTCAGTTCCGCAATATCCGTTACATATTTTCCGTCGATCTTGATAATGACGTCACCCTTCCGGATGTCGACTCTTTCCGCCGGGCTGCCGGGGATGATGTCATGAATGCCGATGCCGGAGTTCGCGCTATAACCCGAATTCGGAGTAACAGTTTCCGCATAAACGCCGATATATGGTTTCGCGGCATAGCCTTTTTCGATGATGCTCTCGATCATGCCGCGGACAGTGTTGATCGGAATCGCGAATCCGATACTCTCGATCGCGGCGTCAGTGCCGCCGTTATTGGAGTACTTCGCACTGGTGATACCGATGACTTCGCCATACATATTGAAGAGTGCGCCACCGGAGTTTCCGGAGTTGATGGCGCAGTCGGTCTGGATCAGCGACATCGGCTTATTATCGATCGTGATGGTGCGGTTGAGTGCGCTGACACAGCCCTTGGTCAGCGAGAAAGAAAGCTCACCGAGAGGATTTCCGATCGCAACGACATCTTCACCGACATTCAGTGTGTCCGAGTCGCCGAGAACGACCGGAGTGAGGTCTTTCGCATCGATCTTGAGTACCGCGATGTCATTATCTTCGTCATATCCGATGACCTCCGCCGGATAGACCTTGTTATCATAGGTCGTGACCTTGACTTCCTTGGCATCCTTGATGACATGATGGTTCGTCACGATGAATCCGTCGTCGGTCAGGATAAAGCCGGATCCGGAGACAGCGGCTGTTGTCTTACTGCCGTAATAGTTATAGTCGATCTGTGTGGAGATGCCGACTGTCGAGTTTACATTGGCCGCATAGATCTCTGCAGCCGTGTGCTCTTCGCTGGTATCGATGTTATTCGTGTTGATCAAAGTATAGTTGCGCTGTCCCTGCAGGATAGTGGAGGATTTTTTCGAACCGTTTTTGGAAATGACCGACTTGCTGGTATCCTTGCCGGCGGCTTTTTTCGCGGCGCTTACAGCGTCCGACTTAACTTCCTGTGCCCAGTACATGCCACAGGCGATGGTACCGCATACACCGAGTCCTGCACCGAGGATGCAGAACGCGACTGCCGCTGCGGCGACGCGCTTTTTCCCGTAAGATGCTCCGGAGGAAGTGCCGGCAGAATGGTTAGCCTGAGGATAACCGGAAGAAGCGGAAGCTGCTCCCTGCTTTGCGGCAAGTTTTGCGTCTTTCTTCGCCTGCTTTTTCGCGGCTTTTTCCTGCTTTTTCAGCGCTTTTGCATCCGGCTGGCCGGCATTTCCTAATGCCGGTGCTGACGGGGACATCATCTGAGGGGTCAGGACCGGCTGGGAGAGAGTCGCAGGCGTCAGGATCGGCGGCTGCATCGCCTGACCGGCGGTCTTAAATTCCACCGGCGCCGGAGCGGGTGTCCCCGAAGCAGGTGAACCCGAAGCAGGTGAACCTGCGGTTCCATATGTAGTATTGAAGTTATTATCGTTGATCATAGACATACATCGTCTCCTTTCTACTCAAGGTAAACGCTTCATCTACCTTGTAGTATACTCTAGCTCGTCAACATTAAAATTACTTAAAAGACATTTTGCCACTCCTATTATGTCGTTTTTGCGGAAATCGATTTTTAGACATATGGGGGTGGGGGTATATGTGGCAATTTTTCGCTGTTTTCCTCTCGAAAAGCACTCTCCCGGTGAACATTTGCTGCCCGGCAAGTGCTTTTCGGGAGGTGGCGTATGTCTAAAATCGGAAAATCTGATTTTCGACATAAAAACCGGGTGTAAATGTACGTCGGAATTGAAGAAATCGGAATTTAGACATACGGATTTTCCCAGATACCCCCCGGGGGTATATGTTTCTGAGCACGGAGAAGGAAAGCGAAAGCCCCTGCTTTCCGTTTGGTGAAAAACAGGGGCTTGGTTTGTTTGATTTGCCGGGGAGCGTTTCCGGTGTAGCCGGCGGCTCCGGTAAAGGATCAGATGATGTCCTTGTGGTGATCCTGCAGGCTCTTTACCGGGAAGTTCGGGTTCTCCTTATAAGCCTTGATACCCTCGGCGCTGGCCTTTGCAGCCGCCATCGTGGTGATGTACGGAACTCTGTGGCGGATCGCTTCTTTTCTGATATAGCTGTCGTTATGCGCGGATGTCTTTCCGGCAGGTGTATTGATGATCAGCTGGATCTCGCCGTTGGTGATCTTATCAGTGATGTTCGGGCGGCCCTCGTAGAGCTTGTTAACGCGCTCTGCATCGATGCCGGCTTCCTTGATCATCTCGTAGGACTTGCCTGTCGCGAGGATATGGAAACCAAGCTCGTCAAATGCCTTGGCGATGTCGATGAGCTCATCCTTATCGCGGTCGCATACGGACAGGAGGACATTACCCTCAGACGGCAGCTTCGTCTGGGTCGCTTCCTGAGCCTTGAAGTAAGCTTCACCGAAGGACTCGGAAATACCGAGGACCTCACCGGTGGATCTCATCTCCGGTCCGAGAACCGGGTCAACTTCCTGGAACATATTGAACGGGAAGACAGCTTCCTTTACGCCGTAGTGCTTGATGATGCGGTCTTTGAGCTCCGGTACCGGGGACGGCTTGCCGGTCAGCTCGGATGTCATGATCTCGGTTGCAACCTTGACCATGTTGATCGCGCAGACCTTGGATACGAGCGGTACGGTACGGGATGCACGCGGGTTTGCCTCGAGAACATAGACGACATCGTCTTCGATCGCGTACTGCATGTTCATAAGGCCTCTAACGTTCATCTCGATCGCGATCTTCTTGGTGTATTCCTTGATGGTTGCGATCTGCTTCTCGGTAAGGTTCTTGGAAGGAAGGATGCAGGCGGAGTCACCGGAGTGAACGCCGGCAAGCTCGATGTGCTCCATGACAGCCGGAACGAAGCAGTGCTGGCCATCGGAGATCGCGTCTGCCTCACACTCGGTAGCGTGATGCAGGAAACGGTCGATCAGGATCGGACGGTCCGGTGTAACGCCTACGGCAGCGTTCATATAAACACGCATCATCTCGTCGTCATGAACGACTTCCATGCCACGTCCGCCGAGGACGTAGGAAGGACGAACCATGACCGGATAACCGATCTTGTTCGCGATGGTAAGAGCATCATCTACAGTAACTGCCATACCGGCTTCCGGCATCGGGATGCCGAGACGGTCCATCATCGCGCGGAAGTGATCTCTGTCTTCTGCGAGGTCGATGGTCTCCGGTGTGGTACCTAAGATATTTACGCCGTTCTTCTTGAGGTCAGCTGCCAGGTTCAGAGGTGTCTGGCCGCCGAACTGGGCGATAACGCCGACCGGCTTTTCCTTATCGTGAATCGCCAGAACATCTTCCAGAGTAAGCGGCTCGAAGTAGAGCTTGTCGGAAGTGTCATAGTCTGTAGATACTGTCTCCGGGTTGCAGTTGACGATGATGGACTCAAATCCCATCTTCTTCAGTGCGAGAGCGGCGTGTACGCAGCAGTAGTCGAACTCGATGCCCTGACCGATACGGTTCGGGCCGCCGCCTAAGATCATGATCTTCTTTTTGTCGGAAGACGGGCTCTTATCCTCGGAGAGGTGATAGGTGGAGTAGTAGTAGGCTGCATCCTGTGTGCCGCTTACGTGTACGCCTTCCCATGCTTCACGGATATTGTACTTGTAACGTGCATTTCTGATATCTTCTTCCGGAACCTCGAGGAGCTTGCTGAGGTAACGGTCGGAGAAACCGTCGAGCTTTGCCTGACGGAGAGTATCCTCTGCCGGAACAGCACCCTTGATCTTCAGGAGTGCTTCTTCTTCCTGAACGAGCTCGAGCATCTGCTCTAAGAACCAGTGCTTGATCTTGGTCAGCTGGTAGAGCTCTTCGATGGTCGCACCTTTTCTCAGTGCTTCGTAGAGGATGAACTGTCTGTCGGATGTCGGGTAAGCGAGCATCTGCATCAGTTCTTCCTTGGAAAGGTCGTGGTAGTTCTTCGCAAAGCCTAAGCCGTAGCGTCCGGTCTCGAGGCTGCGGATCGCCTTCTGGAAAGCTTCCTTATAGGTCTTACCGATGCTCATGACTTCACCTACGGCACGCATCTGTGTACCGAGTTTGTCGGAAGCACCCTTAAACTTCTCGAATGCCCAGCGGGCGAACTTGATTACGACATAGTCTCCATCCGGTACGTACTTATCGAGTGTGCCGTACTTGCCGCACGGAATATCGCTAAGTGTCAGACCGCAGGCGAGCATCGCGGAAACGAGAGCGATCGGGAAACCTGTTGCCTTCGAAGCGAGAGCGGAGGAACGGGATGTTCTCGGGTTGATCTCGATAACGACGATACGGCCGCTGACCGGATCGTGTGCGAACTGGCAGTTGCAGCCGCCGATGACGCCGATGGCGCGGATGATCTTGTAGGAATAATCCTGGAGTTTCTTCTGTACATCTTCAGAGATGGTCAGCATCGGAGCAGAGCAGAAGGAGTCACCGGTATGAACACCGATCGGGTCGATGTTCTCGATGAAGCAGACGGTGATGACATTGTCATCGGCATCACGGACGACCTCGAGCTCAAGCTCTTCCCATCCTGCGATACATTCTTCAACGAGGACCTGTCCTACGAGGGAAGCCTGAAGGCCACGCTCGCAGACGATCTTCAGCTCATCTACGTTATAAACGAGGCCGCCGCCGGCACCGCCCATCGTATAGGCAGGACGGAGAACGACCGGGTATTTCAGTTCTTCGGCGATCTTGACCGCTTCGTCTACGGAGTAAGCGACGCGGGATCTCGGCATCTCGATGCCGAGGCTGGTCATGGTGTTCTTAAACTCGATACGGTCTTCACCACGCTCGATGGCATCAACCTGAATACCGATGACCTGCACGTTATATTTCTTGAGGACGCCTGCTTCGGAAAGTTCGGAGCACAGATTCAGTCCGGACTGTCCGCCGAGGTTCGGAAGAAGGGCATCCGGGCGCTCTTTTTCGATGATCTGGGTAAGTCTTGCCAGGTTCAAAGGCTCGATGTACGTGATGTCCGCCACATCCGGGTCTGTCATGATGGTAGCCGGGTTACTGTTGACCAGTACGATCTCGTAGCCGAGTTTCTTTAAGGCTTTGCAGGCCTGAGTACCTGAATAGTCAAACTCGCACGCCTGGCCGATGATGATCGGGCCGGAACCGATGATAAGGATCTTATTGATATCTTCCCTCTTTGGCATGGTATCTTCCTCGCTTATATATATATTCACTTATTTAACCCTAATAGGGCATTTTAGCTGGAAATATAATAACAGAAAACACCCGATTCGAAAACCCAAATATATAAGATAGATAACAAAGGTTTTTATGGAAAAACACAGTATTTCAAAATCGAGGAAAAATCGGGCAAAACGGCGTTGACTTTTGCTTTTGAGGCGTTCATAATTTCATTAGGTATTCCCAAAAACAAGGAGGTGACGAAGTTGGATAGTTGTGATGGCAGTTATCGAAGGCGTGGCTGTTTTGAGAAAAACGATTCAGATGAGAATCACATACGAACACCTCTTCGTCACAATATGAAAGGCTGACCGCCGGATGCTCCGGTGAGAGTGCTTTTGCCGAAGAAACACCTTCGATTTTGATCTGAATTATTTTTCACATAAAGCTTCCCTTTATTGCCGGCATGAAAATGCTTGATTCTATGCAAGAGGAGGCGGGTTTCATATGGATGAGAATGAGATCAAGGATGAGATCAAAAATGAGATCAAAAATGAAACCAGAAGTGAAACAAAAACTGATACCAGAAATGTAGTTGAAGAGATCATCGCGCTGATCCGTGCCGATAAGTCGGACGGAGAACTTCGTGCGAAACTCGAAGACTACCATGAGAGCGACATCGCGGATGCGTTTGAGCTCATCACCGAAGAAGAACGTAAAAAACTGTACCATATCCTCGGCGCCGAGAAGGCTTCCGATATCTTCGCATACCTCGAAGATCCGGAAGAGTACATCGCCGAGCTCGATATCAAGAGTGCTGCGAAGATCATCGAGAACATGGACGCCGACGATGCTGTTGACGTACTCGAAGAAGTCGATGAAGAGACGCAGGAGAAGATCATCTCCTTGATGGATGATGAGAGTTCCCAGGACATCAAGCTCATCCAGTCCTACGAGGACGATGAGATCGGATCGAAGATGACCACGAACTTCGTCGTGGTGAAGAATGACCTGACGATCAAGCAGGCGATGAAAGAACTCATCCGTCAGGCGGATGAGAACGATAATATCTCGACGATCTATGTCGTTGACCAGGATGAGAAGTTCTATGGCGTGATCGACCTGAAAGACCTGATCCGGGCGAGAGACTATGCCAAGCTCGAATCCCTGATCGTGACTTCTTACCCGTATGTAAATGACCATGAAAAGCTCGACGAATCCATCGAGAAGATTAAGGATTACGCCGAGGATTCTATCCCGGTATTAAATGATGAAGAGAAGATCCTGGGTGTTATCACCTCGCAGGATATCATCGAAGTCGTTGACGATGAGATGGGTGATGACTACGCAAAACTCGCCGGCTTGACCGCGGAGGAGGATTTGAAGGAGACTCTTGGTGAGAGCATGAAAAAGCGCCTGCCCTGGCTGGTGACGCTTCTTGTTCTCGGACTGTTCGTATCCACTGTGGTGGGTCTCTTTGAGACGGTCGTATCGGAACTGGCCATCGTCGTCTGT
>ONFC01000058.1 GCA_900317035.1 uncultured Eubacteriales bacterium
CCGGATACCGCGGAGAGATATTTCTCCACACCGCTCTTTTCGTGAGGGTGCTTGCTTCAGCGAGAAAGCCTGCGGATCGTTTTCCGTTTGTTTATCCTTGTCTGCCCCACGCAATTCCTTGTTCGTCCCATGCAATTCCTTAAGATTTTGCATGGGATAGGATTAAACTACCAAAAATCGGGTTGTGATCCTATCACCCTTGGGGTATGTGATGTTTATTTGCTCAAAAACGGCTCCTGCAATAGGACAATATAAGTAAAAACTATCAGCCGGTAGGATAAAAACTGAGATTTCAGCTTTTTTATCCTACATCGACTATGAAAAAGTAGGACTAAATCCCCTAAAAACAGCAATTTGATCCTACCGCGGCAGCCCATATACCCCCGGGGGGTATAAGAATCAGAAAAGAAAATCTTGATTTGATCCTATTTGGAAAGAAATTCCCAATTTAACCTATTTGGCCTAGTGAAAAGAACTGTTTTGGCCTAGTGAAAAGAACTGTCAGAGGAGTTTCTGGAGTTCCCTGTTGACCTGTGCGACCGGAAGCCCGACGACGGCATAGTAATCACCGGCGATCGAGTCGATCAGGAGTGCGCCCTCGTCCTGGATCCCGTAGGCGCCGGCCTTGTCCATCGGCGAGCCGCCTGCGATGTAGCGCTCGATCTCCTTTTCCTGCAGTGCATCCAGGTCATGGAATTTTACATCGGCAAAAGCACTGAAACAGCGGCTTTGTACTCCGTCCTCGCTGCTCAAACTGCTTTCGCCGCCGCACTTTTTCAGTATCGCCACTCCGGTATAGACGCGGTGGGTCTTACCGGAAAGCTTTGTCAGCATGCGGCGCGCGTCGGCTTCATCTTTAGGTTTTCCGAGGATTTCATCTTCGGTCACAACTACAGTATCAGAGCCGATGACGATGATGCCGGAGTCGGACGCGGCGCCTTCTGCGCTGGAATCAGGCTGTGCAGCTACTGATCCCGCCGCCACGGAAGACGCGGTAGAAGCGGAAGAATCGGAAGCCCCCGCCCCGCTCACACTTTCCAGCACTGCTTCAGCCTTAGCGTGGGCCTGGGCCATTGCGACGGCTTCTGCGATCTTGTACATATCGGCGCGGATCTCTTCATCAGAAAAGCGCTGAAGCACAGAAGCCTCGACCGCATCCTCATCGACATGAGATGTGATTACTTCAAAAGAAAGCCCCGTCATTGAGAGAAGCTCAAAACGACGGGGGGATTTACTTGCTAATATGATCTTGGTCATATTGTGTTCAAATACCTTTCTAGCCGGACGGTGCTGCGCTGCCGGATCACTCGATCGGCTTCAAGTTCTTCATGGAGAAGTCCAGGATCGGAGCAGAGTGGGTGAGTGCACCGCAGGAGATGTAATCTACGCCGATCTCGGCGAGCTTTTTGAGGCGATCCTTGTTCATGTTGCCGGAAGCCTCGAGATCCGCTTTGCCCTTGGCCATAGCGACTGCCTGTGCGGTCATCTCATCGGTCATGTTGTCGAGCATGATGATGTCGGCCTTGGCATCGAGTGCCTCCTGAAGCATCTCAAGATTTTCGACTTCGACTTCGATCTTTCTAACGAAAGGAGCATAAGCGCGGGCCATCTCCACTGCCTTGGCGATAGAGCCTGCAGCGCCGATGTGGTTGTCCTTGATGAGGACACCATCGGACAGGTTATAGCGGTGATTCGTGCCGCCGCCGATACGAACTGCATACTTTTCGAAAGGACGCATGTTCGGAGTCGTCTTTCTTGTGTCGAGAAGCTTGGTATCATAGCCCTCCAGCTCCTTGACCATAGATCTTGTCAGCGTGGCGATACCGCTCATGCGCTGCAGGAAATTCAGAGCTGTTCTTTCACCGCTCAGTACAGCGCGTCCGTCGCCGACGAGAACGCCGATGACATCGCCCTTTCTGATCTCGTCGCCGTCCTTGAAGTTGGCGCGGAAAGAGGAGTTGTCGCAGAGCATCTGGAAGACTCTCTCAAATACGTCGAGTCCGCAGAGTACGCCGTCCTGCTTGCAGATCAGATCGACCGTTACCATGAAAGGTTCCGGCATGATCGCCTGCGTTGTTACGTCATCGGAGGTGATGTCTTCGCGCAGGGCGCGCATGATATAGTCATCCCAAAGGATCGTATTAAGTACACCATTGTTCATAGAAATCTTTGTCCCTTCTCTTGATCTCCTCAAGTACGATCTCGCGGTATTCTTTCGCAAAATCTCTGCCTTCGTACTGGCTGAAATCTACTTCTTCCGTCTCTGTCGGCTCGTACGGGATGGTCTCCTCGATGTTCTGTGCGGAACGCTTCGCAAATACGAGGCTCTCGAGCAGTGAGTTACTGCCGAGACGGTTCTTGCCGTGAACACCTGTGCAGGATGTCTCGCCGATGGCGTAGAGGTTATCCATGGATGTTCTGCCCTTGAGATCGACCTCGATACCGCCCATGAAGTAGTGCTGTGCCGGGGTTACCGGGAAAGGCTCCTTCAGGATATCGTAGCCTTCCTCTTTGCAGTGCTCGAGGATATTCGGGAAGTGGCTCTTGATGAGCTCCGGATCGAGATGGGTGACATCGAGCCATACGAAGCCTCTGCCATCGATCTCCATCTGCTTCTTGATCGCTGCGGAAACGACGTCACGCGGCTGAAGTTCGTCGGTGAAGCGCTCCATGTTCTTGTTTCGGAGCACGCCGCCCTCGCCGCGCACTGCCTCGGAAATGAGGAAGGATCTGCCCGGCTTCTCGGAATAGAGGGATGTCGGGTGGATCTGGATATAGTTGATGTCCTTGAGAAGGACGTTATGCTTCAGCGCGATCGCGAGGGAGTCGCCCGTGATATGGCGGAATGCGGTGCTGTGCTTGAAGAGTCCGCCGATACCGCCGGTGGCGAGTACTACGGCTTTGCCGAATACCGCGTGAAAATCACCCTCCGCATCTTGTGTGATGATGCCTTTGCAGACGTTCTTCTCACAGATGAGATCGACCATGGTCGTGTGTTCGTGAAGATCGATGTTCTTCTTTTCACGGACATTCTGGAGAAGTTTCGACGTGATCTCCTGGCCGGTGATGTCCTCGTGGTGGAGGATACGGGAAGCGGAGTGACCGCCTTCCTTGGTAAGATCCAGGTCATCGCCCTTCTTGTCGAAGTTGACGTGGTAGTCGAGGAGCTCTCTGATGATGACCGGAGACTGGCGGATCATGGTATCGACCGCTTTTCTCGAGTTCTCATAGTGACCGGCACGCAGAGTATCCTCGAAGTAGTCTTCGTAGTCCTCGGAGTCCTTCAGCGCGGCGATACCGCCCTGGGCGAGGTAAGAGGCGCTGTTTTCCAGCGTATCTTTTGTGAGCATGTAGATGGAAAGGTTTTCCGGCAGATGCAGAGCGCAGAAGAGGCCGGCGGCACCGGTACCTACGATGATGACATCCGCAGAAGTAGTGGAATAGGACATATACGATCCCTCCTAATGAATAACACGATGATGCAAGTTTTTCCGCTGCCTTCCCATATAAGGAAAAAACAGCATGAATAGGCTTTTAACGATTTTATCACGCACTTGCACAAGTGACAAGGGACAGGGTAAGAGGTATAATACATTATTGCTAAACTCGGATCAGTATGTCCGGCCGGTAACCGCAAAGTGGGAAACCCGGCCGGAAAGAGCGGGAAAGCGGAATAGAAAAAGAAAGGAGCGGAAAAGATGAAACGCGATATCATTGGCGATATTTTTCTGGGCGGCGTATTTCTGTCGCTTCTTTTCCTTTTCTCGTTCCCGGCGTATTTCCGTTATTCCCTGAATGTGCCCCGCGATATCTACCTGTTCGAGCGCATCATGAGCGTGTGCTTCCTTCTGGGACTGATCATGGGAGTGATCTGGACGTGCTGGAAGAAAAAAGTCTGGGTCATGCTTGGCATCAGTGCTTTTGGATTATTGGCATATCTGCCGAAGTGGTACCTGCCGAAGCTTGATGCAAAACTGGCCAAGCCGGGCAAGAATATCGTGGACACACTGCTGTCCTCATTCCTGAACCGTATCTATGAGCTGGTACACGCACCTTTTACCGGTCTGATCGGAATGTTTTCTGAAAAACAGGCCGAAAAGCTCCCGTACCTGATCCTTCCGGTGGTCGTAATTGCCTATGTTCTTTCGCAGATCGTGAGATTCTACCGAAATGCCTATATAGCTGAAAAGAAGCAGATCCACGACTTTGACCGTTTTAGAAAACTGAACGAGGTCAGAAGTCCTGTTATGCCGTTTGCCACCGAGCCGGAAGCACCGTCCCCGCTGGGTACGATCGTACTGAATGAGAAGGCCGAGGTTGCAGCAGAGTCCTTCCCGGTAAAAAAGCAGGAGAACGACCAGACCGTCATGAATACTATTGCGGCTTCCGATACACAGGCACTTCCTTCCGGCGAGCAGCCGACGGAGGTGATCGCCCTGGCGGCACAGGCACCGAGCTCCCGCCCGGCAGAAGAGACCCAGGTCATTGCTCTGGCAGCGCAGGCGCCGACTTCCCGTCCGGCGGAAGAGACCCAGGTGATCGCGCTGGCAGCACATTCGCCATCGACGCCTATTGAACTTCCGGCGCAGTCTCCGTCCACACCGATCGAGCTTCCCGCACAGGCACCGACTTCCGCGGTGCCGGAAAAGGATCCTGAAGCCGGGGCGGCGGAGAACAATCTGGATTTCCCGGATGTTCACGGGGAAGCAGAAAAGATCGATGTTTTCGGTGATGACGCATGACCGGACGGCCGGGATAGCAAGCAGAAACTATATAAGTAATAGAAGAAACCGGAACATATAGAAGATAAATGATAGATATACGATAAAAAGATAAAGGACAGAAGAAACTGGAACGAAGACCCGGAAAGACAGCTCCGGAGTATCAGGAGGAAGAAAGAAAATGTCAACGAACAAAGCATTCTGGCGCAGATGGCTGGGAGGTTCGAAATCACATCCGGAAGCGGCATCGGCAAATGCTGCATCCGCAGATCCGCTGGAGGAAGGCCTTGCCGACCTGAAGTGGTCTGAAGAAGAGAAAAGAAAGGTAAAACAGGAAGAGAGCTTCGGTGAGGAGATCGGTAATGCCACGACTCATGGTGTCATGGCGGTGTTTATGCTGTGTATCCTCCCTTATGCTGCAGTACATTCCTACCTGACGGCCAGATCCGGAAATGCGATCCTGGATTCCGTCACGACATCGGTCTTCTGCATCGGCACATTTCTGATGTTCCTGATGTCGACCATCGACCACACCATGAAACACGGCACCAAGCAGAAAACATACACGCCTGTGTGTCTTTCCATCATCGGCGGCAAGTGGGGCATCGGCCTTTGCATCGCGCAGTGGATCGTCGTGATCGCCGGCACGCTGAAAAAAGCCCTTGCTTTTTCCAAGTCGGCCGTTTCCTATGTATTCTCCGCACTTCTTTACCTGCTGATGGGCTGGATGATCGTTCTGGCATTCCCGATCCTGTATAAGCAGGCATCTCCGGTCGCTTTCTGGCTGATTCTTGCCGGCGGCCTCTGCTACACCACCAGTGTCATCCTGTTCTTCATGCGGTTTAAGTTTTCACACATGATTTTCCACCTGCTAGTGGTATTTGGCGCGATCTGTCACGTGATCGCACTTTGCTTTCTGGCTTGATCCTTAATAGGGAGGTATAACGTAATGAGACATTTTAAAAGCACTATCGCCGCACTTCTTGCATTCTCTATGATCTTTTCGCTTACTGCCTGCAGAAAAAAACTGTCAGACCTGGAATATGAGAGAAAACTGACCCGTACTTCGAGGACGGAAGTGACATATGAACCGACACAAACGGAGCCGACAGAACCTACTGATACAGAGCCGACAGACACAGAACCTACGGATACCTCTTCGGATCCTTCCAATAACCAGGGTTTGAATCTCCAAGCGCCCGTCCCGGAGAAGAACTGCGCGATCGAGATCCCGCAGGAGGAGCGTTACCATTACGATATGGACCTTACCCTGGATCCGGCAACGAACACGGTGAGCGGACATGTGGTTGCTTATTTCATTAACACCTCGAACGAAGAGTGGTCGGACCTCTGCTTCCGTGATTACCCGAGTCTTTTTAAGGATTCACAGACCTCGGGTGTACAGGGCTCGGATGGCGCGATGACGGAGATCAATAATGTCATGGCCGGCAACACTGCCCTCACGATAAAAAGAGACAGTGATGTTTCGGTCTTCTGGGTCACACTGCCGCGTCCGCTTCAGCCGAAGGATACCATGACGCTGTCTTACGATTTTACTGCGAAGATCCCGTCCATTAAGGACCGCTTCGGAGTATATAATGACGTATATAATGTCACCAACTTCTATCCGATCCTTGCCGTCTATACAGAGAATGGCTGGTCCCACGAGAAGTTCTATAACATGGGCGAGTGCTTCTTCTCGGAAGTTTCCGACTATAATGTCATGCTCACGGTTCCTTCCGAATATAAGATCTTATCCACAGGAACCGAGACAAAGGCAGAGGATAAGGGCGATAAGACGACATACACGATCAGTGCTCCGTGTGTCCGTGACTTTGTATTCTGCGCCTGCAAGGCATTTAAATTCTTCGAGGGCGACTATAAAGATACCCACATCCGTGTCGTTTATGACGAAGCGAATCCGGCTTCTTCCGAGATGGATGAGTGTGCAGAAGCCTCCCTTAAGGCGGCACAGGATTCTCTGGCGGCTTTCGGAGAAGCGTTCGGTGAGTATCCGTATCCGGAGCTGGATATCATCCTGGCGCCGATCGAAGCCGGCGGTATGGAATATCCGAACCTGATCATCTGCACAGCCGAGTCCTACTACTGCAAGAAGAACAGCTATGAGACGATCCCGTTCGAGCAGATGTGCATCGTTGTGGCCCACGAGATCGGTCACCAGTGGTTCATGGGCATCGTCGGAAGCAATTCCGGTATGGAGCCGTGGCTGGATGAATCTTTCGCCTCCTACACGGAAATCGTATATGAGGAGTATATCGGATTAACGAAACAGTATGAGCATTATTCTAAGAAGTATACGGATCTTTCCAGTTCCTCGATGCATAATACGCTGAAGAGCATGGATCAGATCCCGATCAACCGTTCGTACTATTCGTTCAGCAATGAAAGCTCGTATGTCTACGCGGCATATGAGATCGGAAAGCAGGCTCTCTACCAGATGGAAGAGGCGGTCGGAAGAGAAGAGTTCCACGCGATCCTCCGAGAGTATGTGCATCGGAACGCTTTCACAAATTCGACGGAGGACCGCTTCTTTGAAGTGCTTTTCGAGTGTGCGGGACAGGATAATCAGGATCTCAACGCTCTGATCGAGTCTGTTTTTGAGCGATAATACACGCAAAAATCTCGAAATGTAATCTTTTCTTGCATTCTCTTGACATGGGAATTATAATGTTGCGTGCTGAGATTTTATTATGTAAAAGAAAAGGAAGGGCATAATTATGTCTAATAAGACGGAAAAGTCAGGTAAAGCAAAAACCAAAAAACATATGAAGGTTTCCAAGAAGAACAAGATCATTGCCACTATCGTCGTGGTCCTTCTGGTTCTTGTATGCTTCTGCTATTTTGCCCACCAGACCGGACTCCCGGCCAAGATCCTTCCGGGTGCAAAAGTTGTGCAGACGGTAGACGGCAAGGAGAAGAAGATAAAAAATATCAGTATCGTCGAGATGAATTACTATTACTACACGACGCTGTCCCAGTATACTGGTGCAGGGATCGTGAAGAATGAGGATGATCTCGATAAGGTATATAACACCAATAACGGACAGACATACCGTGAGATGATCTGGGAGAGCGCGGCAAACGCTGCACAGGAGCAGATCCTGGTCGAAAAGGCGGCGGATGCGGATGAGTCTTTCAAGAGCACGGCTGCGAAGGATTATGCAGAGGTTCAGGTCCAGAGCATGAGAAACTCTGTGAAGCAGTATAACGAGTTCTACGGCTCGAACATGACTGCCGACCAGTACCTGCAGAGATCCTACGGTAAGGGAATGACCGTCCAGATCTACCGTAAGATCATGAGACGTGCAGCAGTCGTGGATGAATATATCCAGTATGTAAAGCAGTTCAAGAGTGTTCCGACCGATGACCAGGTCATGGCAAAGTATAACGAGGATCCGAATTCTTATAAGACAGTAAAAATGCAGCTCTATTTCGTAGCAGCTGACAGCAATAAGGATTCCACCGAAGAAGAGAAGAAAGCAGCGATGCAGGCTGCAGAGGAAAAGGCACATAAGATCGCAGACAACTGCACCAACTATCTGGACTTCCAGATCCGTGTCCGTTCCGTATGTGATGAGAAGTACTTAAAGCGCATGAATGACGGCGAAGACCCGACATCGCTCGACGGTCTTACCAAGGCAGATATCGAGTCCTATAACAAGGATTTCGCAGAGCTTTGCTTCAACCCGGATACGAAGCCGAACACCAGCATGGTATTCCAGGACAGTGAAGGCGTAGGTTATTTTGCAGCGCTTTTCGAAGAGGCATATCTCGATGAAGAGCAGGTTGCTTCTTTCCGTGTGATCGAGCTTTCCGATGAACTTCTCAAAGATATCACCAAGGCTCCGGCAGACAAGGCTCCTTCCTTTGAGAAGCTGGAAGCTGAACTGAAGGGCTATCAGGATTCCGTTACTTCCGAAGACCAGTTCATCGAGCTTGCCAAGGAACACACGATCGATACTCCGTCTCTCCTTAAGGGCGGCTACTACAGCGGTGTTGCTGCAAGCAATGAGGATATGTTCCCGAGAACAGCGATCAACGATGAGTCCGAGCCGGTTCTTGCAAAAGAGGACCAGGAGCTGATCGACTGGCTCTTTTCCGCTGACAGAAAGAAGGGTGACATGATCATCATCCGCTGCGCAAGTTCCGTCAAGCTCTATTACTACTGCGATAGTGTTCAGGCTTGGAAGAACCGCATCCGCAACACGATGACAAACGAGAATTACGATGCATGGTATAAAGAGAGTGCTGCGAACGAATCGTACTCCACGATCATTAACCATGGCCTGATCGATTTCTTCACATAAAAAAATCACCCGCAAATAAAATTTTGCGTTGACACTTGAAATAGATCGTGGTATCATTCTATACTGCGTTACAATGGGTAGGGCTACTTTACCCATTTTGACCGAAAAGCATGGCGGAGCTTGCAAAGCCTGCTTTTGAGCAGTATAGGAAGGTGCGCGATCTATTTTTGCGTACACGTAAACAAAGTTGTTTACGAAGTCGAGAGGTGATGTGTAATGGTGCGTCCCATCAAGCAGGGAAGAGCAGAGAGAATGTCTTATTCTCATATCAACGAAGTCATCGAAGTCCCGGATCTTATTGAAGTACAGAAGAATTCCTATAAGTGGTTCCTCGACGAGGGCCTTATGGAAGTACTCGAAGAAGTATCTCCGATCAGGGACTTTTCGGGTGATATGGAATTATCCTTCGTAGGGAAGGAATTCGATATCGACAACCCGGCAAACACGATTGAGCAGTGCAAGGAGAAGGATTGTAATTTTGCCGCTCCGCTCAAAGTGAAAGTTCGCCTTTTGAACAAACGTACCGGTAAGGTAGAAGATCAGGACGTCTTTATCGGCGATTTCCCGATCATGACAGAACACGGTACATTTATCATCAACGGTGCTGAGCGTGTTATCATCAGCCAGCTTGTCCGTTCTCCGGGTGCATATTTTGATATCATCCACGATAAATCCGATGCGTTCCTTTTTACATCCCAGGTCATCCCGAACCGTGGTGCATGGCTGGAATATGAGACCGATGCAAACGGCGTGATCTATGTCCGTGTAGACCGTGCCCGTAAGTTCCCGCTGACCGTTTTCCTGCGTTCTCTGGGTATCGGTTCCGACGAAGAGATCCGTGATCTTTTCGGCGACGAGAAGTTCTTAACAGAGACGATCACGAAGGATCCTTCCCACAGCCGTGAAGAAGGTCTTGCAGAGCTGTATCACAAGCTCCGTCCGGGTGAGCCGACATCTCTCGAAGGTGCGGAGTCTCTCCTTAACGGCATGTTCTTCGATCCGAAGCGCTATGACCTCGCACGCGTAGGTATTTATAAGTTAAATAAGAAGCTGTCCCTTGCTTCCCGTATCAAGGGCCACAAGGCAGTTTCCGACATCGTTACCGACGATGGTGAAGTCCTCCTTAAGGCCGGTGAGATCATCACCTCCGATAAGGCATGGGAGATCCAGGATGCCGGTATCAACGAAGTATATGTTTACCCGATCACCAAGATCGGTGATACGGACAGAATTTCCGATCAGGCTTTCAAGGTCATCGGTAATGCACGTGTGGACTGCGATAAGTTCATCCGCGCCAGCTTCTCTGCAAAAGAACTCAAGGGCTTCGATATCAGCGAGACCCCGATCAATGAGATGGTCCGTACCACGATCCTTCGTAACATCATCACTGAAGTACGTGCTACAGCAAAGAAGACCGAGTATGCCGAGAAACTCATGGAGGCTCTGCGCACTCAGGTTACCGAGCTCATGCCGAAGCACCTCGTTATCGAGGATATCATCGCTTCCGTTTCCTACCTGCTCGGCCTGCAGTATGGTGTAGGTACCAGAGATAACATCGACCACTTAGGTAACCGTCGTATCCGTTCTGTTGGTGAACTCCTCCAGAACCAGATCCGCATCGGTTTCTCCCGTATGGAGAGAAATATCCGTGAGAGAATGAACGCTGCTTCCGACGAAGAGCCGACACATCCGAACCAGCTCGTAAATACCCGTCCGGTAAGTGCAGCTGTCAAGGAGTTCTTCGGATCTTCCCAGCTGTCTCAGTTCATGGATCAGCCGAACCCGCTTGCTGAGCTTACTCATAAGCGCCGTCTGTCCGCTCTCGGTCCTGGCGGTCTTTCCCGTGACCGTGCGAACTTCGAAGTCCGTGACGTTCACTCCTCTCACTACGGCCGTATGTGCCCGATCGAGACACCTGAAGGTCCGAACATCGGTCTTATCAACTCCCTGGCTACATACGCTAAGGTCAACCACTATGGTTTCGTAGAGACTCCGTACCGTGTATGCGATAAGGAGAAGGGTGTAGTTACTGACGAAGTTGTTTACATGACAGCAGACAAAGAGGATAACTACAATATCGCTCAGGCAAACGAGCCGATCGACGAGAACGGCAAGTTCATCAGCAAGAAAGTCGTCTGCCGTCACCTCGACCAGTTCATCGAGGTAGATCCGTCCGGTGTCGATTACATGGACGTATCTCCGAAGCAGCTCGTATCTGTTGCTACATCGCTTATCCCGTTCCTCGGAAACGACGACGCGAACCGTGCTCTCATGGGCTCCAACATGCAGCGTCAGGCTGTACCGCTCATCAAGCCGGAAGCTCCGATCATCGGTACCGGTATGGAATACCGTGCAGCGAAGGACTCCGGTGTCTGCAAGGTAGCGAAGGAAGACGGTCAGGTAACATTCGTTTCCGCCGACAAGATCGTAGTTACATCTGCTGACGGTAAGGAGCATAACTACAACCTTACTAAGTACCAGAGATCCAACCAGAGCACCTGCATCAACCAGCGCCCGATCGTAAGAATGGGTGAGGAAGTCAAGAAGGGCGACGTTATCGCGGATGGTCCTTCCACTGAGAACGGTGAGCTTGCTCTCGGTAAGAACGTACTCATCGGATTTATGACCTGGGAAGGTTACAACTACGAGGACGCCGTTCTTATCAACGAGCGTATGGTACGTGATGATGTTTACACATCCATCCACATTGAAGAATATGAGTGTGAAGCCCGTGACACCAAGCTCGGTGCCGAGGAGATCACACGTGAGATTCCGAACGTCTCTGATGACGCTCTGAAAGAACTCGACGAGAACGGTGTTATCCGTATCGGTGCCGAGGTTCGTGCGGGCGACATCCTCGTTGGTAAGGTCACTCCGAAGGGTGAGACCGAGCTGACACCGGAAGAGCGCCTCTACAGAGCGATCTTCGGTGAGAAGATCCGTGAGGTACGTGATACTTCCGTACGTGTGCCGCATGGTGAGTCCGGTATCGTAGTTGATGTTAAGACCTTTACGAAGGAAGACGAGAATGTCCTTAAGGGCAGCGTCAATAAGCTGGTCCGTGTCTATATCGCCCAGAAGAGAAAGCTCTCCGTCGGTGATAAGATGGCCGGCCGTCACGGTAACAAGGGTGTTGTTTCCAGAATCCTGCCGGAAGAGGATATGCCTTTCCTGCCGGATGGTACTCCGCTTGATATCGTGCTCAATCCTCTCGGCGTTCCGTCCCGTATGAATATCGGTCAGCTCCTCGAGGTTCACCTCGGACGTGCTGCCCGTGCCCTCAACTGGAAGGTCGCAACACCGGTATTTGACGGTGCAAACGAGAGTGACATCATCAAGGCATTCCAGCTTGCCGGAATCGATGAAGACGGTAAGACGATCCTTTACGATGGACGTACAGGTGAGCCTTTCGAGAACAGAATCACCGTTGGTGTTATGTACTACTTGAAGCTCCACCACCTCGTTGACGATAAGATCCACGCCCGTTCGATCGGACCATACTCCCTCGTTACGCAGCAGCCTCTCGGCGGTAAAGCCCAGTTCGGTGGTCAGCGTTTCGGTGAGATGGAAGTTTGGGCCCTCGAGGCATACGGTGCTGCACATACACTGCAGGAGATCCTCACAGTTAAGTCGGACGATATCACCGGCCGTACAAAGACCTATGAGGCGATCGTTAAGGGACAGAGCGTACCTGAGGCCGGTATTCCGGAATCCTTTAAGGTCCTCGTCCGTGAGCTCCAGTCTCTGGCTCTGGATGTCCGCATCTACTCCGGCGACGAAGAGTACAAGCTCAAGGATGCCGCAGATGAAGAAGAAAATCTGCCGACACCGGATCCTGAGCTTCTGATGAAGTTTGATTCTCTGGCCGAAAGCGAGATGGGCGCGGCCGGTTTCTCCGAGGTAGGCGAGGACGGCGAGCTGATCGACGATTCCGCTGAAGATGAAGAGCCGAGCATGGACGATCTTGCTTCCATGGAAAATGAAGAAATGTGAGTAGGGAAGGAGATTGCAAATATATGTTTGAAATGAATCATTTCGAATCGATCGGTATTCGCCTGGCATCTCCGGAGACCATCAAGAGCTGGTCCCACGGTGAGGTAAAGAAGCCGGAAACGATCAATTACCGTACGCTCAAGCCGGAGCGCGATGGCCTTTTCTGCGAGCGTATCTTCGGACCTTCCAAGGACTGGGAGTGCCACTGCGGTAAGTATAAGAAGATCCGTTATAAGGGCATCATCTGCGACCGATGCGGCGTAGAGGTTACCCGTTCCAAGGTGCGTCGTGAGCGTCTGGGCCACATCGAGCTCGCTGCTCCTGTATCCCATATCTGGTATTTCAGAGGTACACCGTCCCGTATGAGCCTGCTTCTTGATGTTTCTCCGAAGCAGCTCGAGAGAGTTCTGTACTTCGGTGCATACATCGTTGTAGATCCGGGCACAACAGGCCTTGCCAAGTGCGCGATCATCGACGAGATGGAATATCACGAGAATGTAGAGAAATACGGCAAGTCTGCTTTCAAGGCCATGATGGGTGCGGAAGCAGTTAAGATCCTGCTGCAGGAACTGGATATCGAGGCGCTGACCGCTCAGCTCCACGAGGACTACCAGTCCGCTACAGGCCAGAAGAAGGCCCGTATCATCAAGAGACTCGAGGTCCTCGAGAGCTTCAAGAAGTCCGGTAACAAGCCGGAGTGGATGATCCTGGATGTTCTCCCGGTTCTTCCGCCGGAACTCCGCCCGATGGTACAGCTCGACGGCGGCCGTTTCGCTACATCTGACCTCAACGACCTCTATCGTCGTGTTATCAACAGAAATAACCGTCTCAGCAAGCTCCTCCAGCTGGGTGCTCCTGAGATCATCGTAAGAAACGAGAAGAGAATGCTTCAGGAAGCAGTCGATGCTCTCATCGACAACGGCCGTCGCGGACGTCCGGTAACAGGTGCTTCCTCCAGAGCTCTCAAGTCCCTGTCTGACATGCTCAAAGGTAAGCAGGGCCGTTTCCGTCAGAACCTCCTCGGTAAGCGTGTTGACTATTCCGGCCGTTCCGTTATCGTTGTAGGACCTGAACTGAAGATGCACCAGTGCGGTCTCCCGAAGGAGATGGCTCTTGAGCTCTTCAAGCCTTTCGTAATGAAGCGTCTCGTCCTCGAAGGACATGCGCAGCACATCAAGACAGCAAAGAGAATGGTAGAGCGTGCTTCCGATATCGTATGGGATATCCTCGAAGACGTTATCAAGGATCATCCGGTTATGCTCAACCGTGCTCCTACGCTCCACAGACTCGGTATCCAGGCATTTGAGCCGGTCCTCGTAGAAGGCCGTGCCATCAAGCTCCATCCGCTCGTTTGTACCGCGTTCAACGCCGACTTCGACGGTGACCAGATGGCTGTACACGTACCGCTCTCTGCAGAGGCACAGGCGGAGGCAAGATTCCTCATGCTGTCCACCAACAACCTCCTGAAGCCTCAGGATGGTAACCCGGTAACCGTTCCGACACAGGATATGATCCTCGGATGCTACTATCTGACGATCACCAAGCCGGGCGAGAAGGGCGAAGGCATGATCTTCTCTTCTGTAGATGAGGCGATCATGGCATATGGCGATCATCACCTCGAGCTCCACGCTCCGATCTCCATCCGTGTGACACGTGAGTTCAACGGCGCTCCGATGACCAGAATCGTTAAGTCCACACTGGGACGCTTTATCTTCAACGAAGTTATCCCGCAGGACCTCGGTTATGTCGATAGAACGAAGGAAGGCAACGAGCTCGTTCTCGAGTGCGACTTCGTAGTCGGTAAGAAGCAGCTCGCTGATGTTATCTCCCGTTCGATCCGCGTACACGGTATCGGCGCTACATCCAAGCTCCTCGACAACATCAAGGCCATGGGTTATAAGTACTCTACCCGCGGCGGTATCTCCATCGGTATCGAAGACATGATCGTGCCGGATGTTAAGGAGAAGATGGTTCACGAGGCAGAAGAGAAGGTCGAGTACGTCAACAAGATGTACAAGAGAGGTCTTCTTGATGAGGATGGCCGTTACACCTCTGTCGTTAAGATCTGGACAGCTACTACAGACGCTATTACAAAAGCACTTATCGATTCTCTTGGTCAGTACAACCCGATCAAGATGATGGCTGACTCCGGTGCCCGTGGTTCCGCTCAGCAGATCAAGCAGCTCGCAGGTATGCGTGGTAACATGGCGGATACATCCGGTAAGACGATCGAAATTCCGATCAAGTCTAACCTCCGTGAAGGCATGAACGTATTGGAGTTCTTCATCAGTTCCCACGGTGCCCGTAAGGCGCTGTCCGATACAGCTCTTAAGACAGCTGACTCCGGTTACCTGACACGTCGTCTCGTCGATGTTGCCCAGGATGTTATCGTTACCGAGGAAGACTGCGGTACGGATGACTTCACATGGGTCAAAGAGATCGCGAACATGGCCGGTACCAAGAAGGATGTTGTTAAGTCTCTGGCAGACCGTCTCACAGGACGTTATGCTGCTGAGGACATCTACGATCTGAAGAATAAGAAGAAGCTCCTCGTTGCCAGAAACGATCTGATCACCGCTGATGTTGCGAAGAAGATCGAAGAGTGCGGCTACGAGAAGGTCAAGATCAGATCCGTATTCGACTGCCGCGCCCGTCACGGTGTCTGCAGCAAGTGCTACGGTATCAACCTCGCATCCGGCCAGCCGACCATCGGCGGTGAAGCAGTCGGTATCATGGCTGCTCAGTCCATCGGTGAGCCTGGTACACAGCTGACCATGAGAACGTTCCATACCGGTGGTATCGCTTCCGGTGAAGATATTACACAGGGTCTCCCGCGTGTTGAGGAGCTCTTCGAGGCTAGAAAGCCGAAGGGCCAGGCGATCATCTCCGAGATCGACGGTATCGTTAAGATCACTGAGGATCAGAAGCACAAGAAGATCATCGTTGTTACACCGGCTACTCCGGAAGGTGAGGCAATCACTGTTAACCCGAATCCGGACAGCGAGATCGAGATCGAAGAGAAGCACTACGCAATTCCTTACTCTGCGACCCTTAAGGTCAAGGACGGCGAGTTCGTAGAGGCAGGCGACCTTCTTACAGATGGTACGGTAAGCCCGCAGGAGATCATGAAGATCAAGGGTGTCCGTGGCGTTCAGAAGTACATCGTCAGCGAAGTTATCAAGGTTTATAAGAGCGGTGGTGTTACCATCAACGATAAGCACATCGAAGTTATCACACGTCAGATGATGCGTAAGGTTCGTATCGACGATCCGGGCGATACCGATCTCATGACCGGTTCCACCGTGGATATGTTCGATTACGAGGATGCGAACACGAAGGCAGAAGCAGAGGGCAAAGAGCCGGCAAAGGGCAAGAGAGTCCTCCTCGGTATCACCAAGGCTTCTCTCGCAACCGATTCCTTCCTCTCCGCTGCATCCTTCCAGGAGACCACACGTGTTCTCACCGATGCTGCAGTTAAGGGTAAGATCGACCCGCTCTACGGTCTCAAAGAGAACGTTATCATCGGTAAGCTCATCCCGGCAGGTACCGGTATGCCGCGCTACCGCAACATCACAGCAGTACCTGTACTGCCTGAGAATAATGAACTTCTCGGCAAGGATCCGGTCGTTATCCCGAGCATGATCCCGGCG
>ONFC01000155.1 GCA_900317035.1 uncultured Eubacteriales bacterium
CGATTTCAGGATCATAGCCGGCCGATGATTCCATTCCCAAAATTTCGAACTGTTCCGGATTATACTTGTTCAAGAATGTTATGGGAACAGCTGTCTGCATTTTACGGTGTTGGAAGCGTTGTATGTTCTACTTGTGTGTCGGTATATGTTTCTGATAAGAAAGTATCGACGAAGCTATTTAGACTTGGAGTTTATCTATTCACTATTATGAACTGGGTATCCAATGTTGGATACAAGATGTTCCCGCTCAGCGATTCAGGTAAGGATATAGCGGGCTTCCAGGAGATAATGCATATGGTAGTAACTGCTGCCGTAGTACTACTTTCAATCGTGTCCCTTGTTCTTTTGATAATAGTCGGATGCAAGAGGAAAGAAATGAGAGGTATCGGAATATGGGCAATAGTAGCACTGTTAACTATGTTTGTTGGTGCCATCGGAAGTGGCGCGGTGCCGAAGGAGTACTTCGGTATCTTCGAAAGATTTAGTACATTTTCAGCAGTTGGCTTTAATGCAGTTCTGGGAGTGTATTTATTCAAAGGTTTTAATAATCAGGAAAGCTAGATATATGAAGATAACCCCGGTCGCATAGGCCGGGGCTTTTGCTTTCTTAGAGGTTATTTTAATGTAGGATCCTCAGAGGAATGACCTTTTCTGTATCTTCCATAAAGTATACCATCATCGACATATTTATCCATGTCAGAAACCCATACCGGAAAAGATCCTGTCTCTATAGCTGTCTGTCCGTTCAGCATACCTGTGTGGAAGGACAGATGCCTGAACTGTCGAAGTACGAGCTCCATTCTTGTATAGATACAGTTCTCCGGCTTTTCATAAAGCATATCATCTGTAAGTCCATCAAGATATGCATATGTTTTTTCTTCGATCTCATCAAGATATTTCAAAAGCTGCTCATCACTCAGAACCGCATCGCAGGGCTTTTCCGGGTCATCCATGCCCTCAACATGAAATGAAGGTTCTTCATATTCGAAAGGATTGATAAACCACTTGTCCGCAGAATGAAGCGCATGATAGACCCATCTCCAGCAAGGCGCCCCATAACAGATGGCATCCCGGTCATAAGTCTGGATCGAAGACCGGATATTCAGAAAATTCGGCTTCACCGTTTCCTTGATAATTCTACAAAGATCATTCATATGCTCATCTCCCATTCATCGCTCATCTATCTGCATTATAGCATTCACCAGGAGCCTGAATTGATCTTGTTAGTATAACAGTCAAATTGACGTTTCTAATGCGTCACAGATCTCATCTACTATGCTGTCCCGGTCTTTTTCTTCCGTAATGGCGACCTCATTCAGAACATCGGAATAATCCTTTTCTACCCACCATTCTCTCATCGCTTCCTCGCCGAATTCATTGCTCTTTGCCCGTGTCTTATGACGATTCAGAGTCTCTTCAAAGGGAATATCAAAGTAATATGCATATACATCTTTCCCATATAGTTCATTTGCCAGTTCAAACAGAGAACGATACCAATCTGCTACAAGAATCCCTTCGAGAATTACGATCTCGCTGTGATCACTTCCATAACGGAGCAGTTCCTTCAATAGAGGCAGCGCCTTGGTCTCCGGGCCGTCTTTGACCATAAGCATCTCACGGCGTATGGCATCCTGGGAAATGATCATCGTATTATTCCCCAGTTTCTTCTGAAGGTCTTTCGCTACCGTCGTTTTTCCACTGCCGGAATTGCCCCGGAGAATTATCAATTTGTGCATCTTTTGAGTCATAGCTCTTCCCTGTTTCTGATAGATCTGTCTTTCATTTCTTAGACTCGATTATATCATAGAAAAAGCACCTTCCCGGCCACTTCGGATCTCACTTTTTAAGGCGTTTTGATTGATTGAGCTGCGGCTTTATGGTATAATAATTTTGCCTATAAAGAGTGCGCGAGAGACAAGCTCGTTGACCGCACAGCAACCTGCAATAGTAAGGTGCTAAAGCTTGACCGATGGGCGGGATAATGATGATTATTTGGAACTCCCATCGGAAACGATGGGAGTTTTTTATTCACTCTTTCAGGCAGAAAAACATTTAGGAGGAGTGATCATATGCGAACACTAAAATCACTTATCGAAAAGAACATGAAGGTTTGGTTCTACTGTGGAACCGAGGATCTGCAGAAGAAATTTCTGGAGCAGGCAGAGGAAGAAGGTTTTGCAACCATGCGGGGCGAAAACCCTACTTCTCTTTCTCTCCAGCGTCTCTACGGGATCAACAGCGAAGGAACGATAGGTTACATCTCGAATTTCATCTGGTATCTTTCTTTCCAGACAGGAGGTAACGACATCCTGCACATCGACTATGCCCGCTTCATCTCGGAAGAGGAAGACTTCATCTGCCACACCCCAAAGATGCAGCCCCTGGAAATGACGATCAGAAAAGAGTAAGATCTGACCAATTTTTCTAAATCCAGACAACAGAAAAAGGACCGGAAAATGAAGTGCCCCCCGAAGTTTGTTCAACTTTAGGGGTTCACTTCACACCCCGGTCCCTTTCTTCGCTGGAAGCGAAAACCAAAGAAAGTACAACTATGAAAGGAAAACACCACTACGCTTCCAACTGTGGTATTTATTCATTTTCTAATCCCAGAGGATCGCTCCGCCCAGATCTTCTTCCATTACACCGCCGCACTCCGGGCACGTCACCCGCTTGATTTTGGCACTCTTTACCACATTACATGCACCACCGCACTTATCGCATTTATGCTGGTACTTCGCATATAGCTTGAACTTCTTAAAATCATCGCCAAACGGATGCTTCGGAATCTCCTTCGCCCCTTCCTTCGGAAGATAAAGAGAAAGATTCATCTCGCACTTTGGAACTCCGCACTCCTCGCAGATCAGGAGTTCTTTTTCGCAGTTCACGACACCATCCGGATGCTCCTCGAAGAACTTCTTCCAGTCCTCACCGTATTCTCCGGACCGGATATCCTGAACTGTCTCCTCGTATATAGAAGGGAATATCATCCCAACACCAGTCATGGCTCTGAATTCTTCTCCGCATGCCTTACACTTAAATACTTTTCCGGAACCCATCGCTTTCACTCCTTACTTCTTTTCCTCGTCGTCGCAAACGACAAGGTTGGCCTCGATGTCATAGAACCCTTCCATTCCCGGGAACCCGTTTGTGATATTGACATCCGTCATCATGTTCACCGTGTCTTGAACCTCCATAAGTTTCTTAAGGAGTTTCCAGCGCTCGGAAAGCACGATTTCATGCATATCACACCAGGTAGAAAAAACCGCGCCGAGGAGGGGCATAAAAGATACTTCATCGTCATATTTCGCAAGAATGCGAGATACTTTTTGCGTATCCTTTATCATCATCTCCAGTTCCTTCAGGTTCTTTTTGATTACTCTTTTTTCGTCATCTTTTCTCACAATAATGTCCTCCAAAAACAAGATTGATCCTTCCCCCCCAGATCGGGCAGAAACCTCTGCCCGTCCATCGTTTATTTGTAGGATCTGATCCATTTCCCGAAAACACTCAATACTGCTAAAATCCCCAACAGATGAATCATACTGCCACCTCATTTCTTTCTGATGCCTTTTCAGGCGGCCTGCTGTTCTTCGTTGTACCGATTATCTCAAAACATCTGTCCAAATATTTTGCCTACATCACATTTCTCGCCAGGGATAAAAGTCAGCCGATAAGTGCATCGAATCTGTCGAGCACTTTTCTCATATCCTTCGGTACTCGCTCCCGGCACTCTTTCTTCAGCTCCTCGGGTACTCCATAGCGTCCTTCTGCCATGGCTCCTGCAATCGCGCCGAGTGTGTCGGTATCTCCTCCGAGTGATACGGCATTACGCACCACATCCTCATAGAATGTACCATCCAGATACGCCCGCATCGCTTTGGGTAGAGAGTCCATACAAGTCTCTACATGGGCATGACGTTCCCGCATCTCCGCAAGTGTCTCAGAGAAGTCATAACCGAACTCCGCCTTAACATATTCCGCGATATCTTCGTCCGTCGCTCCATTCCTTGCCAGGAAAATAACTGCTGCGGTGCATTCTGCGCCTTTGATGCCTTCCGGATGATTATGGGTTACTGCTGCTGTCGCTCTTGCCACCTCACGTGTCCGCTCGATGGTATCGTACAGCCATCCTGCTGCCGATACCCTCATGGCCGAGCCGTTTCCATAGCTCTTATAGGGATGTGGATCTTCGCTGTGTACCCAGTTGATGAACCTTCCGCCGTATCCTGCATAGGGGTACCTTCTTCCCCACTTCTGCATCGACTTCACACAGGCCGCCTCGATTTCC
>ONFC01000075.1 GCA_900317035.1 uncultured Eubacteriales bacterium
CTCAGGCTTCTGACACGGTCGAAGTGTATGCTCATGAGGCTGACCATGTAATAGCACTGCATGGCGTTACAGATGCGGTAGATCGTTCTGTGGAATTCGTTATCGAGAGCGAGGATCTTATCTACATCCTTGGAAAGATAGAATTCCTGAAGCGCCAGGTTATCTTCCAGTTCCCGAAGATCAGATTCTTTAGCCAGTTCGCAGGCGTCCTCGACCAGTGCGGTCTCGACGGTGATACGAAGGAAACGCGATTCACGGATAAGATCAGAGTCGATCATGGAGACGAGACAGCCCTTCTGCGGAAGGATATTCAGGATCTTCGACTTGGACAGTTCCAGAAAAGCCTCATGAACAGGCGTCCTTGAGAGACCGAGTTCGTTTGCGATCTCCTGCTCGCCGATCATGCTGCCCGGCTCTATATTCAGGCTGATAATATTATCGGATATGGTGCGAAAAGCATATTCGCGGTTTGTTTCGCCTGGAAGTTTTGCCGGAACGTTCATGGTCACAGTCTCCTTACTAATGTCTCTCTTACCGCACCCGGTCCCTGGATCATTTCAGATAGATACTCTTCGATCTTTTTAGAAAGACCGCATGCGACCAGGTCGGATCCGAATATGGAGGTATTGGAAAGAAGCGCATCCAGATTTCCGGAGACGCTTTCCGGATGTCCGAACTTCACGGATGCGAGTTGTGCCTGAATAGAGGGCAGAAGCGGGTCCGAGCTGAGCTCGATCGGCTCTCCCTTATCATCTACGCCGAGAAGATATCTCAGCCATCCGGCGATCGCCAGCGGGATATACGTCAGATCAGAAGGATCCAGCGAAGGATCGGAGATATAGGACTTGATCGTCTCGCCGAAACGGATCGGGACTTTCAGGCTCGTATCGGTAGCAATACGCTGCGGGGCATCCGGAATAAACGGATTCGGAAGACGCTCTTCGATTACTTCCGCAAGGAATGCACGTGGGTTCAGAATGACCGGATCAGTAACTACGGGAAGACCCTCGGTGTATCCGATCTTCGTAATCAGAGAAACCAGCTGAGGATCTTTCATCTCCTCAGAGATACGCGTATAACCCAGCACGCAGCCGAAGACTGCCAGCGCAGTGTGAAGCGGGTTCAGGCAGGTGGTGACCTTCATTCGCTCGGCCTTATTTACCGTGTCGCGGTCGGTCATGAAAACACCTGCTTTTTCCAGCGGCGGACGGCCGTTCGGGAAGGAATCCTCGATGACGAGATACTGGGGAACTTCCGCATTTACAAACGGCGCGATGAAGGTCCCTTTTGAAGTGGTAAAAGGACTCATATCCGTTATTCCCATCTCCAGGATCATCCTCTCGACGGAGGCATCCGGACGCGGAGTGATCTTATCGATCATGCTCCACGGGAAGGAGATACGGGAACTGTCATTGATATATTCTACAAAAGCACTGTTGACGAAGCCTCGTTTTTCCCAGGCTTCCGCAATCTCGATGATGCTGCTCTTGAGCTTCTTACCGTTCTGGCTGCAGTTGTCCATCGAGGCGAGTGCTAAAGGCGCGCCTCCCTTCTGGAAGCGTTCCCACAGAAGAGCACAGACGATACTCATCGCGTGATGTGCATCGGAGGGACCTTTTTCCATGTCGCTTACTACCACCGGGAGAAGATCGCCGTGCATATTACGGAGGGCATAGCCTTTCTCCGTGATCGTAAAGCTGATCATCTGAAGGGAGGAAGAAGCAGCGATCTCATAGAGGCGTGCCAGTTCTTCCTGATCCGACGGATCCGCTTTTCTGGACTCTGTTACACTGCCGATGATCTCATATCCCGTACTTCCGTCCGGACGGAGATCGACCATCAGTGTCAGGTCATCGTATGGACGGTAGATCCGGTCGATGATCTCATAGTCAAAAGTATCCGCGGCGATGATGCCGGTATCGCAAAGACCCTGATTCAGAAGGTCCTGCGAGAGACGTGCGATAAAACCGCGGAAGATATTTCCGGCACCGAAGTGCAGCCATGTGGGTGCTTTTGCCGTATTGGCCTTAACGGTATCGATATCAAAACGGGGAAGAACGATATTCCTTTTTTCCCATTCTTCCGTATTCTTCAGTTCTGCTCTTGTCATCGAAAGAGATTGCATATTTTGTCTCCTAAACTTTATATTACTGCGGGATCAGCCGCGGCTCTTCTTCACAGCTTCCCAGAGCCCTTCGAGGTAAGAAGCACCCAGTGCACGGTCATAAAGGCCATATCCCGGACGGCAGGTCTCATCCCAGATCTTACGTCCGTGATCCGGGCGGATATATCCGTCGAATCCGTTCTTCTGGAGCTCGGAGATAATAGCGAACATATCCAGATCACCCTCGGAAGAAAGATGCGCACTCTCGTGGAAATCTTTCTCTGTGGTGTGCTTGATATTACGGAGATGTACGAACGGGATCCTGCCCATCGAGGCAAATTCTCTGGCCATCGCCGGCACATCGTTCTCGGGATTTGCGCCCAGAGAACCAGTGCAGAGTGTAAGACCGTTTCTCTTACTGTTATTCAGGGACAGGTACTTGCGGATCGACTCCGCGGAGCAGACGACCTTCTTCAGACCGAAAAGCGGCCACGGCGGATCATCCGGATGTACACCGAAATCGATATCATATTCCTCGGCATACGGCATGACCGCGTCAAGGAAGTAAGCGATATTCTTGAAGTATTCATCGGCCGAGATGCTGTTATAGAACTCGATGTCCTTTGCCATCTGCGGGAATCTTTCCGGTTCCCATCCCGGAAGCGTCATATCGCGAGAGCCATCCATCATGGAGTGGATGATCTTCTCCAGATCGAGCGACTGCGCATAATCGTGGTTATAGGCCATCGCGAAGCTTCCGTCCGAAAGAGGAAGCTCAAGGGTACTTCTGAACCAGTCCATGACCGGCATGAAGTTATAGCAGATGCACTTGACGCCTGCTTCGGAAAGATACTTCATCGTGGTGATGTAATTCGAGATATATTCGTCTCTCGTGGAAAGTCCTTTTTTAATATCCTCGTGGATATTGACGCTCTCGATGACTTCCATCTCCAGCCCTGCGGCATGGATCTCATCACGAAGAGCGGTGATGTCTTCCTTCGGCCAGACCTGACCGGCGGGAATATGCGGGAGCATCGTAGCAACGCCGGATACTCCGGGGATCTGACGGATCTGCTGAAGCGTGACTGTGTCGTCGCCTTGCGGCCACCAGCGGAAAACCATTTTCATAGTGAAATGCCTCTTTTCTATATTTGAAATGATGTAAAGATTTGATCAGTTGTCGCGTGTTCTTTTCAGAGAGTTGATCCTGAACAAATTCAGAAGTACAGGGATCAGTGCGATCCATCCGAAATGGCTCAGGATGGAGACCAGGCAGGCGAAGATCAGCTCGGTAAGAGAGCAGTCGCCGTTGTAGTAAGTCTTATAGTTATTCGCGAAGTAAGTAACTGCCAGGCACAGGAGTGCTCCGACAAGTAAGAGTGTGGAGCGGATCAGGACCTTCTTCGGGACTCGGTGCGCGCCATCATCTTTCTTGAGTTCATTGATCGTTCCCTTAAACCCGATAAAAAACAGGATCACGGCACCGATGAGCGCGACGAGCATAACGGCAGCCATGATGATAGATGTGGTCTTATCCATGGGTGCAGTATTCTCCGCAGCAGCAACAGTTGGTTCAATAACAGCAGATAGTAGTCTCATGTTTTACCTCTTTTTCCTTACTAGCATACTAGTGCACAGGAATACTTTATTCCTCGGACGCGTCTTCGTCAACCTCTAAATCATCATCGTCTTCTTCGAAGTCGTCGTCATCTTCATCCTCGTACTCTTCGTCGTCCTCGTATTCATCTTCGTCATCCTGCGGCTGCTCAGACTGGTACTTCTCCGGATGTTCGCGCTTGTCTTTCAGTAATCTCGCATAGTTGAAATCCATTCATCTTCGTCATCCTGCGGCTGCTCAGACTGGTACTTCTCCGGATGTTCGCGCTTGTCTTTCAGTAATCTCGCATAGTTGAAATCCGGCTCGCAGAGTTTCCAGCAGAAGAATCCGCAGACGAACGGTACAATGAGTACAAACGGCGGAAAGAGAATGACCAGCGCGACCGATGCCAGGAAGAGGATCCACATGATGACGTTGTGTCCCAGATACATCATGGAGAAAGTGAACGAGTGGAAGATCGTTCCCTTTACGGTGTTCTTAAATCTGGCAAGGTACGGGAACGTAAACATGGTCACGAAAAAAGACGGGATCAGAAGGAATACGGCTACCGGCAGGCACCAGCCCGGCGGCGGAGTCTTATTGAGTCCGAACAGGGAATAATAAAGGAAAAAACCGGCACCGCCGAGATAGCAGATCAGAAAAACAGTCAGTACGATCCCCTGAACGAGATTCTCACGATAGGAGCGGAAAAAATCCGCGGCAGGAGTTTCGGAATTCTCTTTAAAGCGTTTGTTGATCGCATAGTAGAGCGCCGTGCAGGATACTCCGAATGTCACGATCAGGAGAGATCCGAGCACGAAACAGGAACTGAGCAGTACGATACTCCCCAGTTTAGAGATAACAGAGGTGGATCGTCCGGATGGATTTGATTTGTTTTCAGTCTGTTCCATATGTCGTTCATGCTCCTGTTCTTCAATATATTAGATGGAGAGATAATAAAAAACAAGTGGAGAAAGTCTAGTATATTAGCATGTTATTCCATAGAAATGAAAGCAGTAGTGTGCTAACTTATAAATATACATATTAAATGTGCACGGAAGCCGTGCTCGTAATTGCCGGTTTGTGAAAGGGTTAAGGAAGCATGTTGGAATTAGCAGGAATATTCAAAGATGGTATGGTACTTCAGAGAGACCGCATCTGCGCAATCTTCGGAAAGGAAGATCAAGCACCGGAAGTTTCCCTGATCCTGGAAGGAAAAGAATACACAGCTAAGGTTTCGGATGGACAGTTCCTGATCCGGATCGATCCCCATCCTGCCTGCACCGGTCTGTCTATGACGATCAGGGGAAGTGAGGACATCAAGATACAGGATATCTGCTTCGGAGACGTTTTCTATCTTGGAGGACAGTCGAATATGGAGCTTCCGGTATCCCGTACGATGGACGTCTCGGAAGAGGAAGTGAAAAAATCCGACTATCCGTATATCCGGCAGTATCGCGTCACTCCGCAATACAATATGGCGGAAGATGAAGTTGCTGAGCTTGCGGATAATCCCTGGGTACCGGCTGTTCCCGGAAAGATCGGAGAACTGAGTGCGACCGGCTTTTACTGTGCCAGAAGGATCTATGATAAAAAGAAGATACCGATCGGCCTGGTCCTCGGCGCGCAGGGCGGATCGACCGTCGAATCCTGGATGGATGTCTCTCTTCTTTCGGAATTCGGAAACTATGAGGACCTGATGAACCCGTTTATGGAGAAGGATGCGCTTCCCCGTTATCTGAAAGCACGGGATGAGGGAATCGCTGCATGGAGGTCTGCACTCGAGAGACCGGATGAAGAAAAATATATTTCCGCCATTCCGGAGGGAGCATCAGACTTTACCGTACCGGGCATGCTTCTGAAAAAGGACGGAACGGATCACACGGGTATCGTGTGGTTTTATAAGGAATTTGAATTATTAGAGGAGCCCGGAGAAGATGCATTTCTTTATCTTGGCGATCTGATCGATGCGGATCAGACCTTTATCAACGGAAAAGCAGTCGGAAGAACAGAGTACCGCTATCCTCCGAGAAAGTATCCTTTTGACGGATCGATCCTCCGAAAAGGAAAAAACCTGATCTCTGTCCGGCTGATCCTCGAGACCGGAGAAGGCGGTTTTGTTGCCGAGCATCCCTATTATCTCCGTACGGAAAACGAAAAGATAAGTCTTACCGGCGAATGGAAAATGGTAAAAGGCGTCCACTCGGATACGAGTGTTCCGGTCTTTAAGATGGGACAGGAAGTGCCGACATCCCTTTTCAAGACTTCCGTCCGTCCGCTCAAGGACTTCACATTCTCCGGAATATGGTGGTATCAGGGAGAAGCAAACTCAGATGCGCCGTCAAGATACGGCGAGAAGTTCCGGGCGATGATACAGTTCTGGAGAGACCTGTATCAGCAAAACCTGCCGGTCATCGTGGTCGAGATGTGTGATTATACAGATCCGGTCACGGGAGAGCAGCCTGCCGGATGGGCGAGCATTCAGGCCCAGCAGGTAGCGGCAGCAAAAGAGGTGGAGGACTGCGCCGTCGTCTCGGCAAAAGATCTGGGAGCACCTCTCGAACTTCACCCGCAGCGTAAAAGTGAACTGGGTGCAAGAATGGCAGAAGTGGCGGAGAAGATGTTCTACTGAGCCGGAGATCCTGATCACAAATTGAACATGAATTATGAAAAAAACCTCTGTTTCGACAGAGGTTTTTTGTTATTTGCCCCCGAGAATCGCAAAATATGGTTGAAAATGTGCAAAAAATAGGTGGTTTTTGCAAAAAAATTATTGCATCGCCCAAAAATCGAGAGTATAATTGTGACATAAATGTGAATGAAGTGTGAATAACCATTGTGTGTGTCAGGAGGTATGGGGTATGGTTAAGTTACATAAGACGAAAAAAGGTTTCACATTAATAGAGATGGTACTGGTTATTGCTATTATTGTTATTCTCGCAATGGTCATTTTCTTTAGCGTAGCTTCTTACCTTGGCAAGGCACAGTCCGCTACTTCATCGATCAAAGAACACAATGATCAGATCGATACTGTAACTGCAGAAATTGATTCCGCTCTCTCTTAATACAGACTGAGTTTTTAGCAAATATTCGGATGATAATGTTCTCCCACATTATCTGAGACCGTCTTTTTCATTTTTTCGAAAAAAGAACTGCCGACGTGGATGGGGCTTCCACGATGACAGTTCTTTTTTTATTTCAACTGATGGACCGGAAGTGTATCCGGTGAAGGATATATCAGACCTTACTCTTCCGGAATGAAGATCCTTCTGGCATTGTTGTAACAGATATCCTGGACGATGGATCCGAGGATCTCCATGTTCTTGGCAAATTCTCCGCGCTCGACAAGTCCGCCTAAGTAATCGCAGAGGATCCTGCGGAAATATTCGTGACGAGTATAAGACAGGAAAGAACGGGAGTCGGTAAGCATACCGATGAAGCCCGGAAGAAAGCTCTGCGCTGCAAGAGAACGCAGGTGATTTCTGATTCCCTGTTCGTTGTCATTGAACCACCAGGCGGCACCGTGCTGGATCCACATGGCGTCTTTTCCGTTCTGGAAACAGCCGATCAATGTATCGATGATCGGATCGTCATGCGGATTGAGGCTGTAGATGATCATTCTCGGAAGGATCTCATGATCCTCCAGATGACTCATGAACTCAGCCATAGGAGCAACAAAATTGCTGCTGCCGCTGATCGTATCGAAACCTGTGTTTGCACCGAGAGCACGGAACTGGCGGGCGTTGTTATCGCGGCGGCAGCCGAAGTGGATCTGCATCGTCCAGCCTCTGGCGTGATACTCGGAAGCTAAGAACAGAAGAAGTGCACTCTTATACACTGCGATCTCATGATCGGTGAGAGGCGTGTCCGGATCTTCCAGCTTCTTATGGAAGACCTGCTCCGCGTCAAAATCGGAAGCCGGCACAAATACGAAATTCTCCATCGCGTGGTCGGAAAGACGGCAGCCATGTGCGGCGAAGTGCTCGATACGTGAGGTGAGAAGGATCTTCAGATCGATCCAGCTGCTTACCATACGGCTCGGACCGGAAAGCGCACGGAGATAATCAGTAAATCCGATCTTCTCGATATCCATGATACGGTCAGGACGGAAAGTCGGAAGGACGAGCGTCTTGATCGAGAAGTCTTCTGCGATGGCGCGGTGTGCGGAGAGGTCATCGATTGGATCGTCGGTCGTGCAGAGGAGCTCAACATTTGAGCGGTCGAGCATCTGGCGTGCACTGAGCATACCACTCATGAGCTTCGCATTTGCCATCTCCCATACCTGATCCGCATTGGCCAGGGTAAGGGGTTCTTTAATATCGAAGTAACGGTAGAGTTCGAGGCTGGACCAGTGGTACATCGGATTACCGACGGCGCGCTCGATCACGCTTGCCCATGCCAGAAACTTCTCGTAGTCATCCGCATCTCCGGTGATATAGTGCTCTTCGATACCGGCGGAGCGCATCAGTCTCCACTTATAATGATCGCCGGAAAGCCAGATCTGAGTGATGTTGGGATAGGATATATCATCCGCGATATCCTGTGCATCCAGATGACAGTGATAATCGATGATCGGACAATTCTTCGCATAGTCGTAATACAGTCTCTCTGCAGTTGCAGATTTCAGCATAAACTGGTTATTGATCAAGTTAGCCATACTGACCTCCCGTTACTGTGAAAATATAAGCCTTTTCTAATTATTCCTCATCCAGATATTATGATAACAGAGATAATAGAAAGAAAGCAAAGACAAAACCGCTTTTTTTCGAAAAAGATGGTAGAATATTAGTCATTATGAAAAATTCTCCGAGGGAGGCACATCATGGAAGATAAAATTATCTTGCAGAAGATGGAAGAAACGGGACTGGTTCCGGTCGTTGTTATCGATAATATTGAGGACGCGGTTCCTACGGCAAAAGCACTATTACAGGGCGGCATCGGTATGATGGAGATCACATTCCGGACCTCTTGTGCGAAGGATGCGATCGCAATGGTTAAGAAAGAAGTACCGGATATGGTAGTAGGTGCAGGAACGATCCTGGACGTAAAGCAGGCGCAGGATGCTGTCTCGGCAGGTGCGGAGTTTATCGTTTCCCCCGGTTTCTCGGAAGAAGTCGTCCGCTGGTGTGCGGAAAATAAAACCGCGGTTGTTCCCGGATGTGTCACACCGACAGAGATCATCGCGGCACGTTCTTTAGGACTTTCCGTTGTGAAGTTCTTCCCGGCAAATCTCTTTGGCGGGATCAAGGCGATCAAGACGCTTTCCGGCGTGTTCCGTGACATGCGTTTCCTTCCGACCGGAGGCGTCAATCTCGAGAATATCTCCGAGTTTGCTTCGGAAAAATGCATCGTCGCGATCGGCGGCAGTTTCGTATGCACATCGAAGGATATCCGTGAGCACAACTTCGAGACGATCACAAAATTAAGTAAAGAGTCCGTGGAGAAGATCCGCGCGGCAAGAGTATAAGGAGGATTTCCCATGGCAAAAGTACTGACAATGGGCGAGATCATGTTAAGACTGAAGACGAAGAACAACGAGAGGTTCTTCCAGAGCCCGGAATTTGAGGCGACATTCGGCGGCGGTGAAGCAAATGTGGCGGTATCGCTGGCGAACTTCAATATGCCGGTGGAATTTCTGACGATCCTGCCGGAAGGCCCGATCGGTGATGCATGTATCTGTGAAGTACGTGCATTCGGAGTCGGAACAGAACGTATCCTCCGCGCTCCGGGCAGAATGGGCATCTACTATCTCGAGACCGGTGCCAACCAGCGTCCGAGTAAGGTCGTCTATGACCGTGCCGGATCGACGATGGCCGAAGCCAAGACCGGCGATATTGACTGGGACAGTGCTTTTGCAGATGTGGACTGGTTCCATATCACGGGTATCACACCTGCGATCAGCAAAAGTGCGTCGGAGCTGGCGATCGAATCCGTAAAAGAAGCAAAGAAGCGCGGCATCACCGTATCCGTGGATCTGAACTTCCGTAAGAATCTGTGGAAGTATGGTGTGCCTGCAAAGGACGTAATGACAGAGATCACGAAGTACACTGATGTGGTCATCGGAAATGAGGAAGACTGCCAGAAATCTCTCGGTATCGAGATCGATGTGGATGTGGAAGAAGGTGCGCTCGACATCAGTAAATACGAGAAGCTGACGAGCCGTCTTCTCGAGGAATATCCGAACGTATCCAAGGTAGCGATCACACTTCGCGAGAGCCACAGTGCGGACCATAACGGATGGGCGGCATGCATCAATAACGGTTCGGTCTTCTATGTCAGCAGAAAATATGAGATCAGAGATATCGTGGACCGCGTCGGCGGCGGTGACTCTTTCGCGGCGGGACTGATCTATGGCCTGCGCACTTTTGAAAAAGATACCGAGGCCCTCGAGTTCGCTGTCGCGGCGAGCTGCCTGAAGCACTCGATCCCGGGTGACTTTAACCGCGTTACCGTCAAGGAAGTCGAGACCCTGATGCGCGGAGATGGATCCGGAAGAGTCGTTCGCTGATCAGAAACTATAAGAAAGAAAAAAGTCCGATAGGAAAATCCGATGCTTTACGCATGCGGTATTCTTATCGGACTTTTTGTGTTAAGTAAGCTTAGATCAACGGGCGGATCCTTCAGAGGTGCCGGTGCGCTCGACAAGACCGATCGCTTTCTTTCCGACTTCGAGGATTGAACCGCCGGAGGTTTCTTTTCCGGCTTGATCCGGCGCTATAAGACCGGGGCCGATCTCGAGGTAGAAGATCTTATAATTCTCGTTATCCAGAGTAAAGCCGTGCTGGCCTTTCTTCATCGCGCCAAAGGTGAAACCGGGAACCGGCGTAAAGCCCAGGGAGAAGCCGGCATCGATCGCGCCGCTGTCGTGCATCTCCTCTTCGGTGAGTCTTCTTTTCACGCCTTCCATTTTCGAGAATTTCTCCAGAAAGGTGTCGAGCTTCGCTCTATCCTCTATAGAAATGGTGGGAGAAATATGCAGGAAGCAGGCACCGTTCACCGTCTGGAACCAGGCGGCTTCCGGACCGATATCTGCTTTCTTCAGAAGATCATTCGGAAGGATATTCGTGTGGATATTAAAGCAGGCATGGTCGCTGAAAAGAAGGATATCGAAGTGCGAGATCCCCTTCTCCGGATCGCCGCCCGCGTTTCTCTCCGCCTCGAATATTCCCTCGAGGATGATCCCCAGAAGCTTGTCGTCATACTCGATCGATTTTTTTACATCCTCGGAATCGATACCGGAGTGATGCTTCTGATGGTCGGTGTCCTGCAGATGCAGCATGTAAAAATCCGCTTTTTCTTTCGCGATCAGATCGCGTGCGGTAAAGGCGATAAATGTATCGATGCCGAAGTAGTTGAAGGACTTGCACTTCTTCATGTAACGGAAGAACTTCGGACACAGGCGGAAGGTCGAGCTGTAGTGGACGAACTTGATGCCGCGGAAGAACATGCTCTCCGTGCCGGGGACTTCCGCAAGGTGATAGCGGATCTTCTCGCCGGGGGTGCAGGGATACATCATCGCGCAGGAGACGAGTCCTTTTTCATAGGCTCTTTCCGGAAGCGTCTTCACCTTGATGAGCTTCTTATGCGCGCGCCACTTCTCCGAGTTTTTCACCGGGTCGAAAATAACATTATCGAACAGCCCGTGCTCCGACGGGAGAACACCCGTCGAGATACTGGTATGTACCGGATATGTATTCGAGATAAATAGAGACTCGACACCGCGGTGCAGAAGTCCGTAAGAAGCGAGTTTTCTGAAGTTCGGAAGAGTCAGGAGATAGTTGACATCCGTATCTGAAATGGCGTCCAGGGAAATCATGATGATCGGACGTCCGGTGAGATTTTTGCGCATAGGTAAATTCCTCCGAAACGATCGTTTTTGTCACATATACGATATAATAAGATTTGGATTTAGTAAATAAACGAAAGAGGGATCAGTATGGGTAAAAGAGTTATCCTGATCGTGCTGGACAGCTGCGGGATCGGCGGTGCGAAAGACGCGGCAGCCTTCGGAGACGAAGGGTCGCATACACTTGCCGCCTGCTCGAAGGACAGTGCTTTTTCCATAGCAAATATGAAGAGGATCGGCATGGGGTGCATCGAAGGTGCGCTCCCGTATGAAGAAAGAGACAGTGGAGGTGTCGGTGCCTGGGCGAGACTTCAGGAGGCCTCGATGGGCAAGGACACGACGATCGGCCACTGGGAGATCGCCGGTATCATCTCGCCGGAGCCGCTTCCTACTTATCCGGACGGTTTTCCGGAGGAAGTGATATCGGAGTTTGAGAAGCAGACAGGGCGGAAAACACTGTGCAATAAGCCCTATTCCGGCACGGAGGTGATCCGTGACTTCGGGCAGGAGCACGTGAAGACCGGCGACCTGATCGTCTATACTTCGGCGGACAGTGTCTTCCAGATCGCCGCGCACGAGGATGTGGTGCCGGTGGAGGAACTCTACCGCTACTGTGAGATCGCAAGGAAGATCCTGACCGGAAAACACGGTGTCGGACGAGTCATCGCGAGACCTTTTACCGGTGAATATCCGAACTACACAAGAACTTCGAACCGCCACGATTTCTCACTCGAGCCGCCGAGACCGACTCTTCTGGACGATCTGACAGAGGCGAGGATCCCGGTCTATGGTGTCGGAAAGATCTACGATATTTTCGCGGGAAAAGGAGTCGGCACGACGGTGCGGACATCCGGAAATATCGACGGGATCGAGCAGACACTGGGGGCGATGGATTCGCAGAAAGAGGGCCTGATCTTCGTTAACCTCGTGGACTTCGATATGCTCTACGGACACAGAAATGACGTGCACGGATATGCACAGGCGCTGACGTATTTTGATGACCGCCTGCCCGAGATCCTGTCACGTATGGGCAAGGACGATATCCTCATGATCACGGCCGATCACGGATGCGATCCTTCGACACCATCGACCGATCACTCCAGAGAGAATGTGCCGTTCCTGGCCTATGGCGACAGAGTCCGTCCCGGAACAGATCTCGGCACGAGATCAAGCTTCGCGGACATCGCGAAAACGATCGGGGATTACTTCGGGATCAATACGAATAATCTCGATGGAGAATCGTTCTGGAAAGAAATGCGCTTAAACTGAAAGGATGATACTTATGACGAACTATACCGATGAAGAGAAGAAGATTTTAAGCAAGGTGGATCACACGCTGCTTCGTACGACCTCCACGCTTTCTGAGATAAAAGCACTCTGTGAGGCAGCTCTTGCCGCTGGTACGGCGAGCGTATGCATCCCGCCGTGCTACGTGAATGATGCTGCGCAGTTCCTGAAAGGACGGCTGCCGGTGTGCACGGTCATCGGTTTCCCGAACGGATACAGCACCGCAGCGACAAAAGTTTTCGAGGCGAAGGAAGCGATCCGTCAGGGTGCCACGGAGATCGATATGGTCATTAATCTCTGCGATGTGAAAAACGGTAATTTCGACCGGGTCTATCTGGAACTTCTCGCGATGAGAGAAGCATGCGAAGGCGTGATCCTCAAGGTCATCATCGAGACCTGCCAGCTCACGGATGAAGAGAAGATCAAGATGTGCGAGCTCGTAAGTAAAGCAAAAGCAGACTTCATCAAGACCTCGACCGGTTTTTCCACGGGTGGAGCAACGGTCGAAGACGTCGCACTCCTCCGTAAGTATTCCGCTCCGGAAGTGAAGGTAAAAGCCGCCGGCGGAATCAAGGATTTGCGAAGGCCATGATCGAAGCAGGTGCAGACAGACTCGGAACGAGCCGCCTCGTGAAGTAAGCTCCGGCGAAAAGCGGAGAAGAAAACAGCGTCTGGATATTGGTGATAACTAAGAGGAAAGGCGGGACAAAAATGGAAAAGAAGATCGATGAGAAAAAACTTCTGAGTGAAGCGAAAAAAGCGCGTGAAAATGCGTATGCTCCGTTCTCCGGTTTTACCGTCGGAGC
>ONFC01000093.1 GCA_900317035.1 uncultured Eubacteriales bacterium
AGATCTTCATGCTGGACGAGATTCCCGAAGTGCCCAGATTCTTCTGAATACCGCACAATGCATCCAGATTCAATTCTGTTGTGGCTCTATCAACATCGGCACTTGACAATGTCCGGGACGGCTTCGGAATCGCATAGTGGCTCACATTGTCTGACCAATCGGATTTCTGCATGTAGTATCCGTACTTCTGCAAGGCATCCACAAGATCGACCACACGCTCATCATATCGGCCCGCATTGTTCTTAACATGCAAAATGTATGCCATAGCGGAATACGTGTCTGTCTGGATCGCCTCTCCGTCATAGTACAATGTTGCAGTGATCTCATCTGCCATTTCAAGACAATTGATGCTAAAGATATAGTAGCGCGAAGAATCCGTTTCTCCTGCCGAAGATGTTCTGACTGTGGTCTTTCTGCCTGTCGATGTCACAAATTCAACATAGCATTTGCTCACATCCGTTCCATCCGGGAAATCAACACCGAACTTCACACCGATACTTCCGGTCAAGCGAATTGCGTGACGCGCGATCCGCGGAGCAGCTCCGACGATAAATGTAACCGATGCAAAATTTTTAAGAGTAGTAAACTCTTTTTTCGTTTTGATGCTGCAATCGCTTGTTTTTGTCAGGACAAAGTTTTTAAGTTCAAAATCCCATGTTCCATCCATATCAACATCGATTCTATTCAGATCAACGCTGTCTTCGATCGGTTCATCCGCATCGATATCACCGTTCCAATAAAGCTCAGCAAGTGCGTCCAGCTGTTCCTGATCACAGGTGATCGGTCCGTTGGTAAGATCAAAGACGATCTTCGGGAGGGTCAGTTCGGCCATGTCGGCATAATCTGTCTCAAACGTGCCGTTAATATCTTCCGCCAGAATATAGACCTTATAGTCTGTTCCGAAATCACCGGTCAGATTCGCCGGAAGCTCAAAATCTCCACCATAATTACCACTAAGAGTTACAGCTCCATACGCAGCAATGGTATCGTATTTCGGGAATCCGGTTGCTTTCTTTACGACCAGATACGAGATCTGTGTTACCTCGTTTTTATGAGATCCATTCACACTATAGTTGAAAGATACCGATCGTCCGTTTACTTCAAGACCACCGACTGTCAGACCGATATCCGGATCTTTGAGCGTCAGTTTATACTGGGATCCGAGAACTCCGTAATCACCTTCAACGGCTGTCGAGAAGATGATCGAATCCTGGCTTACGTTCAATGCAGGGGCAACCGCATAATCAGCGTACACTTCCATTCTGGAGTTCTGAGGAATGGTTCCTGCGCACAAGCTAGATGTTCCCTGCCAGGATCCTGCCGCGTTTCTCAGCCAGCAGGCGTATAATTGTCCATCATAGAATTTATTGTAATTCGTGTAACCGAGGATATCACTACAGCCGTTACAGTATCCGTAACTTGCGTTAAATGTATCTTCGGCATCCAGTACAAAGACCTTATCGCCATCAAGACCCACATAGTTTCCATAGGTGTCGATTGCGCTCTGAAGGATACCGGTCAGCGGATGGCCGGAGATCTCACTTTCGGCGATCGATGCTTTCTCTGCACTTGTAAACACACCGTCTTTATTCAGGAACGAGTCTCCGTTCAGGTTGGCACGAATGTCACTGTCGTTCCAGTTATTGGTCTGATTCTCTTCATCAAAATAGTCCAGATACAAGCCTTCGTCACAATCGAGGAAAAGCGTATTCGAACCGAAAATATTGCTGTTCGGATCCAGCACGCGGTAAAGTACCGGCTGTCCCTCATACTTTCCGAAATATACAAAGGATCCGTTCCATGCATCATTCGCAGATTGCGGAACTGCCGGAGTCTTCATCTGCTTGGTTCCGAGTTTCGTATTCTGTGTCGTCTTTCCGCTGAAGACCGGACCCGGATTTGAAACAGCAAGTTCAACCGGAGCACTTGCATAGTCCGACTCATATGTTCCGTTTACATTCTCTGCAAAGACATACACATGATAGTCCTGCCCCCATGTTCCCGTAAGTCCCTTAAACAGGTAGAAACTGCCCGCCTGGCTGTTTTCCTGATTCATGGTGCCGTAAGCAAGGATCGTGTTTCCTGCTTCACCGAGCGCTTTACTGGTAAACATGTAGGACATTTTCGTATTCGCGTTAACGGAGTCTCCGGTAAGGCTATACGGAACCGTGATCTTCAGACCCGTCTTCGTGAAATCTCCGGTCAAGGAAACCTGGAGTTCCGGATCAATAAGTGTCAGTTTATACTCTGTTCCAAGTTCACCATACGTGCCCTTAACAGCAGTGGAGAAAAGGATGGAATCATGGCTTATGTTCAAAGCAGGAGCGACTCCTAGTTCTTCCTCGTTGACAAGATAATCGCGAAGATTGATAAACATCGCAGCAGCTTTATCCAGACCAGGAGCCCATGAATCATCATATGCAGCAGATCTCAACCACCAAGTGTTGAAGCTCCACGAATTATCTTCCGGTTTCTTGACCAGATTCGGATGAGGATTCCCTTTTGTTGTCATGTCGCCATAGTATCCATAGGCTTGATTGCAGACATCTTCCACATCCAGAAGGAATACTTTTTCTCCTCCAAGTCCGACATAATTTCTACAAATGTCTATTGCTGTATTATCGATGTTCGATAATGTATGACCGTCTATCCGACTTTCTGCAATCGAACTTTTCTCAATCTCGGTAAACACACCGGATTTATTCAGGAATTCGCTTCCATTCAGACCATCTTTTATATCAGATTCCGCCCATGTACTGGTTCCTGTCTGTAAATCAAAATCGCCATCAAACACTCTATTGTAAAGCGTTCTATCGCTATCAAGAAACATCGTTTTTTCAGCAGAATACTTTGTCGTGCTATTATCCAAAACTCGGAACTTAATAGGGGTTCCCTGATAGTTTCCGAAATATACATAGCTTCCCTGCCATGCAGAATCTATCGAAGCAGGTACAGCCGGATTATGAAGTCCGTTAACACCAAGTTTTGTATTGCTTGTTGTCTTCGCCACTGTGTCATCCGCACGGACAAAATCTTTCACGGTCATTCCGTACATGGCCGGAACGAAAAGAGCGGCTGACAGAATCAGCGATGCGATCTTCGCAATTTTCTTCTTAGACCTTTTCAACATACTTTCTTCCCCTCCACTTCTATTGTCATCTGTTTCCGTCTTTCCCGACGATCCACGATCATTCGGAAAAACAAAATGCGTGTTGTCTTTCGTTTGCACGGAAATCAACACGCATTACATAGCCAGTTTATATACACGCCTGAAAACGGGAGCTGAGCAAGCACTTACTAAAGAATACAGATGAGCTACTATCGCACAAGAACACATAGCCTATACCCCAAGAAAAAACACTTCACAAACCCTGTTTCCAACATACATATTTTATCATCGGGCATATATATGGGTCAATTATTCTTTACGAAGAAATCTCATTTTTCTTAGGTTTTGGGGAACAGATCTTTCTTGTATAAAACCAGTACCCGAAAAGGGATCCCCACGCCAGTAAAGTTACGATGAGTGATAGTATCCAGAGGATCGGGGTATGGAAACGGACATGCACTGTTCCATTCGTACCGGAAGGAAGATCTATCCGGATACGATGATTTTCACCATCCGAGATCGGGAGGTCTCCGCCATTTTCCACAGATGCCTGATAATGGGGATAGTTAAACACCGGAAGATCGATCGCTCCTCCGGAGGTTGTGTCATAGGAGAAGTCCACCGATGTTCCGTCCTTCTCATAGGAGGTGATGTGAACATCTCCGGAAGTATGGTATTCCGGAGAAAGATCGTTGACATCCGTTCCTTCGATCAGATACTCATGCTGGCTGTTCCATCGGGAAAGAAGTGTACTTCCCGTAGTTGAAAAGCTTGCCGCGCTCACTTTTTCATATCCGGAGAACGAATAGAAGAATCCCGGGAGGACCATAAAGAGGATCAGGCACATCCATATGAGCTGTCCCGCTTTCTCGGTAGCATCCACTCCGGACAGGATCTCACAGACAATAACAGCAGCAAGAATTCCGGCAAGAGTAAGAAAACGCCACGGGAACTGCAGACTTACAAACAAAGCTCCGATGGGGCCCGCATCCACGATGATTTTCCATGGGAAAACGGGAGAACTCATAAACAGAAAAACAGTCGTCAAAATAAGAAGCACGCGGATCGAGAAGCAGGATGATTTTTCTTCTTTTTGCTTCGTCTGCTCTTTCGAAGAAAGGAACTTTTCCTTATAGACCTTCACGATGGCGAAGAGCAGGGATACCAGCACCGGAATAAAAGCAATCAGGATAAGAAGATTCAGGCGCGCCGAGGAGATCTGGTGAAGGAATCCGTACTTTTTGTTCGCAGTGCTTTTCATCGCGTTGATGCTTCGAGACATCGCAATATCGATAAATGGCACGATATAAGACAGATTTACCAGAACTACCCAAAAAGCAGATACCAGAAGCGAGAGTATCCTCTTCTTCTGAAATGTTTTCTTCGGACTGCAGATAAGGAGCAGGAATACCAGGAAGATGGCCAATTCGCATGAGAGCACATGGCTGTGGAGCACACCGGAAAATCCGATAACAAACATGAGTGCGGATTCTTTATATCTATCCTTCCAGAGAAGATAAACCGCATAGATCAGGAACGGCAGGAAAGTGATCGCACAGAATTCACCGATCGCCGAGCGATGGTATACATCGACCCAGCGGAAGAAAAGGAAGCTGTACACGATGCTCGAGACACACCCGATATTATCCCCGTACATCCTGCGGAAACAGAAATATGCCGAGAAAGCCGTCAGCAGATGCATCAGGAAAATAAAGAGTTTATAGCTCGCGTGGATGTGTAATCCTGAAAGGTTAAAGATCGCCGGCAGGTATAAAAGAGTATCCCCGTAATACACTCCGACAGCATATCCGTAACCGTTGTACCAGTTCTGCTGGATCTTGACCCAGGGGACCCCTCTTGCGATCCCGTCACGGATGCCGAAGATGCGGTTGATATGGAAGAAAAGATCGTCTCCAAACGGAAGGTAATGCACCGGAACGATCATCCGGAGTGACACAACGACCGTAATCAGGATCAGGACAGTATAGGATCTCCGTCTTTCCGGATAGTTCAGATAAAGATACAGGAAGAAATCGATCAGTACGCAGAAGAATAACCATGTCGCTATTCTTGCGGCCGTCTGGACCCGAAATGGTACAGCCGTATTTAAATTCTTTACGGAAATGCTGCTTATTTCAAGGCCTTCCTTATCTTTACAGACCACTACGATCTTATTATCCGGGACATCCTGTTCAAGAGAAAAAGCAACCGACGCCGAATCTGTCTTCGGATCAAGGATCGTCCACCTCGTACGTCCGACATTTTCCGAATCAAGGGTATCCGACAGGATACTAATCAGATTTCCGGAGGACGAGCACGAGTAGTGCACTGTAACTATGTATTCGCCGGCCGTAAGCGGGATCTCTTCTGTATATACTTCGGGGTTTTCTTCGTCGGATGTCTTTTGAAGCTGAAACAGAGGTGCACTTCCCTCGCCCTTCAGTTCAGTGTAAAAATCCGGATTCCGGCGATGCGCAGGAAGCATGACGATCCCTATTACCGACAGGATCTGAATGATCAGTACGATCCACAATATCTTCTTTCCATGCTTCTGTCCCAAAACCATATACCTCGTTCGTTTTTCCCTATTATATCAAACTTATACCGACTAAAAACAATTCACAACTTTGCCACACTTCTCGTATATAATACTCTTTGTTGATAAAAAATTTTTTCATTGGCAAAAGCACTTGGAGCATTTGACAAATAACTTGCGAGGCAGCATATGGGAAAGAGAAAAAAGATAGCTGTATTTTCACCGAATATCTATGAGCCGATGGCACATGCGATCCAGGACGGCATCAGCAAGGCCGCACTCGAACTCGGCATCAAGGCCATTTTCTTCGTTACTTTCAGTGATGATTTCACCACCAGGCTATATGACGAATATAAGAACTACGACGAGGGCGATATCGCAGCTTTTGAGCTTCCGGATCTCGATGATTTCGACGGGATCATCCGTGTGGATCTTGCATATGGTCCATACTCGCAGAAGCATCTGGACGAAAGACTCAGCAATGTTTCGATCCCGATCGTGAATGTCGGCGGACAGGATCCCCGCTACCTCAATGTCGTGACAAACGAAAACGACTCATTCACAACTCTCATCGACCATATTATCGAAAAGCATAACTGCAAGGATATCTATCATCTGGCCGGTCTTAAAGAGCGTCCCTTTACCCAGCCGAGGATCGATGCGTACCGCAGATCTCTCGAATCGCACGGCATTCCCTTCGATCAGGACAAGATCTACTACGGCACACTCTGGCATGATTGCGGAGAGCCTGCGCTCGACTACATCCTTGCCGACTGTGAAAAACACGGGAAGAAGTACCCGGACGCTATCGTCTGCGCCAACGACTACTCTGCCGTCGGTCTGGTTGAAGCCTGTCATAAGAGAGGGATCGACATTCCGGGAAATATCATCATTACCGGCTACGACGGTCTTGATGAGGCGAATCAGGGATATCCGTCGATCACGACTGTCGCTCAGCCCTTCTCTGCTTCCGGCTATGAAGGTGTTTTCACCTTAAAGAAAATATGGGACGGCGAAACGATCAAAGACGATATCCTCATTCCCGGCGACCTGATCTGCAACCAGTCCTGCGGATGCAAGTCCATGAACACCTATAACATCGAAGATATACGAAGCCTCTATACCCGCCGTATGGATCGTGTCTCTGTTCTGGCGCAGTCCACGACGAATCTGATCCTGAGTGTCTCGAGCGCACAGACGATGGATGAATGCTTCCAGGAGATCACGGAGAACTCGTCCATCGAATCCGGCTTTACGAATATGCTTTTGTGTCTGGCACCGGAATGGGAGGAACAGCGCGTGATCCCACCTGATTTCTCCAAGCAGGACGAAGAGATGACCGTCGTCGCCGGCTTTATCGGCGCAGAGCCCGTGAAGCGTGAAGTCTTCCGCAAGAAAGACCTGCTTCCGCCGGATCTTCTTTCAGATCCGAACCCGTATTATATCTGTGCGATCCACCATCTGCAGTACTACATGGGTTACCTCATCGTTTCCCCTCAGAAAGAGTCCATCGATTCCCTGTCGATGAAATCCTGGTACGTAAACCTCGGATCTATGCTGGAGAACTGGAGGATCCGCCACAAACTGAACCTCGCAGTACAGCGTCTGGAGAATCTTTATAACCGCGACATGCTGACGAATCTCTATAACCGCCGCGGCTATGAACCCTTCTTCTCGGAGATGTTCCAGGCATGCCAGAAAGAAGGTGTCCCGATCGGAGTCATGATGATCGACATGGATAATCTAAAGCTCACCAACGATAACTACGGTCACGAAGAAGGCGATTACAGTCTCACCACGATTGCCGACGGCATGCGTCTCGCCGCGATCAACGGTGAAGTGTGCCTGCGTACCGGCGGTGATGAGTTCGTCGTTCTCGCGAAGAATTATTCCGAGGAAAAAGCAACGATCTATGTCCAGTCATTGACCGAATATATCCAGAAGTGCGTCCGCCGTGACAAGAAGGTCTATCCTCTCGATGTCAGTACCGGAGTATGTATCAAGATCCCGCCAAAGAATGCCGGAAATGACGAAGAAACGATCCGCTCTTTCTCCGAGGAATACTTAAGGATCGCAGATGCGAAGATGTACGAGGTCAAGAAAGCCCACAAGGCGATACGCCCCTGACCAATGATCTGAAAACAAAAGAAGTGCTTCCGGAAAAGGAAGCACTTCTTTTTTATCATCGATTCAAGCTTACGATCTTACTTCAGTTTTTTCTCGAGTTCTTTGATGACGATCTCGAGTGCTTTGATGCGGGCATATTTCTTATCGACAGATTCGAGGACATGCCACGGAGCAAACTTGGTTGAAGTCTTCTGGATCATCTCGTTGATGGCGTCTTCATAGACGTCCCACTTCTCTCTATTACGCCAGTCTTCTTCCGTGATTTTCCACTGCTTCTCCGGTGTATTCTGACGGTCGGTAAATCGTGCAAGCTGCGTATCTTTATCGATCTGCACCCAGCACTTGATGATGACCGCGCCCCAGTCGTCGAGTTCTTTTTCAAACTCATTG
>ONFC01000015.1 GCA_900317035.1 uncultured Eubacteriales bacterium
ACGGATATCACTGGTCTCCCAGGTATATGCACCCGGGTTGTTATAATCGAATCTCTGATACGCCACGCGAAGGCGGATATTAATAAAGTCGCCCGGCGATTTGATCTTGTAGTAATACACCAGGCTCAAGTCATTCTGAAATGCACATGCCGAATACGACTCAACATTCAGAGGCTGTGTTCCGTCAGCAAGGAGTCTGGACGCAGGGAGAAAACTAAGAAGCAAAGAAATTGTCAGAATAAGACCCATCATCTTCTGACGATATGAGGATACCTTGTTCACGGGTGACATACCTCCACCAAAGAAATTCTTCCGCGTCCAACCCCCAAATACGCGGACTAATATCCTCACACGCGCAATATATCATGACATTCACAATTTTGCAATAGTTTTTATCACATTATTTCACATTTTCTCCACATTTGAATATTTTTATAATAATCGATCCATATAATTCCATAAAAAATCCCCCGCGATACGATCACCGCGGAGGAGATTCTCTTATTCTTCTATTTCGAACGAATGGATCAGATGAGATCTGCAATATCCGGATTTACGCCGGTAAGACCGACATACGCGCCGCTCTTTGCTTCAGAGGATTCCTCATGAGCCAGGAGCCACTTGTTGCAGGCTGTCATCCACTTATCTTCTTCGTTGAAAGCTGTAAGAGCCGGAACAGCACCATTCGTGCCCTTCGGCAGAGCGATAACTACCTTGAAGCCTTCACCCTTCTTTGCAGAACACGGAGCATAGTGCAGGGATGTCTCGTAAACTTCGACTACCTGTCCTTTTTCCGCCTTAAAAGCCATGACCTTAGATGTGTCGAGTTTACCGTCAACGATATCGTCAGCCTTGGCAAGAAGCAGGATAAAATCGGTTGAACCGATGTTCAATTCGCTGTCACGGTGATATTCGAGGCAGTTAAGCTTTGTGTTATGGCCGTTGCAGTAACCGAGCTGGATCGGCATACCGCCATATGCATTGTTCTGAAGAACACCAAAAGCTTTCGTGTACTCAAGGTCAGCACAGCTCATCACGTACTCGACGCCATCCGGAAGAGGTGTCTTCTCATCAAGAGCCTTGATAAGATCGGATACATCGTAGCCGGTAAGAACTTTACCATATGGTGCGAATTCTTTATCCAAAACGCTATAAATTTTCATGTCTTGATCCTCCTTAAGAGAAATATTTACGCTCCTTCTATTCTACATAAAAGGAGCGTAAAAAGAAATGCTTTTTCGAAATCGATTTCGGAAATTAAACCCGACAGATCAAACGTTTGCCAGAGCCTGCTCAATATCTGCGATGATATCGTCTTTATTTTCGATACCGACAGAGAAACGGATAAGATCCGGACTTACGCCAGCAGCCGCAAGTTCTTCGTCATTCATCTGACGGTGTGTATGGGAAGCCGGATGGAGTACGCAGGTTCTGCAGTCAGCAACATGAGTGCAGATAGCCGCAAGCTTCAGAGAATCCATAAATTTCACGCAAGCCTCTCTTCCGCCCTTTACACCAAAGGAAAGAACACCGCAGGTTCCGTTCGGCATATATTTCTGTGCCTTGGCATATTCTTTATCACCAGGAAGACCCGGATAAGAAACCCATGCGATCTTCGGATGCTTCTGCAGATACTCGGCAACCGCCAGTGCATTCTCGCAGTGACGAGGCATACGCAGATGCAGAGTTTCCAGACCGATATTCAGAAGAAACGCATTCATCGGACCCGGAATAGAACCGAGGTCACGCATCAGCTGAGCTACTGCTTTCATAATAAACGCAGACTTGCCGAACCGGCCTGTATAGGACACGCCGTGATAAGTTTCATCCGGCTCAACAAGACCGGCAAACTTTTCCGGATATTTCGCCCAGTCAAAAGTACCGGCATCTACGATACATCCGCCAACAGATGTCGCATGACCGTCCATGTACTTTGTTGTGGAGTGGATAACGATATCCGCACCCCACTCGATCGGACGGCAGTTGATCGGAGTAGCAAATGTATTATCGATCATGAAAGGGAGGCCGTTCTTATGAGCTGTTTTCGCAAATGTTTCGATATCAAGGACATTCAGAGCAGGGTTAGCGATCGTCTCACCGAAAACAAGCTTGGTATTTGGTTTGATCGCTGCCTGGATCTCTTCTTCTGTTGCATCCGGGGATACGAATGTTGCATCAATTCCCATCTTTTTAATGGTGTGTGCGAACAGATTATATGTACCGCCGTAGATCGCAGAAGAACAAACAATGTGATCACCGGCCTCGCAGACATTGAAAATAGCGAAGAAATTCGCAGCCTGTCCGGAAGAAGTAAGCATCGCAGCAACACCGCCCTCGAGCATGCAGATCTTTGCTGCCACCAGATCACTGGTCGGATTTGCGAGACGTGTGTAGAAATATCCGCTCTCTTCAAGATCGAAAAGTCTTCCCATCTGTTCCGTGGATGAATACTTCCAAGTCGTACTCTGTACGATCGGCATTACTCTTGATTCACCGTTTTTCGGCTGATATGCGCCCTGTACACAATTGGTTTCGACACTGAACTTGTTATCCATTCTTTACTTCCTCCTTACATCGCGGCAGAAAGCCGCCGTTACAACTTTTGATTATATCACAATAACTGTATATAAACGCACTCTTTCAAACGATAAAAAAAGCACCGGCCGGGAAATCCCGGCCAGTGCCCAGATATGACCAGTTTTAAAGGATCAGCCTTCCTTCACTTCACAGTACATGAAGTACTTGTAGCCCAGAGGGTTGGAGAAGAATCCGGTGACATTCTTGTTGATCATATAAATATCTGTGTAGAAATACAGAGGAACGATACAGCCGGTCGACATCAGCAGGTCTTCAGCCAGATGCATAAGCTTATAGCGGGTCTCTGTGTCTGCGCAGCTCTTGATCGTGCTGATAAGAACATCATAGGTCTCTGCCCATGTGCCGTTCTTAACGTTGATATCATAGCCGTAAGGTGTCAGATCCATATCATACATAGCAACTTCTGCATTCGCACCCTTACCAAACTGAACGTCGTTGTTACCGGAAGCGGATGTCCACATATCCAGGAAGCTAATTGGATCGTTATAGTCAGCCAGCCAGCCGTTACGAGCGATAGAATAATCGCCGTTCTTTCTTGTGTTAAGGAATGTATTCCACTCCTGGTTTTCAAGATTCATCGTGATACCGATACTAGCCAGAGCACTCTGCAGATACTCGCCGATCGCCTTATGGCCTTCGTTTGTATTGTAGAGGTAAGTCAGAGTCGGGAAATTCGTGAACTTTTTAGAAGCTTCATCATATGCATAGTACTTCTTAAGAATTTCAACAGCAGAATTAAAGTTGGACTCAAATGCATCCTTGGAAACATTATAATATCCATCAAATCCGTCGTTATGTCCTGCAGTCTTATAGAACTCAGTACCATCCGGATTTGTCATACCCATAGCAACGAATGAAGATGCCGGAACCTGACCTGCCTGACCGATTTCTTCAACAATGTAGTTTCTATCGAAAAGAAGTCCGATAGCAGATCTGATCTCAGCCTTTGCCTTCTCCGCCTCAATACCGGAAAGACCGCTGTTTGCCGGGAGGATCTCTTCATTGATATTCCAGCAGACATAGTAAGTACCGATCTGACCTGTAACTACGAATTCATCCGGATACTTTGCCTTGAGGTTCGGGATCTCGTTTGTCGGAACATCGTCGATCAGCTGCCAAGCGCCGTTCTGGAAGTTTGTCAGCATGTTGTTCTCATCGTCTGAGAGATAGAACTCGATCTTTTCCATCTTGATCTGGTCTGCATCGACATACTTATCATTCTTAGTAAGTGTGATAAGGCTGTTGTGCTCCCATCCTGTGATCGTATATGGACCATTGCAAATATAGGTCTTCGGATCTGTGGACCAGCTCTCATTGGAAACAACATCCGAGCGTACCGGGAAATATGCCGGGAAGGCAAGAAGTTCATCCCAGTAGGAAATCTCGTTTTCAAGGGTTACTTCGAGTGTCTTATCATCGAGTGCTTTTACATTAAGCTTAGCATCCGGAGACGGATTCTCTGCTGTTACCTCATCATAGCCGTCAATGACTTCAAACATATAACCGTAGTCAGCAGCAAGCTCAACAGAAGCTGCACGCTGCCAGGAGAATACAAAATCCTCCGCAGTTACATCTTTACCGTCGGACCACTTAAGGTTGTCACGGAGCGTGTACGTATAAGTTACTGTTCCGTCCTCGTTTACGACACCTTTTACCAGTTCTTTTACAGCATCCGGAACGATCTTAAGCTTACCGCTCGGATCCATCTCCCATTTAGCCAGTCCGGAAAACAGGTGGCTGACCAATGTTGCTCCATCAACAGAAGAGTTTAAAGCCGGATCAAGGGTATCCGGTTCCGATGCAAGACAAACAGCCAGAGAACTGCCGGCCTTTTTCTTTGTAGATTTCTTACAACCTGCCAGGCCAATGAGCATCGAAGCAGATAATACTAACGCAAGAATCTTTTTCATATCTTATCCCCTTTAATTTTATTTTCAAAATACGCGAGAGAACCACGCATATATTTGAATCTGATTAATTACGCCACAGCAGAACCGTTATCCGATCTCATTTACCCTGTGGCATGCAACAAAGTGACCGCTGGACACTTCTTTCAGCTCCGGCATCGACTCAGCGCAGCACTCCTGTGCATAAGCGCATCTCGTACGGAAAGGACATCCGGAAGGAGCATTGAGCGGACTTGGAATATCGCCGGAAAGAACGATACGCTTATTCGCACGCGCGATCTTCGGATCCGGCTGAGGCACTGCAGACATCAGTGATTTTGTGTAAGGATGCAGCGAGTGTTCATAGATCTCTTTAGAATCGGCAAGTTCAACCATCTTACCAAGATACATAACCGCGATCCTGTCACTGATATGACGGACGACCAGGATGTCGTGCGCGATAAACAGGTATGTAAGACCCATCTTCGCCTGAAGCTCGTCAAACATATTAATGACCTGCGCCTGGATCGAAACATCCAAAGCGGAAACAGGCTCGTCACAAACGACAAAATCAGGATTGAGCGCAAGTGATCTCGCTATACCGATACGCTGACGCTGTCCGCCGGAGAACTCATGGGCATATCTCGAAGCGTGCTCGGAGTTTAATCCTACCTGACCCATCAGCTCAAGGATACGGTCATGACGTTCTTTGGAATTCTTATATACCTTATGAATGTCCAGAGGCTCTCCAATAATATCGGATACTGTCATTCTCGGATTCAAAGAAGAATACGGATCCTGGAACACCATTGTTGCTTTTTTTCTAAACTCGGCGATATCAGACTTCGTCTTGATCTCTTTTCCCTTATAGAAAACAGAGCCGGATGTCGGCTTATAAAGGTGAAGCAGTGTACGGCCAACCGTAGTTTTACCGCAGCCGGACTCCCCTACAAGGCCGAGCGTCTCACCTTTCTTAATGGAGAAAGAAACATCATCCACCGCCTTCAGAGGTTTGCTACGGAAAAGACCGACGTTGATATTAAAGTACTGTTTTAGGTTCTTGACCTCGATGATCGGGGTATTTTCGTTATCACTCATTCGGTCTCACCACCCTTCTTCTCTTCTTTGACTGTATCGTCTGACTTCTGCTCAGGTTTAACAAGTTCGATCGAACCATCTTCCACACCGGCTTTCACATTCATCCAGCATGCTGCCTGATGGTCTTCATTGATACGCATTCTCTCGCATCTTTCCTTAAGGCAGATCTTCATCGCATTCTCACATCGAGGTGCAAAAGGGCAGCCTTTCGGCATATTCAGAAGATCGATCGGAGTACCGCTTATCGGTTTCAGCCTTGTACCGGCAGAATCTGCGGTAGGAATGGATCGGATAAGACCCTTAGTATATTCATGACAAGGATTATAGAAGATTTCCTCCGCCGTTCCCTGTTCACAGATAGAACCTGCGTACATGACGATAACCTCGTCACAAAGCTGGGCAACAACGCCGAGATCGTGGGTGATCATGATGATCGCCATTCCAAGCTCTTCCTGAAGAGACTTCATCAGTTCGAGGATCTGTGCCTGGATGGTAACATCCAGTGCCGTAGTCGGCTCATCCGCGATAAGAATATCCGGTTCACAGGCAAGTGCCATAGCGATCATGACACGCTGCCGCATACCGCCGGAGAACTCGAACGGATACTGTTTCATACGTTTTTCAGGCTCATTTACGTTTACGAGTCGGAGCATCTCGATAGCTCTTTCTCTCGCCTGCTGACGATTACGGTTAGTATGAAGCAGGATCGCTTCCATCAGCTGATGACCGATCGTATATGTCGGATTCAAGCTGGTCATCGGATCCTGGAAAATGATAGAGATCTTATTTCCACGGACCGTCTTCATCACCTTTTCACCGGAATTGACAAGTTCCTGCCCGTCAAACATGATCGAACCGGAAACGATTTTACCTGTACTTGCCAGTATCTGCATGATCGAATACGCTGTTACGGATTTACCGGAACCGGATTCACCTACGATACCTAATACTTTTCCTCTTTCGAGATTAAATGAGATTCCATTGACCGCTTTTACTTCACCGGCAGGAGTGAAGAATGATGTATGCAGGTCTTTAACTTCTAGCAATGCCATGTTCTTCTCCTCCTTTCTTATTTACGAAGCTTCGGGTCAAATGCATCACGGAGACCGTCACCAAAGAGATTCAGTGAAAGAACGATCAGAGAGATAACAACTGCCGGGATAACAAGTCTATAGGAATATGATGTAATACCATACAGGGCATCTGATGCCAGAGAACCGAGAGATGGCATCGGAGCGTTAACACCAAGTCCGAGGAAGGAAAGATAACTCTCGGTAAAGATCGCACTCGGGATCTGAAGTGCCGTAGAGATGATAACAACACTGATACAGTTCGGCAGAAGATGCTTCTTAATGATCCACGAACCCTTCGCACCGGCAGCTCTGGATGCCAGGACGTACTCCTGCTCTCGAAGGGAAAGGATCTGTCCACGAAGAAGTCTGGACATCGATACCCAGTACAGAAGACCAAATACGATAAACAAACTGATGATGTTACTTCCGATCTTATCAAATACGGTTCCCTCGATCACAGGACCCAGTGTCATCTTCATTACCGAAGCAAGAAGAATGACCATCAACATATCCGGAAGTGAATAGATAATATCGACGATACGCATGATGATAAGATCGACTTTACCTCCGAAATATCCGGCTATCGAGCCGATCGTCATTCCTATCACAAGTACTACGAGGCTGGCAAAGAATCCAACCGCAAGAGAAATGCGAGTTCCGTAAATGACACGGATGAAATAGTCTCTTCCCGAGGCATCTGTACCGAAAACATGCGGGAATACACTCTCCCCGGCATCGATCTTTTCCTGCTCCGTGGCACCATATTCAAAAGGCGCCAGGTTGTTATAGGAAGCATCTACCGGCTTTCCGGGTGTAACACCCAGCATACTGTCATACTTATATGGCCAGAAAAACGGGATAAAGATCGAGGCCAGTGTAATAATCACAATAAGAAAGAAACTGATCGTCGCGATCTTATTCTTCTTTAATCTTTTAATGCCGTCCTTAAAAAAAGTAGTGGACGGACGCATCTGAACAATATAGGACTTATCCTCATCTGTAGCAGGGAGGAAAGAATCTACATCAACATGCATACTGAACATCTTTTTCTTTTCCATGATTCCCCTCCTTACTCAAGATTAATACGCGGATCGACGACCTTATACAGGATATCACTGACAAGGTTCATTACGACGATCAATGCAGCAAGAACGATCGTGGTACCCATAACCATCGGATAGTCACGGTTCGTGATACTGCTGACGAAAGCACGTCCGATACCCGGTACGGCAAAGATCTGCTCGACAACAAGAGATCCGGTAACGATATACGCGAGCATCGGTCCGAAATATGTGATAACAGGAATAAGGGAATTCTTAAGCGCATGACCGAAGATGATCTTTCTCGGCGGTACGCCTTTCGCTTTAGCGGTACGGATATAATCCTGACCGAGAACGTCCAGCATTGAAGAACGCGTCAGTCTGGTGATGTATGCCATCGGATAAAGAGCCAGCGTAATGATCGGAAGAATGAGACCGGAGGCAGATGATCCGTTTGCAGGAAGCAACGGGAATTTGATGGCAAAGAAAACTAATAGCAGAGAACCCATTATAAACGACGGCAAAGATACAAAAGCCGTAGTAATTACCATGATCAGTTTATCTATAAAATGATTGCGCCGTAGTGCCGCCACAGAACCAAGCACAATACCGACCAGCAATGCAGAAAAAGCTGCTATCAAGCCAAGTTTCGCAGATGTCTGAAGGCCATCGCCGATGATCTCATTGACAGTACGTCCACGCTGTTTCAGAGAAGGACCGAAATCCAGTTTAGTAACTACATCCTTGAGATATGTACCATACTGTTCGAAAAGCGGCTTATCGAGGCCATACTTCGCTTCAAGAGCCTTCTGAGTAGCCGGAGTAATGGCTTTCTCACTCATAAACGGACCACCGGGAACGGCATGCATGATAAAGAAAGTAGCAGTAATAACCACCCACACAGTCAAAATCGCCAGCCCGATACGCTTGATAATATACATCAACGTTTTCGAGTTCATGAAAAAAATTTTCGCCCTAAAAAAAAGAGATTTCCATGAATAGAAATCCGAATTGCGGGCATCTCCCCCCTGTATTCATTACTATTCGATTATATTCCTCAAATGAAAAAATAGCAACCGACGGAAACAAAACGAAAAAGACCATCTCAAATGAGATGGTCTTTACTGGTGCACCTTCAGGGACTCGAACCCTGGGCCCACTGATTAAGAGTCAGTTGCTCTACCAACTGAGCTAAAGGTACATATTCGTAAAAGCTTTTCTTTCGCGAACGTTGATTATTATAACGATGAATACTGACTATGTCAACACATTTTTTTAATTCAGGTGTATTAAGTTTCGAGGAAATCCGATTCGTGTGCAGAAATGAAATCATCAAAAGCCTTTTGCTTAATTGTTCCGTCTGCAATGAGTGATTCACCTGTGAGACGAATCAGGTCCAGCTGCATTACAGGATGAATATTCACCAGTTTCATCATGTAGTAATCCCGTGCGCACATTTTTACAAAATCCGGTGTTTTTATACATACCCAGTCATTTTTCCCGCCATTATCATGGAACCGGAAAGATCCTGTAATCATGAGCTTTTCAGTGAATTCGCCTTCCTCTATCCTTCTTAAAGCTTCCAAAAGAATGGAATTTTTCATTCGCTCAAAAGCATAAACAGTCTCCATAGATTCATAATCAGCAACTATGCTGGTCACCCAGTCAGATGCGGCCGATTTCATAAACTCTGTATCTGCAAAAACAGTATCTACACAAGCATCAATATCCGGGACCTTGCAAGTCACCGTAAGATCATAATCGATATTGTCCGTGGTAAATATAGCTCCATAAGAGTATTCCAGATCGGAAAACAGAGTTCTGAAAACATCTTCATAACAGACATACACCGGATCCATTATTTCCCGGAAAATTATTTTATAGTAATCCATGACACCCTGAAGGTCACCGGAACTAAGAACCGCCATATACTTTTCAGCCTGTTCTTTCAGTTTGTAGTCAAGAGAATGGTCCCCTGTCTCAGTAGCTGAAGGATCGTCCGAGGAAGAAGAATTACCGGATATGGATGAATCTGTGATCACACCGCAAGTATCAGATGTCTCATCAGAAGATGTATCGCTACTGCTTGTTTTTGAGGGCATACTGCCCAATGAACAAGAAGACGCAATCAGGGCGATTGCGACCGAAATAGATACAATCATAACTGATATACGTCTTCTTCTCATTTTGCCAAACATGATTTATCCGTAGATGAATTCTTCACCATTGGAACGAATAACGACCTGATTCTCGGAGCCTTCAGGAAGTGCCTCCACACGGCCGACAATACGTGAATCGATATTGTACTTCTTCGCGATCTCCATGATGCCGGAAGCAGCACTTTCTTCGCAGTAGAACTCAATTCTATGGCCGCAGTTAAATACCTGATACATCTCCTTCATCGGAATCTCTCCGGACTCATAGATCGCCTGGAAGATCGGCGGAAGATCAAAGAGATTATCCTTGATGAAGCGGATGTTCTTTCCGAAGTCACGGCACTTTGCCTGTCCGCCGCCTGTGCAGTGGATGATACCGGAAATAGATGAGCGGTATGCATCAAGCACGTCACGAATGACCGGAAGGAATGTTCTTGTCGGAGAAAGGATAGCCTCGGCGACCGTCTGCTCGCTGTTCGGTAGTTTATCCGTCAGGCGGAACTTACCGCAGTACACCTTATCTTCCGGGATCGTCTCGGAAACGGATTCCGGGTACTCTTTCAGGTAATCTTTGCAAAGAAGCATATGACGGGCAGCTGTCAGGCCGTTGGAAGAGATTCCGGAATTATAAGAATCTTCATAGGTCGCCTGACCAAAGGAGGCAAGACCGACGATCACATGACCCGGTTTGATATTAGCTGCATTAATAACATTTTTCTTCGCAACACGGGTAACCAGTGTAGAGTCAACGATCAGCGTTCTTACCAGATCGCCGACATCTGCTGTTTCACCACCGCACATAGAGATATCGAATCCCATATCCTGCAGTTTTCCGACTATATAGTTATAACCCTCGATAACAGCAGCGATGCACTTACCGTCAACACGGTGGGCATTTCTGCCGATCGTATTGGACAGAGAGAGTTTTTCGATTGCACCAACACAGGCAAGATCGTCTGTATTCATAACAAGAGAATCCTGAGCGATGCCACGGAACCACTTTAGATCACCTGTCTCACGATATGCAATATAAGCAACGGAAGATTTTGTGCCGGCACCGTCCGCATGGATCGCCGTACAGTAATCCGGATCTCCGGCCAGATCATCGATCAGTTTGCAAAAAGCACCTGGGAAAGCGCCTTTATCCTGATTTGCTACCGCCTTCTTTACGTCATCTTTCGTAGGAGAAACTCCGCGACTTAAGTAAGATTCTGCCATGTGTTGATCCTTCTTTCTTCAAAATAACATTTTCCAAGTTGAACCTGTAAGCCGGGTTCTGTCAGGGATGATCATCTATCTAGACCGGAAATCTCGTTCCGGCTCAAGCCGCCTCCTCAAGACCTGCGGACCACAGTAATGTCTTTCCATGGCGTTGCTCCGGGTGGGGTTTACAAGGCCGGTACGTTACCGCACCGCCGGTGAGCTCTTACCTCGCCTTTTCATCCTTACCTTTCCCCGAAGGAAAAGGCGGTTTTCTTTTCTGTTGCACTTTCCTTAAAGTTGCCTTCACCGGGAACTGCCCGGCACCCTTGTCCTATGGAGCCCGGACTTTCCTCACGCACGGCTTTTCAGCACTTGTGCCCGCGATCATCCGGTCCAGCTTAGAAAACATGTATATTATAATCGAACAGTTCCTAATCTTCTAGCGATTTTTATCACCATTTATGTCCGTTATACACAGAAACCGGCAAATTCGGCAATATGTGCAAAAGCTGTTCCTGAAGCGATGGCAGAACTATGCGTTCTGTGACCTCGTGACCGGCAGCGATCACGGCGATCCCGGACTCTTCCAGATCGATCATGTTATGATGTTTCATCTCACCGGTAACTACCACATCAACGCGGTAAGTCTTTAATACAGGGATCGATTCCTCTTCAAAAGCACCTCCCTGCACAAAGACCCGTGACACTTCCTTATCCTTGTCCGTATTAAGCAGAAGTCCGCTCGCGCCGAGTTCTTTTTTCACCATATCGGCAAAGGAAAACAACGAGACGGAATCCTGGCCGACACTGCCGCAAAGCCCGACTTCCACATCCTCGAGACTGATCTGCATGACCAGTCCCAGTGCGGTAGCCAGCGCATGATTGACACCCTGAGGTGCTTTATCAAGATTTGTATGGGCAGAAAAAAGATGAATATCATTCTTTATCAGTTTCCGTACATTGGCGCCGCGCGGTGTGTGATAATCCACTGAGGTAAGCGGATCAAAGAACAGCGGATGGTGAGTGATGATCATATTTGCTCCAATTGAGATTGCGTGATCGATCGACGAAGACTGCGCATCCAGCGCCAGAAGAACTCCGTTGACTCTCTCATTCGCGTCTCCGATCATCAGGCCGATACGGTCCCATTCACAGGCGAGTTCGGCCGGCGCGATCTTTTCCATTGCCGACATAATATCTTTCACATAATAGTCTTGCTTCATAGGTACTTCTCCCAGTTTTTTAGTAATTCAGCGCATTTTTCTTCTCCGAGAGCACGCTTTCTCATTAATTTCTCTTCATGCGCGATATATTCAGCATAGTATTTCGGACGGTTTTTAATGATCAGCGGTCCGAGGAATAATTCAGCATCTGACAGATCATATACTTCTCCATTATATACCGCAAAGATGACTACGTAAAAATGCCCTTTTTCGATAGATATCTTCTCATTTTGGATGGAAAAGCCGTTTTCGCTCAGAAACTTTCTAACCTCATAGAATGATCTCTGCGGCTGAAGAACAAATGCCATTTTTTTCGGGATGGACTCATCAGACGTAAGAGCCGAGCTTAAGATCTTACAGATCTCCAGACCTCCCATTCCTGCGATTACAGCCGTCATATCAGGGGAAAGAGATACCCCCTTCAGGCCATCTGTAACCAGGACCTCACTTCTATCCTCAAAGTTCTCCTCCATCATCCGCTCTGATGTACGCTTGGCAGGAAGTTCATGGATATCCGTTGCAATCACGTTCTGGCAGATACTCTCACGCAGGCACCATGCACCTAGTTTTCCATGATCAGATCCGACATCCACGACAGTTCTGCAACAGGGAATCAGCGAAGCGACAGTCTGGAGGCGGGGCGATAAGACCTCATTTTTCTCCATTACCGCTTCCCCATCTTTTTCTTAAGTTCAGTAAGATAAAGAAGCGTAGATCTCAGAAGGCTTTCCGTCGCATCGCGATCCGGACCTTCCGGCATCACATCCAGCCTCTTGGCCAGCATATCTTTCTGCTTCGTATAGACATTCATACGCACACGATAAAGGTAATCCTTCGTATGTGCAAGCAAAGAATTCACATCATCGCCGTATTTAACGCTCATTAGAGCCTCAGACAGAGTATCTCCTGCCGGTCTCTGATTCAGGATCAGGTTATCTCCTGCCAGCAGAAGTCTATTTGCATCGAGTTTTCCTTCTTTCAGTACAGGGAGGATCTGACGTGCGATCGTACGCATGGAGCCCATTGTAAAATCAGTCTCAAGAGGCTCATCCCCATACATCTCTACAAACTTATCATATTCGGATCCCAGCGCAGACAGAAGGCAAACCAGAACAAGCTCATCCCTTGATGCCGTCTCATCCGACTTTCTCTCCGGAAGAATCTGTGTCTGCTTCTCCACTTCTTTCTGGGAACGGGAGATGGCTTCCTGATGTATCTGACTGGAGAGTTTCCCGACTTCGGACATGACAGAAGCAGCAGATACACCGAGGATCTGCGCCGCTTTATATGCCGCCCGCTCGCGCAGGATCATATTATCCTCCCATGACAGATATGTCGAGATCAGCTGCTGGAATACCACAGCATCAAATCTTCCGCTCTCCATACTCTGACGGTGCGCCGAATCCACAAGATAATCGAGAACCGGCACTGCCTGTTCGACCACTTTTGCAAATTCATCTTTCCCGTATTCACGGATGAATTCGTCAGGATCTTTACCATTCGGCACCTTCGCGACACGAACCTGCGTCGTCATGCCTGTGTGCTTCTTTTTACGCTCCATCAGCATCTTCAGGCCTCGCACCGCCGCATTCTGACCGGCACGGTCAGAATCATAGAAAAGCACTACCTCCTCGCAATAGCGTTCCAGAAGATCGAGCTGTCTTTCCGTGAGCGCTGTTCCTAAAGAAGCTACCGCATTCGTCACTCCTGCCTGATGCATAGAAATGACATCCATATATCCTTCCACGACGATGATCCGTTTCATCTTCGCCTGCTTCGCGAAGTTCAGTGCATAGAGATTTCTCTGCTTGGAATAGATCGGGGTTTCCGGCGAGTTTACATATTTCGGCTGTCCGTCACCGATGATACGGCCGCCAAATGCAATAAGTTCCCCCATTGCATTAAATATCGGGAACATCAGGCGCCCCCTGAAAAGATCGAAGGTCTTCCCGTTTTTTGTGACGAAAAGGCCCGATTTCTGGATCTCCTGCTGAGTGAACCCTTTGCTGACCAGATGATTATACAGGCCGCTCCATTCATTCGGAGCATAGCCCAGGCCGAATTTCGTCGCCGTAGCCGGAGAGATCGCGCGTTTCTGAAGATATTTTCTGGCTTCCTCTCCCTTTTCCGACTTGAAACTCTTGTAATAATAGCGAGCAGCCTCAAGAAGCACCATTTTCAGGCGCTTCCGAAGCTGCTCTTCTTTTCGGTAATTTGCATCGTCCGGTTCCGGAATAGTAACACCGGATTTTTCCGCCAGGAACTTCAGAGCTTCGATATAACTCAGATGCTCGATCTCCATGATGAAGTTCACGACGTTACCGCCCTTGTGGCAGCCGAAACAATAATAGATCTGCTTATTTACAGATACGGAGAACGATGGTGTATCTTCCGAGTGAAAAGGACAGAGCCCGAACTGATTCTGTCCGGAACTCTTGGTAAACTGCACATACTGACCTACGACCGAAACGATGTCGCTTCGGGAAATGATTTCTTCCACTACTTCATTTGGGATTCCGCCGCGGCCGTTGCTCATCGATTATGTCCTTTTTAATCCTTTAATTCACCGAGTCCGTTATCTTCCTTCTCTGCTGCTTCCTCAACCGGAGCTTCTTCTGTTTTTTCTTTCTTCTTCAGAACGATCTTATCGGATTTCTTCTCTTCCTTAGTTGCAGCCTGATCCTTGGTATCTTCCGGCTTAGCATCTCTGGAGATGACCGAATTGATCGCATTCTTCTTAAATGTAACCAGTGTATTTGCGGCAGAAGTCATGATCGTGACCTCATCATCACGGATGTTTGCGACCTTTCCAACAAGACCGCCGATCGTAATGACCTGATCGCCGACACGCATCTTATCTACCTTAGCACGGAGCTCTTTTTCCTTTTTTCTCTGCGGACGAAGAGCGATCACATACCAAAGAATGATAAAGACTGCGAAGATCGCAACCATAATAAGCGGATTAGCACCACCCTGTGCCTGTTCTGTTGTCGCTGCAGCGCCATCAAGTAAATAACGAACCATTGAATAATTCCTCCCGTTTCTATTTCCTTATCGTTATTAGTTATCGTCACCGATCATCTTCTGCATATCATACATGCCGGGTTCTTTTCCGAGCATATACTTTGCAGCTGCCACCGCACCACGGGCAAAAACACTTCTGGTCTGTGCACTGTGGGAGATCGTAAGGATCTCTTCTCCACCGATGAACATGACCTTATGCTCGCCGACGATGTTTCCGCCACGGATCGAATGGATACCGAGTTCTTTCTTTTCTCTCTGCTGACGCTTGGACTGACGCTCATACACATATTCGAGCTGTCCGTCCAGAGTATCATTCATCGCATCTGCGATCATCAGAGCCGTTCCGGAAGGAGCATCCAGTTTCTTATTGTGATGTTCCTCGACAAGCTCGATATCGAAGTCCGGATACAGCTGAGCGGCAGCCTTCTTCACCAGATTGATCAGCACATTGATGCCAATAGACATGTTGCCGGAATAGAAAACTCCTACCTTGGTAGAAAGAGCGGTAAGTTCCTGCTTCTGCTCATCAGAAAGGCCAGTCGTACACATTACGATCGGCTTTTTGGATGTTTCCGCCAGTTTTGTTATCGCTGCAAAAGCACTGACATGGGAAAAATCGATGATCACATCGAACTCTTCCTTGCACTCCATAGGATCCTTATAGATTGGAAAATCAGAGGCAGGATTCTCGACCACATCCGAGCCGGCTACGATCACAGCATCATCATAGCCATCGACCATCTCGGTGATAACCCGTCCCATACGGCCCATACAGCCACTTAAGAAAATTCTTGTTTCAGACATATATTACTCGCTTTCGTTTCTTCGTAAATAAGAAGGATCAGGCCTGCTTATGGAAAGAAAGGTCGTACTGCTTTAAGACCTCTGCCAGCTTCGCCTTTCCATCATTGCTCATGTCAACAAGCGGCATACGGCAGGAACCGATATCCCATCCGAGGATATTCAGAGCTTCCTTTACCGGAATAGGATTTACATCCGAGAACAGAGCCTTGCAGAGAGGAATAATATCCGCCTGGATCTTCGCCGCTGTCTTCACATCCCCATTAAGGAAAGACTCTACCATATTATGCATCGTTTCCGGAACAATGTGAGAAGCAACAGAGATAACACCCTTACCACCCATCGCCAGAAGCGGGATAACGAGACCATCCTCGCCGGAATAAAGAACCAGATCATCACCGCAGAGGTAAACCGTCTCCGGAACCTGACCCATGTTACATTCCTTGACACCTACGATATTCTCGATCTCTGAGAGTCTCTTATAGGTAGCCGGAGCAATATTCAGATTCGTTCTGGATGGAACGTTATAGACAATGATCGGTAGATCCGTCGCCTCGGCAGTAGCCTTAAAGTGACGGTAGATACCTTCCTGGGATGTCTTGTTGTAGTAAGGAGTTACGGCCAGCAGAGCGTCTGCTCCGATCGCTGTAGCCTCCTTGGCAAGCTTAATTCCATGAGCGGTATCATTGCTTCCTGTTCCTGCGATGACCGGAACACGTCCATTAACATATTCAACAACAGTACGGATCGTAAAAAGATGCTCTTCATCCGGCATTGTAGCCGCTTCACCCGTGGTTGCAGCAACCACGATAGCATCCGTCTTATGTGCTAAATGGAAGTCGATCAAAGCCTTCAGTTTTTTAGTGTCGACACCTCCTTCGTTAAAGGGTGTGACCAGCGCGACAGCCGAGCCGATAAAAACGGGCTTCTTCATAACTCATGCCTCCATTTCTTTTGATATTTCAGTGATTTTCAAGCACGAAACGGTGCAGGGAAAACCTCATAAAATCATACCACCTACTATACATGAACGTCAATTGCTATTATAATACTAGGCTATGAAAACAAGTGATTTTTACTACGAACTACCTGAAGAACTGATTGCCCAGCACCCGCTTTCTGACCGTTCCAGTTCCCGACTGATGACTCTGGATGGCAGTACAGGTGCGGTTTCACATATGCATTTTTCCGATCTGCCGTCTCTTCTTCATAAGGGAGATGTTCTGGTCATCAATAATACGAAGGTTATTCCCGCCAGACTCCTCGGGTCCCGAAGCGATACCGGATCCGCCGTCGAGCTCCTGCTTCTGAAGCGCATCGACGAGAATCACTGGGAGACGCTGGCACGTCCCGGAAAGAAGATCCGTCCCGGAAAAAGGATGACTTTCCTCCCTGGAAAGCTGGAAGCCGAGTGCGAAGAGGTACTGCCGGACGGCAACCGTATCATTCGATTTGATTTTAACGGTATCTGGGAAGAGATCCTGGATGAAGCCGGCACTATGCCGCTTCCACCCTATATCCATGAACAGCTGGAGGATCAGACACGATATCAGACGGTATATGCGAAGGAAACCGGTTCTGCCGCAGCTCCGACCGCAGGCCTTCACTTCACGCCGGAACTTCTCGGAAAACTCCGTGAAATGGGAGTTGAGATCTGCGAAGTCACGCTGCATGTAGGTCTTGGTACCTTCCGTCCTGTCAAAGTGGATGATATTTCCGACCATCACATGCACAGCGAATGGTATGAGCTGGATGAAAAGGCATCTTCCACACTTCGGAAAGCACGCCGCGAAGGCCGTAGAGTCATTGCTGTCGGAACTACTTCATGTAGAACACTTGAGACCGTTGCAGCCAAAGATCCGGGCATGCACCCTTGTTCCGGATGGACGGACATCTTCATCTACCCGGGTGTCGATTTCCGCTGCATTGACGGACTGATCACGAATTTCCACCTGCCGGAATCCACCTTGATCATGCTTGTTTCCGCTTTTGCTGGAAAAGAACATGTGCTTAATGCTTATAAGACCGCGGTTTCCGAAAAATATCGTTTCTTCAGTTTCGGTGATGCTATGTTTATCACCCCTGAAAAACCAAGAATCAAAAGTCCTCTGGAGGATCAGGAATGAGCAAGTATCCCGTTTACTACGAACACATCCATACATGTAAGCAGTCCGGTGCGAGACTTGGCCGTGTGCATACACCCCACGGCAGTTTTGACACGCCGGTATTTATGCCGGTCGGCACGCAGGCCACGATCAAGGGCATGTCTCCTGACGAAGTGGAAAGCATGGGCGCCCGCATCATTCTTTCAAATACTTATCACCTTTGGATGCGTCCGGGAAACGAGATCGTGAAAAAGGCCGGCGGGCTTCATAAATTCATGAACTGGAAGCACTCGATCCTTACAGACAGCGGAGGATTCCAGGTCTTCTCTCTTGCCCGCCCGAAGGACATTACAGAGGAAGGTGTACATTTTAAGTCACATATTGATGGTTCTGCACATCTTCTCACACCGGAGCTTTCCATGAAGATCCAGAATGATCTCGGTTCGGATATTATCATGGCCTTTGATGAGTGCTGTGCATGGCCGTCGGAGCACCGCTATGCGCAAAAATCACTGGAACGCACCACCAGATGGCTCGAAAGATGTATTGAAGCGCATGAACGTTCCGATGAACAGGCTCTTTTCGGAATTATCCAGGGTTCCTGCTATGCGGATCTCCGTAAGCAGAGCGCGAAAGAGATCACTTCCTTTGATCTCCCCGGATATGCCATCGGCGGTCTTTCTGTCGGCGAACCGGCGGAACTGATGTATGAGATGCTCGAGGAAACAGTACCTCTTATGCCGGAAGATAAGCCGCGTTACCTGATGGGCGTAGGTACTCCGGACTACCTGATCGAGGGAGCTATCCGTGGAATCGACATGTTCGACTGTGTCCTTCCAACCAGAATCGGCCGTAACGGTACAGTGCTGACACACGATGGCCGCCTCATCGTGCGTGATAAGAAGAGCGCCGAAGACTTCCGTCCAATTGAAGAAGGCTGTACTTGTTATGCCTGCCAGAACTATAGCCGTGCATATATCCGTCACCTTCTTAAGGCCGGAGAGATGTTTGGCCTGAGATTATGTTCATGGCATAATATCCATTTCCTGCTTCATCTTATGGAAGACGTAAGAAAGGCGATCGCTGACGACCGCCTTCTGGATTTCCGTGATGAGTTTTTCGCAAGATACTATCACAAGTGATTATTCAGAACGGATAAGAGACCTAATGGTCAATGTATAATTCAGCGCGACCTGTTCGCGGTCATTTTCGTCACCGCATGTAGCGATTATCGCGTAATATGTACCGTTAAGATTGATCACACAGGACGTACACTCCAGCGGCTTATCATCATTATCAATCATCGTAAGATTGTAATTCCGGATACGCATCTCGAGATTGGAATTGATCGTCGGAGTCACAGATGTATATCCGCCGAATTTGAACTGTGCACCAAGTGCCTGCTCTGCTGTAGTACAAGCTGCGGTAATAGAGCTCTGATCGCCAAGGGATAGCACATAGATGCGACTGTCCGGATCACTAACATTATTCAAGCTCATACATATAGAATCGATATTTCCCAGCTTCACATCCGTTATATTCGAAGCATCTGTCTTCCGGTAGAGAATACTGGGGCGGTTTTCTACTTCAAAGAACTCATAATCCGAAGTCGAAGAAGAATCTTCCGTAAAGCTCAGAAGAATTCCGGAAATCATCTCAAGATCATCAGATGAATACATACCATATTCATCCGATGGCATGAAGCCGCAGTTAAGGAATATACCCTGATCCTCTTTTCTTTCAACCGCAAGTATGGTTACATCAAGTCTTTGGCCTGCTCTATAGGCAATTCCGCTCAATTCTACAACAGTACTGTTATTAAACGAGTGTATGAAGAAATAATCGGGAGTAAGCTCGACTTCAGTTAGACCAAGCCCATCCTGAAGATACTGGATAGACAGTTCATCGCTCTGTGCAACAAAGTCCGTAAGCGAATCGATCCGAAGATCTCCGAACCCGCATATTGCATCAGTAGTTACCATCAGTGATCTGTCCTCTTTTTCAAAAACGAACAACCCGTTTCTGTTTTCGAATGAGAAATCCTTATTCGCGGAAACGGAATACTGACGGACAGTATCGGTATATACGATCTTATCTCCGTCCTCTCTGGTCTGCGGATCAGGTATTGTCGGAGCATCTGTTTCTGTCGGTTCCGTCGTCGTTTTTTTCGGTCTTCTAGTACTGGTACGAGAAGTCTGATCTCCCCACTCATAGTTCTTACTGATATAGATCCCCGCTGCTGTTCCTATTCCGGCAAGCGCGATAATACCGGCAATAATATATGTCAGCGGACGCTTCCAAATACTCTTTTTCGCAGTAACCGGGGGTGTAACAGCAGATTCAGATGTAACCTGTGAAGCACCGGCAGCTTCATTTGCAAATATCGAAGGTGAAATCACCTTCTGCGGCGCATAACCGGCACCCTGCTGCGAAGTAGGAATAACAGCAGGCTGCTGCGAAACAGCTTGCTCCGGCTGCTGGGAAACAGTTTGCACCTGCTGGCGGGCAACATTTACAGGCTGCTGAACCTGAGGATTTTGTGCAGAATCCTCCTGATCTATCATCACAGTCTTACCGCCGATCATCTGATCTTGAGGATCAGCAGCAGCTCCGGAGAGTGCCGCGGCAAAAGAATTCATATCAGGGAATCTGCCGGAAGCACTGACAGAAAGTGCTTTCATCAAGGCATCACTAGCATACTGAGGCATGCTGACACCTAACTTGACCGGTGGAACCAGCGTATCTTCATGCACACGTTCGATCGCATCCGGAGGCATCACACCGGTAATAATCAGATACATAGTAGCCGCAAGGGCGTATTCATCAGACCAGGGGCCCTGATTACCATGCTTTCTGTACTGTTCTTCCGGCGCAAAACCATGCTTCAGAATGATCGATTTACTCTTATCCGAGTCGATTGCCAGACGCGCCGCTCCAAAATCAAGAAGCCTGGTCTGACCGTTCTTCATAACAACGATATTATCCGGGCTGATATCCCTGTGAAGAAGATTATGGCGGTGAACATGCGCCAGGGACTCAATGATAGGAAGCAGGATACGGCGGGCCTCGTCATAGGAGAGTTTACCGCCCTTCTGCTGAGTATATTTCATCAGATCGACACCTTCGATGTACTCCATGACGAAATATGCTGTATTATTCTCCCGGAAGTAATCATGGACCGTAACGATATTCGGGACATCCCGAAGTTTCGCAAGAAGTCTGGCTTCTTCGAGGAATTTGCTGGCACCGGTATCAAACTTCGGCTGTTCTTCGGGAGCTGTAACCGTCATCGTATAGTGGTCGGAATCACGAAGAGCTATACCGGACGGAAGGAACTCCTTCACCGCCACACTGATCTCCAGCGTCATATCAAAAGCGAGATAAGTAACGCCGAAACCGCCAACACCAAGAACCCGGCCGGTAATATAGCGGCCGTTCAGGATAGTACCGACAGGAAGAGCCACGAACGGATGCCTGTACTTCGAAAGATCAAAGCCGCAGTGCGGACAGGGTCCTACTCCATCATGCTCACTAAAACAACCGAAACAGAGTTTACTCGTATCCATAGAATCACCCTGCCGTCTTTAAGTATGTAACCAAAGTCATATTATCGCCTTTTAAGCGGCTTCTCTGAACGGCACGAAGGATCATCTTCTGCGCCCAGTCTTTGGCATTAAATGATTTATGAAGATCGATGAGCATTTCCGTCTCATACACATATTCCCATAAGCCGTCTGAACAAACGAGGATCGCATCACCGGAAGCAAGATCAAAGGATTCTTCATGAGGTTCGATCGTTTCGCGCTGACCGACACAGACGGTCATACCTGTTCTTCCATCCTGTTCCCTGATAGCATCGTATTCGATCTCTCCCCGTTCAAAAGAACGATATGTAGGAGTATCATCGACAGAATGGTGCATCAGCTGACCGGCTGAAAAATGGTAGATATGGGAGTCACCCACATTTGCCCATTCACAATGATTGTTTTTGATCCGGACCACACAAATCGTTGCACCGGCACGCCGAAGCTCCACATTATCGAACTGCAATTCACGGAATTTCGAATTCGCAGTAATGCAGCTCTCGGCAGGTGCTTTTCCCTCAATAAGTGCAGCCAGGGCGGCATCAGATATAATCTGCGCCGCCTGATCGCCGTTCGGAAGGCCGTTTAAGCCATCACAAAGAACGATCAGGATCTGGCCATCGTGTTCGATGACTTGCGCATGATCACAATTCGGTTCATGACCGCCTACGTTTGTGTACAGGAAATGGTCCATTTATCCGCGTTCTACCTTAAACTCATTTGACTTATCTGCAAGTGCGAAAGTGGATCCGGGTTCCAGAGACTCCGGAACACCCTTGGTAAGTTTTCTTCCATCTCCCAGATATGTTCCATACGTGGAGCCGTTGTCTGTAAGCATGAAAGTCTTTGTTCTCATATCGAAATAGATTGAGCAGTGATTCGAGCTGATACCGGGTGTATCTTCCGGGAATACCATAGTACATGTATTTCTGTCACGGCCGATCGTCATCGTATGTTTAGAGATATCGTAACGCATACCTGCAAATACACCCTTGACGCAAACAAGATAAGAAGTAAGGCCATCGTCATCCGGATTTCCGCCGCCACGTACAAACAATACAAGAAGCAGACCGATGACACAAACTGCTGCAGCACCGGCAAATACAAACATTAACAGTTTATTGTTCTCGACTTCATCTTTTCTCTTTTCGACTCGCTCTTCAAATTCAGCAATTTCTTCCGCGTTTTCGATCTTAGCAAGCTGTTTTTCAAGCTTCTTTACAGCTTCTGCTTTCTCATTTTCAAATTCTTCCTTCTCAGCCTCAACCAGAGCATCAAAGTTAGCAAGATAATCTTCACTGGTGATATACGGAATATTATTCTGATCCAGGATCTCCATGATCAATTTGGATTGGATCGCGAAGTTAACACTCTCACTGTTCTTATGGATCAGTGTATTCATACCGATAAGATATCCGTTTTCATCAAACAAAGGTCCACCGGAGTTACCATGAGAAATGAACGCGTCATGCTGGAAGGTGTGATAAGCAACGCTGCCCGGAACGACGTCCGTCTTCGAGATAACGCCGCCCGTTACCGTCTGGCTTGCCATATCGTATGACATTCTCGGATCAATTTCCGAAGACTTGTCAGGATATCCGATTGCAGTAACCTTTTCACCTGTCTTTACTTCATCCGAATTACGGATAATAACCGTTCTTCTTTCGCTTGTAGGCTGTTCGATCTTCAGGATCGCCATATCCATCTGAGCGTCAAACTCAAAAAATACGACCTCTGCCGGAACGTTCTGCTTATTTTCCAGACGGACATACAGTTTCTGGCCGTCTTTCTGATAGTCAGCAACAACGTGACCATTGGTAACGAAATACTGAACATCAGCATCGAGATCAGTAGCAATCGGATAGGAAGATCCCAAAGAACCGTAGCCCGTCGGATCCACGCAGAAAACAGCAGCTACAGAAGCTTGATTCTCTGATGGCGAGAAACTTTTCTTATACTTGCTTTCATCGGCCTGGAAGGTCTTATTCTTCACTTCCTGTATCTGATCTCTGATTACCTGACGTTCTTTTTCCGAATCAGCCGTCTCTTCTTTGGCTTCCTCGAGATTCTCTTTGGCAATTTTCAGATTATCCTTTGCCTGCCCCCACTGCACACCGGATACGATCGACATTGCTCCGCAGCCAACTATGGCTGCAGACAGTACGGAAACCAAAGTGTACTTCAAACCCTTTTTCATTCTCAATTTCCTCCTATTCTATGAACAGAAAATACGATAGCTGTATAATTATCCTGAAATTTCTTATTTTTTGTCATTATCCCCTTTTCCAGAATTTCCGCGCACTCCGAAGGCTTATGCATCATAGCCTGGCGGATCTCCTCAAAAGAAAGCGTATCACTGATACCGTCCGAGCACAACAGGTATACATCATTATCTAACACCTGCCATGGAACAATGGAATAATCCGGATTTACATGCTGGGCACCCATAAACTCAGTTAAAGCAGGAGCGTCGCTGTGTAACAAAGCCTGATCAACAGATATTGCACCGTCAGCAGCACGCATCAGAAGCTGATTGCCATATTCCTGACGGACATTCATAGCATAAATACGATTATTACGCAGCAGGAAAAGGTCGCTATCGCCAACCGAAGCAAACCACATCTTATCATTCTGAACATACGTGATAACAACGGTGGTTCCTCCACGTCCGCTGTAGACCTTATGAATTTCATTGGAAAGCGCATCAAGGATCCAGCCGTCCTTAAGCTTTTCAAAGGAATACGGAAATTC
>ONFC01000040.1 GCA_900317035.1 uncultured Eubacteriales bacterium
GATGCCCTTTATCTTTCCGAGGATCTGCTTCATATCCTGAAGGACAAGGGCGCGGCGGTGATCTTTAACACGCATATCCACGAGCTCGCCAAAGAGATCCCGGAGATGAATAAGTGGGACGGCAAAGGAAAGATCATCAGCGTGATCATGGAGATCAAGGATAATGTCAACACTTTCCGCGTCAAGCGCGCCGAGCCGGACTACTGCTCCTATGCGAGAAATATCGCCCTGAAATACGGGGTCACCTACGAGCAGATGAAGGAGCCCACGTAAAGCAGGACAGTTACTGTTTTGTAATTGCAAGGTGAAAGCCGTACGTTTATAATTATCACGGACGCTTATGAAGAGCGAATTTTCGGAGGTTAGTCAAATGGACGAGCTGATTGCGATTTTAAAGGATATCCACCCGGATGTGGACTATGAGACAGCAACGAATCTGATCGATGGAAAGATCCTCGATTCTTTCGATATTATTTCTCTGGTATCGGAGATCAACGACAAGTTCGACGTCGTCATCTCTGCCGAGTATATGATCCCGGAGAATTTTAATTCTGCAAAAGCACTGTGGGATCTCATCCAGAAGCTTGAGGATGAAGAGTAATCCCGTATGTTTTTTACTTCGTATAAATTCATCGGTTTTGTGATCCTTCTGGTATCGCTCTATTATGTGCTGCCGAAGAAGGCCAAGTGGCCCCTGCTCCTGCTGGGGTCTTACGTTTTCTATTACTTCGCGGGATGGGAATGCCTCTTTTATATCCTCGGAGTCACGGTCATCACGTATGTCGCGGGACTTTTGATCTCGAAGAATAAGAAAGCCGCCGATGCACGTTTCTCGGAGATGAAGCAGCTCGAAAAGAGCGGAGAAGGCTCGCCCGAGGAAGTCGGAAAAGAAGCCAGAAAACGCTTTAAAGAAGCGCAGAAGAAGAGACGCCGCCGCATCATGGCGATCGGCATCACACTGGCCCTTCTTATCCTCGCGGTCGTCAAGTATACCAACTTCACGATCCACAACATAAATAGCATTTTAAGTGTTTTTCACGCACCGAAAAGGATCGATTTCCTGACCATCGCACTGCCAATGGGTATTTCATTCTATACATTCCAGGCGGTCGGCTATGTCATCGATGTCTATCGTGACCGTCATGAGGCACAGAAGAATTTCTTCAAGTATGCGCTGTTCGTAAGCTTCTTCCCGCAACTGGTGCAGGGCCCGATCAGCCGCTATGGCGATCTTTCAAAAGAACTCTTCACCCCGCATACCTTTAAGGGCTGTGTGGTCGAGCGGGGACTTCAGAGAGTGATCTGGGGCTACTTCAAAAAACTCGTGATCGCAGACCGGATCCTTCCGGCGGTCAATACCATGATCGGCACGCCGGAGAACTTTAAGGGAGCGTATGTCTTCCTCGTCATGATGTTCTATGCACTCGAGCTCTACGCGGATTTCACCGGCGGCATCGACATCACGATCGGTATCGCGGAGATGCTCGGCATCCCGGTCAAAGAGAACTTCGAGCGCCCGTTCTTCAGTAAGAATATCGCCGAGTACTGGCGCAGATGGCATATCACAATGGGCACGTGGTTCACGGACTATATCTTCTATCCGATCTCGGTCAGCGGACCGATGCTCAAGCTCAGTAAATGGGGCCGCGCGCATCTTCCGGAGAAGATGGGTAAGAGACTGCCTGTTTATCTTGCGTCATTCATCGTGTGGTTCACGACCGGTATCTGGCATGGCGCTTCCTGGAACTTCATCGTCTGGGGATTGGGAAACTTCGTGGTCATCATGATCTCCCAGGAACTCGAGCCGCTCTATGCGAAGTTCCATAAGAAAGTGAATACCGATGGCAGCGTGACATATAAGTCTTTCCAGATCGGACGCACGATCCTTCTGATGAGTGCGCTCCGTCTCTTTGACTGCTACCGTGACGTGCCGCTGACCTTTAAGATGTTCGGTACGATGTTTACGACATGGAACTGGGGCAGCCTCGGAAACGGCACACTGCTGCATCTTGGCGTGGCCCGTGCGGATTATGTCATCCTGGCGCTCGGAACGATCCTGATGTTTGTCGTCTCCATGATCGGAAGATCCGGCTCTGTCCGAGATAAGCTCGCAAAAAAAGTGCCGCTGGCCGGCCGCTGGGCGATCTTTTCGGCACTTCTCCTGATCGTCATCGTCTTCGGCGCTTACGGCCTCGGCTATGACGCATCCCAGTTCATCTATAATCAGTTCTGATTTGCATACTTGAAGCACATATTCACACCCATTTCAGGCGTTTTTCGAAAAGCACTTTTTCCGGTCCTTTTCTGTTCTTATCGTCGCGCGAGATCGTACCGATCTCGTAGCAGTCATGGAACTTACTGAGATGTTTGATTACCTGCGCCTTTTCTTTCTGCGGAACTACGATCGTCATTCCGACACCCATGTTGAAAGTGGTGAGCATTTCCGTATCCGAGACATTTCCTTTTTCCTTGATGAAACGGAATACCGGAAGGATCCGGATCCTGCTTCTGTCGATCTGCGCAGTCAGACCGTCCGGGATGACACGGCAAAGGTTGCCGGCGATTCCGCCGCCGGTGATGTGTGCCATGCCGGAGATCCTGCCCTTGCCAAACAAGCCTTTGAGTGCAGGGTAGTATGGAGTGTGGGGCTTCATGATCTCTTCAATAAACGTGTTGCCGTTGATCTTCTCGAGTTTGATCTGAGGCATCTTATCGAGGAGCATACGTACCAGGGAATAACCATTTGTGTGAAGTCCGTTAGACGCAAGTGCGAGTACAGCATCGCCTTCTTCGATCGCGGATCCGTCGATGACCTTCTTTCTTTCACAGATACCTGCGATACTCGATGTGAGAACATATACGCCGGCATCTACAACAGACGGCTGGATGGAAGTTTCACCGCCGACGAGTGAACACTCGTTCTGCCGGCAGGCATCGGACACGCCCTTAACGAGCGCACTGATCGTGGCTTTCTCTGCCTTGCCGCAGACGATGGTATCGAGAACGGCGAGGGGAGTGGCACCCATGACAACAATATCGTTGACGAGGTGATTGATCATGTCATGACAGATGGACTCGGTGTAGCCGTACTCCATTGCAAGCTTCTGCTTGGATCCCGGCTCCTCGGACTTAAGGACAAGGACGGGCTCCTTGATTTCAGGGAACTTGATATCGTAAAGGGAGGCAAAAGGACCGAGGCCATTGAGGACTCTTTTGTCTTTGGTCTCGAGGTGCTTTTTCATCTCGTTCTTGATCGAATCCGTGTAGGCAATGTCGATACCGGCTTTGCTGTAGGAAAGACCATCCTGATCCTTCTTCGCGCCGGAAAGAAGTTCATCCACGGAGACTTCCAAAGTTCTTGCCAGATCCGGGAGCATCTCGATGTTCGGATACGCTTTGCCGTTCTCCCACTTGGAGATCGTCTGGAAAGATACATTCAACCGCTCGGCGAGCTGTCCCTGGGTGAGTCCGAGCTCGCGGCGCTTCTCATTTATAAACTTGCCAACCTTGCTGCTGTCAATCATAGTGCGATCCTCCGTTTGTTTTCTTGCCTTCAGTATGCAGGATAAAGCACCCGTTTCACAATAACATTATCGTTGAAAACGGAGGTGAAATTCAACCATTGGGCGAATATAGATGCTTGATTATTTTTTCAGTCCCATGACGACCCAGTCTTCTTCCTCGAGCTTGTACGGAGCTCCGCAGGTCGGGCACTTCAGAACATGCATCGCATCGAAGCTGGCGGCGCAGGCTTTGCAGTTTACGGCGTGGATGGAGAATCCGTAGTTTTCCCGGGCGGTGAGTTTTTTGACCAGTGTCATATTGTAATCTTCTTTTTTCTGCACGATCTTCCCTTTGATGAGATGTGTGGTGTTAAAGTAAACGCGGACGAGAAGGACGAGATTATCGCCGTCCTGGATCCTGGAGTTGAGATACTTCATGGCGCCTCTATAGTCGATATCGACGAGAGTATCAAGCTCGGGAAGATTCGGATCTCCACGGTACATGCTCATATTCGTGCGGTCCTTTGAGTATGCGATCGCACGGAAAAGAGAGATCACCTTTCCTTCGAAAAGGTCGTAGGAGAACTCAGGATCATAGCGTGTCATAGCTTTGGTGAGGGAACCTTTGGTCATCGCGGCCGAGGATACGTCTGCAGAGGATACTGCTTTGGTAGTCATTTTCGCCATCATAAAGAACATAAAGAAAAGACTGGACAGTATGTAGATGGTGATAAATCCGAACAATCCGGATAGAAGTCCTGCTCCGACACCGAAAAGCAGCGACATATACGGGGGCTCGCACTGCGGCCAGAAGTGAGCCGTGACACCGATGGCGGTTCCGACGCCGAGAAGTACAGCCAGTGTCATGACCGTAGGAATAATATTCTTAACTTTTTTGCTATCGATCATCTGCGAGAGCAGATAATAGTTCGTCACGCAGGGAAAGAGCTGCTTCATCTGGAATCTCGTACCGCACATCGGACAGCCGTTCGCAAAGACTGCAAGTGTCGCTCTGTGTCCGCAGTTCGGGCACTCGAACTCGGAATCCTGACTGTCCGCACGGTCGAGGATATTGGCATAGAAGATACTCGCACTCTTCTTGTGCTTTCTTAAGATCTTCTGTGTGGAAGTATTGGTGTACTGGGAAGAAGAATAGCACTCGACAAATGAGAGACTCGCTGTATATGGAGGTCTGTTGCGCGACCGGGTCGCTTTGACGGCGTCATCGGCGATCGTGAAGCGGCGCTGTATCTTTACGCCTTTTTCAGCGAGGCGCTGCTCGTGTGTATGTAGATAGTAGCGCATGTCTGCGGAAGCATGTTCCGGCTCGGTACCGTCTTCGTAAAACTTCGTGATCTCCCCGATAAACGAATCGCGAAGCGAATCCTGCGGCTTCGGCTTATTGAGATCACGGATCTCCTCGATCTTCTCCGACAAATTCTGTAAAAAACCACCCATAATCAAAACCCTCCCAATAAAAAATGCCACTGTCATTGTAGCATAAGAAGGGTTTGCTGTATTACTCCCGGAACTGCGCAATAGACCACGGTTATTCGCAAAAATGCTAAGGAGCGATTCCGCAGGGCAAAGCCCGAGGACCAGCGACGTGCATTATTTGCGAATAATCAGAGCGGATACTCCTCGAGATCTTTCGCGATCATCGCTCTTGCTTCTTCGGAGATATCGGAAGTCTTACCGGCCTTGACGTGCTCGGCATCCATTATGCCCACGACCTTCAGGCGGATCCTAGTGCTTTTCCAGGGGTAATTCTTCGAGATCTTTTCGGAACCCTGGATAGTCAGCACAACGACAGGGACATTTGCCTTCTGGGCGATCTTAAATACACCGTTATGGAAGGGAAGAAGCGTGCACTTTTTAGATCTGGTGCCTTCCGGATATACGAAGATGGAGACCTCGTCGGCCTTGAGGAGCTTGCTGGCGCGGTCGATGGTCATCATGGCATTTCTCGGATTTTCACGGTCGATGGCCATCATGCAGCAGCGGCGGATGATGCGGCCGTAGAACGGGATCTTAAAGTTTTCGGCTTTCGAGATGAAAGACGGATAGTGTTTGGCGAGGATCTTCCAGGACAGAAGCGGATCAAAGTTCGATCTGTGATTGCAGACGAAGAGCATCTGCTTTCCCTCAGGGATCTTGTCCAGGCCCTGAAGGTCATACTTGACGCGCATGATGCGCATGCCGATCGCGGTGGTGTGCACCAGAAGGAAGCGGTAGAACTTCGAGTCGGTGTTATATTCCTTCTTCGTGTCGATGAACATTGTCGCAACGAACGTGAAGAGGAAAAGAAGGATGATCCCGGCGACCTTGATGCCGACGATCGCAAGAATAGTGTACAGTACGTAAAGCAGTATTTTCATAATATCCCCCGGGAAAGATCTCTTCTGACAGATCTTTCCGCAAATTCTTTATGTGTTTCTTATGCGGAAGTATTCTATCACAAGCACGGCCTTATGTGCTACAATGCTGTTGTTTATGAAGAATTGAGGGAGAAGAAATGTCCGAAGAAAACGAGCAGAAAACGGTCAACCCGGCAGAAACCACTGATACCACGGCAAAAGCACTTTCCGAGGCAGCGGAGGAAGTGAAGGTTGAGGCTTCAGAAGAGACGGCGGAAGCTGTGAAACCGAAGCGTAGAAAGAAGATCTTCCGTGTGGCGCTCGTGCTGGTGCTGATCGTTCTGACGTGTGTGGTCATCTATCTGGCCGACCTTCTTCTCCGTCCGAAATATATGGGCGATGTCACCGAGGGCGCGCTGACGGCCGAGTACTATAAAGCCTATGGCGACCATGACGTACTCTTTGTCGGTGACTGTGAAGTTTATGAGAATTTCTCAACCGTGGAACTGTGGCGGAAGTACGGCATCAACAGTTTTATCCGCGGCGGTGCACAGCAGCTGGTATGGCAGTCTTACTATCTTCTCGAGGATGCACTCCGCTATGAGACGCCGGATGTGGTGGTCTTTAATGTGCTTTCCCTGATGTATAACGAACCGCAGAATGAGGCATATAACCGCATGGCGCTCGATGGTATGCGCTGGAGTAAGTCGAAGTGGAACGCGATCAAGGCATCGATGTGCGACGGGGAGAATATGATCGATTATATCTTCCCGATCCTCCGTTATCACAGCCGCTGGAACGAGCTGACGGCCGAAGATTTCAAATACTGGTTTAAGAAAGATCTGGTCTCTTATAACGGTTTTTACTTAAGAACAGAGATCATGCCGGCAGGTGATTTTCCACCGGCAAGACCACTGGCGGACTATAACTTCGGCGACAAGGCGATGAAATATCTTGATAAGATGACGGAGCTCTGTAAGGAGAAGGGTATTCATCTCGTGCTGATCAAATCACCGTCCCTGTACCCGCACTGGTATGACGAGTGGGATGAGAATATGGAGAAGTATGCCGAAGAACACGGCATCACTTATATCAATATGTTGAAGATCGCCGAATCCGAGATCGGCATCGATTACTCGCTGGATACCTATGACGCAGGACTTCACATGAATGTGACCGGTGCGGAGAAATGCTCGGACTATCTGGGAAAGCTCCTGAAAGAGATGTATGCCCTGGAAGATCACAGAAATGACGAGAAAATGAGTGAGTACTGGAGAAAGGTCGAGGAGCGCTATGACGCTGCCAAAAACGGCTGATTCCTCATGCGGAGACAAGTGCTTTTCGCGCAATAAAAATATCAAAAAATTGACCAAAGTAATTGCAAATATTTAATGAATATTGACGGCAGTGCTTTGCATTTAATATAGGTAAAGTGTTAAAGTTATTTTATGAAGTGCTTTAACATGAAAAAACGTATAGTATGTGCACTGCTCTCGATGATCATCACGGTCTCGGGACTAGGAGTTTTGAGCGCTTCGCAGGTTTCTGCCCGGGAAAATGCCGGCGGCGCAATGCAAGCGGTCCGCGATACGTCGGATGACGGTTCGGATCAAGAGGCAGACCCCTCCTCCGGGTATTCTCCGGTTCTCTATAACAATACAAATGGACTTCCGACCTCGGAAGCAAATGCCATCGCACAGACCTCGGAAGGTTTCCTGTGGATCGGAAGCTACAGCGGACTGGTGCAGTACGATGGTAACAGCTTTGTGCGTATCGACTCCTCAAAGACCGGTATCACCAGTGTTATCAGCCTGTTTGTGGACTCGAAGGACCGCCTGTGGGCAGGTACGAATGACAATGGTGTGGCAGTCTTCGACAAGGGCGAGTGGCAGCACTTCAATAAGCAGAACGGCCTGAATTCCCTTTCTGTCCGTGCGATCACGGAAGATGAGAACGGTCTGATCTATCTTGCCACTACGAAGGGTGTGGCCATCGTCCATGAAGATATGACGGTTACGACGGTTCAGGCCGACCAGATCAAGGAAGAATATATCCGAAGTATCATGCTCGGACCGGATAATGTCGTCTACGCGCTGACGATGCAAGGTGCGATCTTTACCATGAAAGACGGGAAGATGACAGCCTACTATGACTCGGGATTCCTTCGGGTGGAGGATATTCATGCGATCCTGCCGGATCCGGCGATCTCGGGAAACATCTACTGTGCGACCACGAAATCATCAATCTATTATGGACCTCTTAATAAGGGATTCCAATCCGAATATGCGAATATCGAGCCGCTGTCTTATGTCAACTCGCTCCACAAGTATGATGACGAGCTGTGGGTGTGTGCGGATAATGGTATCTGCCGTGTGACCAATGACGGAAAAAAACCCATCCCGCTGACAAATCTTCCAATGACGACCTCTATCGAGACTATGACCTCCGACTACCAGAACAATCTGTGGTTCGTATCTTCCCAGCAGGGTGTCATGAAGATCGTTCCCAACCGTTTTACTGATCTTTATGAGAAACTTCGTCTGGATGACGATGTAGTCTACTCTACCTGCCGTCTGGGCTCAAGGCTTTTTATCGGGACGAAAACATCCGGACTTATCGTGGTGGAGAACAATAAGCTCCTATCCTCTATTCCGCTGGAAAAGGTAACTACCGCAGGCGGGAAAACAATTGATCAGCAGGATCTGATCAAGCTCTTCAATGAGGACGCAAAGGCCAGGATAAGATCCATCTCCCGCGACAGTAGAGGCCGACTCTGGTTCTGCTCATTTAGCAAGTATCCGCTGGTCTGCTATGACGGGAAAAATGCTACTGTTTTTTCTTCTGCGGACGGGCTTCCCGCATCGGAGCGTGTCCGTGCTGTATTTGAGTTCTCGGACGGATCGATGGCGGTTGCCTGCACCGGAGGCGTGGCGGTCATCAAAGACGGAAAGGTCGTGGATGTGATCGGAGCTTCCGATGGAATCGATAATACGGAGATCCTGACTGTGGCAGAAGGGAAAAACGGAGATGTTCTTATCGGAACAGACGGAGACGGTATCTATGTTTCATCAGGTGGCAGTCTGCGGCATATCACTACGGATAACGGTCTCATGTCAGATACGATCCTCCGTATCAAGAAAGACTATAAGAGAGACATCTATTGGGTCGTCACCAGTAACTCGATCTCCTATCTTGCGGAGAACTACGAAGTCAAGACGATCAATAACTTCCCGTACTCCAATAATTTCGATATCTACCAGAATGACCGAGATGAGATGTGGGTCCTGAGCAGTAATGGAATCTATATCGTTCCGACGGAGACCATGATCCAAAACAATGAGATCACACCGTTTTTCTATGCAAGAGGAAACGGTCTCTCCTGTTATGCGACACCGAATTCGTACAGTGAGCTGTCTTCAGGAGGAGACCTCTATATCAGCGGTTCTTCAGGCGTGATCCTTGTCAATATCAACGGGGAAAACAGACTGGAAAACGATGTACGGATCATAGTCCCTTACATCGAAGCCGATGACAAGAGGATCTATCCGGACGAGACAGGTGCTTTTACCGTAGGCTCGGGCACGAAGAAGATCACGGTGTGCGCATACTGCTTCAACTATTCGCTGGTCGATCCGGAGATCTCCTACCGGCTCGAAGGCTTTGACCGGACGATGAAGACCGTAAGAAGATCCGAGCTGAAACCGATGGACTATACGAACCTGCCGGGCGGAGAATACTTCTTTAAGATGCAGCTGCTGAACGTCTATGGAGAAGTACAGACTGAGATCTCGGTAAGAATCGTGAAGAAAGAATCACTTCGCGAAGCGACATGGTTCCGGGCATTCATCATCCTCGGCTTTGTAGGCCTCGTGATCGTTCTTGCATACCTTGCCAGCTATCAGAGAATGAAGAAGCTCAAGGCAAAGGAACAGGAGCAGAGACTCTTGGTCCGCGAGATCGTCGAGGCGTTTGCGAAGGTCATCGATATGAAGGACCGGTACACGAACGGTCACTCCGCAAGGGTCGCAGAATACACGGAAATGCTTGCGCGAGAACTCGGCTATGACGACGAGACAGTCGAGAAGTACAGAAACATCGCACTCCTCCATGATATCGGCAAGGTTGGTATCTCTTCCGAGACGCTGAATAAGCCGGGACGTCTGACGGACGATGAGTTCAAGGAGATCAAATCCCACTCCGGCAAGGGCTATAACGTACTTAAGGATATCAGCATCATGCCGGAACTGGCCATCGGCGCACGTGACCACCATGAGCGCCCGGATGGACACGGCTATCCGCGAGGAATCTCCAGTGAAGAAATCCCGCGTGTAGCGCAGATCATCGCCGTGGCGGATACTTTTGACGCGATGTATTCGGACCGTCCGTACAGAAAACGCATGAACTTCGAAAAGGCGATCTCGATCATCAAGGAGGTCTCCGGAACACAGCTTACGGAAGATGTCGTGGAAGCGTTCCTGCGTCTTGTCGAGCGTGGCGAGTTTAAGGCGGAGGATGATAACGGAGGCGGATCGACCGAAGATATCACAAATATCCACAAAAAACAGGATGTCGAAAAGAAAGAAGCGGAAAAGAGGGCAGAAGAGTCCGCTGACAGGAAAGATAAAGAAAAAGACGGAGAATAAGCGTCCTTTTGTGACGATTTGCTGATTGAAAGTCACCCGGAATAATGCGACAATAGGCAATGGAAAAGGACGCGAAGGCGTATGTCTTCCGCGAAGAAATAATGCTGTTCCGAAAAAGGAGAAGAAAAAATGAAAAGATTAGGTTCACTGGCGCTTGTACTTGTTATGGCTGTTTCCATGGCGGCCTGCTCGGATGCCAAGAAAGTCGATAAGGCGACCAACGACACATCCAATGGTGCAGTCGTATCCCGGGAAGCAGAACAGACTACAGAGTCTCAGGCGGACGCTCAGTCCGATCCCTCTCAGGGCGAAGGCACCGGTTCGGTAGAGGTCACACTCGATACAAAGGATAATTTCGTATTTAAGTATGAAGGCGTGGACATCACGCTCGGTTCTGAGCCGACAGCGACACTTGCTGCACTGGAAAAGGCCGGAACACCGAAGAAACTGGATGTTCCTTCCTGTGCGCACGATGGCACAGACCACGTCTATACATTCAGCAATGTGGTGCTTACTGTCTATCAGGCAACGGGAAGTGAGACCGGATATATCTCCGACGTACGTCTGACATCTGACCTGGTGGCTACACCAGAAGGCCTTGAAATCGGTATGAGCATGGACGATGCCCGTTCCAAGTACGGCGATGCGGATGAAGCGACCGACAAGACCTGGATCTACAAGCGTGGCACATCGGAACTGATGCTGACATTTAACGGGGACAAGATCGTATCGATCGAGTACATGATCCCGTAAGCAGAAAGAATCGGAGGAAAGTGCTTTTGGCACATTATTACGAAGAAAATCCACAGGGAGAATCCGACCGTCGCGTTATCCAGGCGAGGATGCACGGGATGGATTTCTTCTTTTCTACAGACGCGGAGGTGTTCTCCAAGAAGTTCCTGGATTTCGGATCAAGGACACTTCTGGAGGCAGCGATCGAGGATCTCTCTGCGGCGAACAGGAAGAAGGGAAAACTTCTGGATCTCGGCTGCGGCTACGGGCCGATCGGGATCATCATGAAGCGCGTCTTCCCTTCGATGGAAGTGACCATGGTCGATATCAATTCGCGTGCGCTCGAGCTCGCAAAGGAAAATGCGGAGAATAACAGCGTCAAGTGTGTGGACATCAGAAAATCCGACGGATGTGAGTCTGTGGAGGGCCTCTATGATGTTGTCCTGACGAACCCGCCGGTGCGCGCGGGAAAGCAGACCGTCTTTTCTTTCTATGACGGGGCATTTGAGCACCTGTCGGAGGGCGGCTTCCTGTACGTCGTCCTTCAGAAAAAACAGGGCGCACCGTCTTCGGAGAAGTATCTTCTGGAGAAGTTCGGCAACTGCGAGGTGATCGCGAAAGAATCCGGATACTGGATCATGAAGTCGGTGAAGTAAGTGTTTGATTTTCTTATTTACCTAGCGTACAATAGGGTTTCAAGCGTTAAGCTATTAAATCAAATGAGGTGAATAATATGGGTTCTTGCGATTCTTGTGGTTCTAAAGATTCCTGCCCGTCTGCATCCGCCGGCGGTTCCTGTGGTTCTTCCGAGCCGGAGTCTCTCATCGCTCCTCTGCATGAGAAATCCAGTGTAAAAAAAGTAATCGGCGTCTGCAGCGGTAAGGGCGGCGTCGGAAAGTCCTTCGTCACCAGCGTTCTGGCTTCCAGACTGGCTCGTGACGGTTATCGTGTTGCGATCCTTGATGCCGACGTGACCGGTCCTTCCATCCCGAAGGCATTTGGCCTGAAGGGTCAGCTCAAGGGGGATGAGAACGGCATTCTGCCGATGACATCTCACTCCGGTATCCAGATCGTTTCCGTAAACCTTGTTATGGAAAATGAAGAAGCTCCGGTCGTCTGGCGCGGTCCGGTCATCTCCGGCGTTGTGAAGCAGTTCTGGTCGGATGTTATCTGGGAAAACATCGATGTTATGCTCATCGATATGCCGCCGGGAACAGGAGATGTTCCGCTGACGGTCTTCCAGTCGATCCCGCTCGATGGTATCTTTCTGGTATCCACACCTCAGGATCTCGTTTCCATGATCGTCAATAAGGCGAGAAACATGGCACTGCTTATGCAGGTCAAGGTCCTCGGTTTTGTCGAGAATATGAGCTACACCGTCTGCAAGCATTGCGGCGAGAAGACACCTCTCTTCGGCGAAGAGGGTAAGGTCGGAAAAGCTGCTCAGGAGATGGGCGTTCCGCTCCTGGATAAGCTCCCGCTCGATCCGGATATCACTGCGCTTGTCGATGAAGGACATATCGAGAAGGTCCCGAATGAGATCCTTTCCGGTGCTGTGGAATTCGTCGAGAAGATGCTCGAAGAGAAGAAATGAGTAAGGAACGGTTTTCTGCAACAATAAAACCGGTAAGAGTCCTGGCATGCCTGGTGCTGATACTAAGCATGCCGGGGCTTTTTTGCGCGTGCGGGAAAAAGAAGGGCGATTCTTCGGATGAATACCGCAAGTATCTGGGCGATTATGATTATGACTACTCGATCTTCGCGATGGTATTTGAGACGCCGGAGGGAGAGACGGAGCCCGGGATCCTGTACCGTCAGGTCCTGGATCTGAACGCTCTTGCGAAGAGCTGCCCGATGTATGTGTGCTTCTTTTTTTATTCAGGCATGCATGCGGATGTCTATGGACTATTTGCGAGCATGGAGCAGGTAGCGGAACAGTATCACGATAAGGTCCTGATCATCGCGATCGATGCGCTCGAGGAGAAGGATCTGGCGGCATCGTATAACATCGAGGCACTTCCGGAGGCGATCATGATCAAGGATAATATGCAGAAGTCGCGCTTCGACGGGCAGTCAAAAAAAGACTGGACCTCGCAGGACCTGGCGAACTGGATCATTGCCGAAGCGCAGAAGTGATCGTGGCCCCGGCGGTCTTCCTGGTCAAGAAGCACCGGCAAAAGGGCATGGTATAATGAGAAAGACTTTCGAGTGAAAGGCGGAACAGAGTATGCAGTATGAATATGTAAATGGAATCGGACAGGATAGCCACCGCTTTATGCAGCCGGTCGAAGCGCAGCTGAAGTCTGCGGATAAATGGCCGAAACAGCTGATACTGGCCGGTGTGGTATTTCCCGGTGAGACGCCTCTTGTGGCGAACAGTGACGGAGATGCGGTCCTTCATGCGCTGACCAATGCGATCTCCGGCGTGACGGGGATCAATATTCTCGGGACGATCGCCGATCAGATGTGCCGCGAGGGGATCACAGACAGTTCCGCTTATCTTTCAAAAGCACTCTCCTTTTCAGCCGATCAGGGCTGGGAACTGACGCATATCTCCATTTCCATCGAGGCGAAGCGTCCGAAATTCACACCGATGATCGGACCGATGAAGGTGCGTCTGGGAGAGCTTACGGGGATCGATCCGCAGCGGATCGGTATCACGGCCACATCCGGGGAGAACCTTACCCGCTTCGGAGAAGGCGAAGGGATCATGGTTTTCTGCAGTGTAACGATGCGCAGAGAAGAGGTTTCGCTCGGTTAAGATATTTGCAAGAATATCCTAAAAGAAAAAGCCGGAAGTCAGTGCTTCCGGCTTTTCAGCATAAACTCAGCAAGTGCGGCGTCTTCGGGCGTCGTTATCTTTATGTTGCCGTAAGAACACGGGATAAGATGGACTGTGATCCCCAGTGCTTCGGCCAGTGCAGTGTCGTCCGTAGCAGTGATGCCTTTTTCTTTGGCTTTGTTACTGACCAGAAGAAGTGTCTCATAGTGGAAGACCTGCGGGGTCTGAACCTCATAGAGGGTGCTTCTGTCGAGTGTGTGATCGACAACTGCCGGCGCAGAAGAGCCGCTTCCGGAAGATGCGGTTTCAGATGAGTTTACGGAAAGGTTTTCCGCCTTTGCCATCTTGATCGTGTTTTTGCAGGGCGTGGCAGCGACGCTGACATCGTAGGAGATCCCGGCAGCGTAGCAGGCGGCGAGGGTCTGCTGGTCGACCATGCAGCGGGCGCCGTCATGGATGAAGACCGGCTCGGATGGCTCCGGAGCGCGGTCCATTGATGAAAGAGCAGCGATACCGCAGGCGACGGAATCCTGACGGGTGGCACCGCCTTCTACGATCTTCTCGACAAATCCGATCTTATACTCTTCCGCCAGATCGCGGGCACGGCTGATATTCTCCGCACCGGTGACGATCACGGCATGGATGGTGACCCCGGACTTCCCGGAAAACTCCAAAAAAGCCAGAAGCGTGCGGGCAAGTACCGGTACTCCGTCAATCTTCAGGAACTGCTTACTGTCAGAGATCCCCATGCGGCTTCCGATGCCGGCTGCGGGGATGATCAGATACAGGTGCCTGTCGAGCTTGTCAAACGGGATCGTTATCTTCGGGATCTGCATGAGTCTGCCTCCTTATGAGAAAAGAACATCGATGGCTTCGGAGAGCTTATCGACATAGATAAAGTCCAT
>ONFC01000132.1 GCA_900317035.1 uncultured Eubacteriales bacterium
TGCGCTGCGGAGATCTGTCCTTTTTCATCGGTAAAAGCACCGATATACTTTTCTTCGATCGTGACCGGACGGAGCTTGAGCTCTGCCACATCCTCTTCCGAGAGATTTCTGAAATCCTCACCGTTCCATTCATGTTCGATATTTCCATCTGAAAGATAGAGGACACGGTCGATCAGATCCTTGAGATACCACAGTCGGTGCTCCGAGATGATGATCGTCTTGCCCTGTTCCTTCCACTTTCTGATCGATTCGGAAAGATCTTTGATTGCCTGCCAGTCGAGATTCGATGACGGCTCATCCAGAAGAATGATTTCCGGAAGAAGCGCAGACACAGAGGCACAGGCGATCTTCTGTTTCTCGCCTCCGCTTAATTCGAACAGGCTTCTGCCCATAAGTTTTTCGATCTGCATCTCGGATATGACCAGATCTTTTCTTTCCAGAATATCCGTCGGAGAAAGGCCGATATTCTCCGGTCCGAAGACGACTTCTCCATCCGTATCTACCGAAAAAAACTGACTTCTCGGATTTTGGAAGACCGTTCCGACGATCCCGGCAAGTTCATAAAGCTGGGTATCCCGGATATTTTTCCCGGCAACCGTCACATCCCCGGAAATATCACCGGAATAGTAGTGAGGGATCAACCCATTGATCAGGCGGATCAGGGTCGTCTTTCCGCAGCCGGACGCCCCGCAGAGAAGCACGGTCTCCCCTTTTCGGAAAGAAAGAGACACGTCATTTAAAAGGCCTTCTTTCGAGCCTTTATACTGAAATGACACATGACTGATCTCAATGATATTCTCACTCATAGGAAATACTTACTCACAATAAAGACTACAGCAGACGCGGTAAAGAATAAAATCATAAGAATATCCTGCACGTGAAGCTTAAGCTCCACCACACTGGTCCTTCTCACCTTGCCGCCCAAGCCGCGGGTGATGGCAGCGGCGGACAGTTCATCTCCGATATTCACGCACGAGAAAAGAAGCGGGATCATTCGAAATTCCACCATCTTTATGGCATTTCCTCCACCGAAAGTGATGCCGCGCATCTTCATGGCATCACGGATCGACATATACTCTTCCTTGATCGTCGGAAAGAAACGCATGACAACGGCAAGAGAGATCGTGATCCCGTCCGGCACATGCATTTTCTGCATCGCGGACATGAACTCACCGATCATCGTTGTACGTACGACATACCAGGCCGTGATCATGGCCGGAAGAAACTGTACAACGATACCGCAGTATCCGATAAGAATAGCAGTAAGAAGCCCTGTCGATTCTTCCGACAGACAGAAGAACGTCAGTGCCAGAGCAATTCCATAGAAGATAAGGAAACGGATCGCGCTGGCGTATCTTTTCTCGATGAAAAGAAGCGTGATCGGAACCATCGTCATGAGGATACGGACTCCCCATAGAAAAGGCGTGGTGGCCGTCATCAGGACGACCGCCGACACCACAAAGATCATATAGAGTTTTGTCCTCGGATCAAGATGCATCTTATACGATGCCTGCCTTTTCGAAATGCTTTCTAACGACCTTCTTTCCGATAACAGCACCGATACAGCCGAAGACGAAGCAAAGGATCAAAAGAACTGCGATCGTCTTCGTGTTGATCGCACGGAAAAGGTTGTCGCAATACTCTGTAGAGAACCCGCCGTCAACAAGATCCTGACGGTAGGAATCCGCTGTGACAATGACCGGGAAATAGTTCGCACAGATCCACAGGCAGAAGACACCGTGGCTCAGGATGATCTTCTTAAAACTCTTATACTTTCCGGACTTCGCGATCAGATCGGCGATAACACCTGCACCGATGATGAGCGGTGCACCGAGATAGCCCATGCCCGTAACGAACATGATGATCGCAAGAAGCACCGACATGATAGAGAGCATGCCGAACTTCTCGATCTTCGAATAGAAAAGCATCATTGGGATGGATCCGACAAGCGGGATCATCACGACATACGACGCTACGATATACGGATGGATGTATCCCAGAAGTCCGCAGGCAAACTCAACGACGAACAGAAGCGCCGTAAAAATTCCGATAGTAATGAAATCTTTTGCACAAAGTTTATTGTTATTCATAATTACCCCTCCATTGACTTTGCGTTGTTAACCGATTTTCCAGGATACGGCCTGTTCTCTGTCGGCAATAAATCTTCTATAGATCCCCTCTTCGTTCATCAGGTCTTCATGCTTTCCTTTCTGCACGATACGCCCCTTATCCACGACCAGGATCTGATCAGCATGACGCACGGTCTTGAGGCGGTGGGCAATCATAATGATCGTCTTTTCGGACGTAAGATTCTCGATGGCATTTGTCAGTTCTTTCTCATTCTCCGGATCGACATTGGCAGTCGCTTCATCGAGAATGATGATCGGTGCATCTTTCATCATGGCTCTGGCGATCGCGATACGCTGCTTCTCACCTCCGGAAAGGGAGGCACCACCTTCCCCGACGATCGTTTCATATCCGTCCGGGAGCGCCATGATAAAGTCATGGCAGCATGCTTTTTTCGCGGCTTCGATCACCTTTTCCATCGGAGCATCCGGCTGTCCGAAACGGATATTATTCGCGATCGTATCCTGGAACAGATAGACTCTCTGGAAAACAAAACTGAAGTTTTCCATCAGGGAATCGAAACTGTAGTCCCGGACATCCCGGCCGCCGAGCGTGACTTTGCCTTCGTCGACATCCCAGAATCTCGAAAGAAGCGCGGTGATCGTTGTCTTTCCTCCACCAGAAGGGCCTACGATCGCAGTTGTCGTTTTCTCCTTAATATCCAGTGTGACATCGTCGATGATCTTTCTGTTTTCATATGCAAAGCTAACATATTCCATATGCATGTCGAGATTGTCGGGATGGATCTCTTCCCCATCGATATCCATCTGAGGGATATTCAGGATCTCTTCCGCAAGATCAACGCCTTTTCCGATGATTCGGAGAAGTGCTGTATAAATGCCGGCCATATCCAGCATCTCGAAGATCATGTAGGAACAAAGCAGCATGATGATCGTATTGTGAATCGCCATGGATCCGTCGAAGTAGAAGTAAAGCGATGCACCGCAGATCGCCACTCCCGTGAGTTTACAGACCAGCATCTGCACACCGACCGCCGGGATCGCCGCAAGTTCCGCACGAATGTCATTTTTTGTCTTTCTTTCGATCGCCTTATCCAGACGTGCATTATTCTTCTCTACCAGATGGTAATTTCTGATTTCGGAAATACCCTGGATATATTCCAGAACGACTCCGACGATATCTCTGTCCGCAGAAAGTTTTTCGTTTGCCACCTTTGCGACGCTTTTGTTCGTAAACTGATTCACGAAAAGGAACACCGCGATACCACAAAGGCCGATTAGCCCGATCCTCCAGTCAAAGATCAGCATACCTGTGGCGATAACAACTGTCGTCAGGCTTCCCTGAAGGATCATCATGACGGCACGTGTTGCGATATCGGCCATCTGCTCGAGTGTATTGGTCGTAACCGAAGTGATATGTCCGAGACTTGTGTCATTGAAGTATCCCATCGGCAGATAACGGAGATGCTCGGCGATCTCGATCCTCTTCATCGCACAGGTATCATATCCGCCCTCTGTCTGCAGCATCTGCGAAAACCTCGTAATGATCGTTTTTCCGATCGTACTTATCAGCATGAGCCCGATCACTAAGGCAAAAGCACCAAAGCTGAAGTCTCCTTCGAGCACTGCCTTAATGGCGAAATAGGCCGCTGCGATCTTCATAGAACTGCAAAGCGCTTCTAAAACGCCCAGAACCACGGATCTATAAAACTTCTTTCTATTCTTCTCTCCACAGAAGCGGAAGAACTTCATCAGCATCTTATACATGGAGCACCTCCTCACTATCACTTACATCATCTTTTGCCATACGGTGTGCTTCCCACATATTCTTATAGAGTGGGCACTTCTCGAGAAGTTCCTCATGTGTGCCCTGATCCTCCAGTTTACCTTCGTTAATCACAAAGATCGTATCTGCATCGGTGATCGTAGACAGACGGTGTGCGATCACGATCAGAGTTTTTCCCGAAACAAGTCGGGCTACACCGGCCTGTACAACAGCCTCGTTTTCCGGATCCGTATAGGCAGTTGCTTCATCGAGGATAACTACCGGAGCATCCTTCAGCATCGCGCGGGCGATACAGATCCTCTGCCGCTCACCTCCCGAGAGATGTCCGCCGGCACCGCCGACGATGGTATCGTAGCCATTCTCCAGGCTCATAATGAATTCATGGCATCCGCTGTTTTTGGCCGCCTGAATGACTTCTTCGTTCGTAGCTCCCGCTTTCCCGATACGGATATTTTCCATGACACTCGTATCGAAAAGATAGTTGTCCTGAGCCACATAGGCGATCCTTTCCGTATAGTAGTCCAGCGGGAGATTCCGTATATCCACACCGCCATAGGAAATCGATCCTGAACCGACATCCCATAGAGAATCGATCAGGCGGGCCACGGTGCTTTTACCGGAGCCGGAAGGACCGACGATCGCGTGCACTTTTCCTTCTTCGATCTTCATGTTGATTCCGTGAAGGACTTCTGTGTCCTTATATGTGAAATGCACGTCTGAAAGCACGATATCGGAACCCTCGGGGAGCTTCTCGATCGTCTCCGGGCGTTTCATATCTTCTCTCTCAAGAATCTCCGTAACTTCCCCGAAGATCGTATTCATCTTCAGAATATCGTCCGTGTATGTAAAAGCTACGACAAGCGGGGTAATCAGACAGGCGGAAAGAATCACACAGGTGATAAAATCCGAAACTGCAAGACTTCCATTCTTTACCAGAAGCATTCCTACCGGAAGGACACCGAGAAGAGTTGCCGGCATAAATGCCATACCACCGGTAGATCCCCAGATACATCTTCTCATCCAGTCGATATAGCAGTCCGCGCCTTCCCTGGCAGCCGTTCTGAACTTCTCATAGGAAGTCTTCGATTTACCGAAGGCCTTAATGACTTCGATACCATTGATATACTCGACTGCTGTATCGTTCAGCGTTTTTGTTTTCTCGAGCGCAACTTCGTATCCGCCCCGGCTTCTAACCAACATAGACGCAAGGAAGCAGATGCCGATCACGGCAGAGATCAGATTCGAAAGACCCATCCTCCAATCGATAGTGAGAATGTAAATAAACATCACTACCGGCAGGAGAAGATTCGAGGTAAATTCCGGAATGATGTGTGCCATCGTTGTCTCCATCGAATCGACACGCTCCACGATGATGTTCTTATATGTACCGCTGTTATCATCAAGCACAGCTCCGAGCGGGATCTTCGACAGCTTTGTACAAAGCTGTCTTCTGATTCCGCCAAGCACGGAAAAGGTCGCCACATGGGAAAGGGATGTGGAAAGGGAATGCAGCGTCAGACGAATGACCCAGCATATTCCCATAAGGATCACCTGGCGGATATAGTATCCGTACTCCCGGTTTTCCGAAAGCAGGTTCTTGACGATATCTGCTGTCAGAAGATATGGGATAAAGGACATCGCGACGCCACAAATGGCAAGGATCACGCTTCCTAAAAAGAAACTCTTCTTTCTCCCTGCAAATTCCATCACCCAGGAGATCGTACTTCTCTTCTTTTCTTTTTTCTCCATACTCATGCCCTCTTTCCCTGATTTGCCACGGCTTCCATCTTCGCTTTCAGCGCTTCCTGATCCCCGAGATAGTAATGGCGGATCACATGGAAATCATCATCGAACTCATAAACAAGCGGAACCGCAGTCGGTATATTTACATTGACGATCTCTTCAGAAGAAAGGTCATCGAAATACTTGACCATGGCA
>ONFC01000119.1 GCA_900317035.1 uncultured Eubacteriales bacterium
CTTGTCCAGCAGCATTACGACAACCTCAAGGAGCGCCTGAGAGGATATCCGATCCGTATCGCGATGCTCTCCAGATTCGCGACGCCGAAGGAGATCAAGCGCGCGGTCACAGGTATCAATGACGGTTCGGTCGATGTCGTCGTCGGCACGCACCGCGTCTTAAGTAAAGATGTACAGCCGAAGAATCTGGGACTCATGGTCATCGACGAAGAGCAGAGATTCGGCGTCAACCATAAAGAGAAGATGAAGACGCTTCGAAACACGGTCGATGTTTTGACCTTGACCGCTACCCCGATCCCGAGAACGCTTCATATGTCGCTGTCGGGTATCCGCGATATCTCCGTTCTCGAAGAACCGCCGCAGGACCGAAGACCCGTGCAGACCTATGTCATCGAGTACGATCCGCAGACCATCGCGGAGGCATGTCTTCGGGAGATCGAGCGCCACGGACAGGTCTTCTATCTGTTTAATAACACGCACCTGATCCAGGAGAAAGCCGAGATGCTCTCGGATATGCTCCCCGGCGCGAGGATCGTATATGCGCACGGCAAGATGAGCGAAAGAGAACTAGAGAGCATCATCGAAGCATTTATACGAAAAGAAGCGGATATCCTCGTCTGCACGACGATCATCGAGTCGGGCGTGGATATGCCGAATGTAAATACGATCATCGTCGAAAACAGTGACCGTTTCGGTCTGTCGCAGCTGTATCAGCTGAAGGGAAGAGTCGGTAGATCTGACCGCCAGGCCTATGCCTACATCACCTATCAGCCGGAAAAAGTTCTGAATGAAGATGCGGAAAAAAGACTCGCCGCGATCCGTGATTTCACCGAGCTCGGATCCGGTATCAAGATCGCGCTGAAGGATCTCGAGGTGCGTGGCGCCGGAAATCTTCTCGGCGCCGAGCAGCACGGCCAGATGGACGTCATCGGTTACGAGCTCTACTGCCGTATGCTCGACGAAGAGATCAAGAAACTGTCCGGCACATGGGAGCCGGAAGTCGAGGATACGGTCATCAAGATGAGCGAGGATGCGTATATTTCTCCGGCGTATATTCCGGATGACGGACAGAGGATGGATGTCTATCGTCATATCCAGTCCATCGCTTCGAAGAAGGAAAGAGAAGACCTCGAGGACGAACTTACCGACCGCTTCGGTGATGTGCCGAAAGAGGTCACGATCCTGGCCAATATCGCGATCATACGCCACCAGGCAAGTAAGCTCGGATTTGAGACGGTCGAGATCGAAAAAGACACGGCAAGACTCTACTACCGTCCGGGTGTTTCGGGAGCGGCTGCGGCGATCCTTATGGCCGGCGGCGACAAGCGCTTCGACGGACATATCATGGTATATTCCCTGAAGAAACCGTTCCTGCAGTATAAGCCTGCTCCGAAGGATCAGAAAGAAATCGTCGCAAATGTCGCGGAGCTTTTGGATCTGATGAGTGAAGGAGGCCATGCATGATCGTATGTGAAATACTTTATTTTCTGATCTGCAGTGCAAGTGTTTTTGCCTTGGGAAATATCGTGATGCTCCCGGTATCAAAACTCCTGCTTCTTATTCTGATTCCGTTTTTTATCGTGATCCTTTTTCTCCCGGTACTTCCGCCGGTATCAAAAAAGATCCGAACTGCAAGACTTCGCATCGCGAATAGAGGATCGATGCTTCTGAAGATCTTTCTTTCGTCGATGATCGTAGTACTGGCGTTTAATATCCCGGCCATGACAGGTGCTTTTGCATCGGAAGGGATCCCGGCGATCGGCGATGCCGGATGGCGATGGACAGGACATATCCTTCTGGTGGTTCTGATTGAAGCGGCCGTGTTCTGGAGCGGTATCCTAAGGATCTACCTGACGGCAAACCAGCTCGGGATGAAGTACCGCCTGATCGGCATCCTCTGCGGATGGATCCCGATAGTCAATATCATCTGCCTCGGCATTCTCCTTCGCATCACCGATAAAGAGATCAAGGTCGAAAATGATAAGACCATCCTGAATGAATCCCGCGCATCGCAGAAGATCTGCGAAACGAAATATCCGATCCTCATGGTGCACGGCGTATTCTTCCGAGACTTCCGTTTCTTCAATTACTGGGGGCGTATCCCGGGCGAACTTGAGACAAACGGCGCAAAGGTTTTCTACGGCAATCAGCAGTCTGCGGCATCGGTCGAATCTTCGGGCAGGGAACTCGCCGAGAGGATCCGGAAAGTGTGTGAAGAAACGGGAGCTGAGAAGGTCAATATCATCGCGCATAGTAAGGGCGGACTTGATTGCAGAATGGCGATCGCGAAGTACGGCGCGGGACCATATGTCGCCAGTCTCACAACGATCAATACTCCACACAGAGGATGTGAATTTGCCGATTATCTTCTAAGCAAAATAGGGCAGTCCCATCAGCAGCGCGTCGCGAAAATGTACGAGGCGGCGCTTCGCAGAATGGGTGATCCGGATCCGGATTTCATCGCGGCGGTCACGGATCTTACTCACTCCGCATGCGAAAAACTGAATGCCGAAATGCCGGATCCGGAAGGCATCTTCTGTCAAAGTTTCGGATCGAAATTAAACCGTCCGGGTTCAGGCAGATTTCCTCTGAATTTCTCGACGCTTCTCGTCGGTCATTTCGATGGTCCGAACGACGGTCTGGTAGGTGAAAAATCCTTCAGCTGGGGATCGGAATATCAGTTCCTGACCACAACCGGAAAGCGCGGTATTTCTCACGGAGATGTCATCGATCTCAACCGTGAAAACATCGATGGATTTGATGTCAGAGAATTCTTCGTCGGCATCGTTTCCGACTTAAAAAACAAAGGATTCTGAAGAAAAAACACGCATATTTCTCCTTGCATTTCTGTTAAGAGTGTTACAATAAATTTATTGGAAACATTTTCAAGGAGGGTATGTTATGGGTGATAACAAAGGTGCGGTATACGATGCGAGAACGCTCGGATATCCCAAGATGTTCGTGCTGGGATTTCAGCACATGTTTGCTATGTTTGGCGCGACGGTTCTCGTTCCGGCGCTGACAGGACTTTCTGTATCTGCGACACTTCTGTTCGCAGGCTTAGGTACATTACTTTTCCATTTTCTGACAAAGGGTAAAGTCCCTGCCTTCTTAGGATCCTCCTTTGCTTTTATTGCCGGATATAAGGCAGTTGCATGGACGGTGGAGATCGTTGACGGGAAAGAGGTTGAAACACTTCATCCGGAGCTCCTCCCGTATGCCTGTATAGGCGTGCTGGCAGCCGGTGCCCTCTATCTGGTACTGGCAGCTCTGATCAAGGCATTCGGTCAGAAGAGAGTCATGAGGTTCTTCCCACCGGTCGTTACCGGCCCGATCATCATTGCGATCGGTCTTACACTTTCCAAGACAGCGATCGACAGCTGTAAGGATAACTGGATCGTTGCTGTTCTCGCGATCCTTGTGGTGGTGGTCTGCAATGTCTTTGGAAAAGGCATGATCAAGATCGTTCCGGTCCTTCTGGGTGTAATCGTTTCATATATTGCAGCGTGCTTTCTGGGCATCGTTAACTTTGATTCTGTACGAGAAGCTGCCTGGATCGGTCTTCCTTTCAAGATGGAGAACACAGCATTTGAGGTCTTTAAGGATCCGGATTGGTCAACACTGGCAAATGCGGTCATCACGATCATGCCGATCGCGCTGGCGACGATGGTCGAGCATATCGGTGATATCTCCGCGATCTCTTCCACAACGAACAGAAACTTCATCGAAGAACCCGGTCTTCACAGAACACTCCTCGGCGATGGTCTTGCCACAATGCTTGCATCTCTCTTCGGAGCTCCGGCGAATACCACATACGGCGAGAACACAGGTGTCCTTTCCCTGACGAAAGTCTATGATCCAAAGGTTATCCGAATCGCTGCATACTGCGCGATCTTCTTCTCCTTCTCGCCGAAATTCGCAGCGCTGGTCGGATCGATGCCTGTTGCGACCATCGGCGGTGTTTCGATCGTTCTTTACGGTATGATCTCTGCAGTCGGTGTTCGTAACATCGTAGAGAATCAGGTCGACTTCAGCAAGAGCAGAAACATCATCATCGCAGCACTCATCCTCGGATTCTCCATCGGCGTGAACTACTCCGGTGCGATCAAGTTCTCGATCGGCTCTGTAGATATTTCTCTGTCCGGTCTTGCGATCGGTGCTCTGATCGGTATCATCTTCAATGCGATCCTGCCGCTCGAAGAAAAAGAGTATAAGGGCGCAAACAAGGCGTATGTGACCGAGGGCGAAGGCGTGATCTCGAATCAGCCGAAGCGCATGGACACGAAGAGAAAGAATGCAAAGAAGAGCGAATCCAGAAAGAGATAATTTTCCGCTCAGATTTGAGTTTTAATCAAAAAGTCGCTGAATACGTCGCTGCAGAGTATGCAGAAAGAAACGTAAACAGCGACTTTCTGCATTTGTCGCTGAATATGTCGCTGCAAAGCATGCAAAAAGAAACGTAAACAGCGACTTTATAATGTTTGTTTAAGATTAGGATCTCTTAATCAGGGAACTTCCGCAGTTGGTGCAGAATTTTGAGCCGGATGCGAGGGTGCCGCAGCGGGCGCAGTACTTCATGAGCTGGGGCTCGCTAGAGGCCGGAGCCGCCTGTGAAGCCGGAGCCGCAGCCTGTGCAGCAACCAGAGCCGCCTGAACGGGTGCAGCCTGTGCAGTAACTGACGTTGCGGCTTGAGCAGCCTGTGCAGCAGCTGTAGCCTGAGCCTGTGCTTCCTGCATCTTTGCAGCCATAGCGGCCGGATCGTTGACGAGTCTTTCTGTCTCTTCCTGCCGCTTGATGCGGATCTTACTTGCTTCATCCGGCTCGACCGGATCGAAGGATGCACCGACGAGTGTGATCTGTCTGGACTTCAGATCAGAAGCGATCACATTTACGAATTCGCCGAACTTCGTGGAAAGTTCTTTATAACTTACGGGACCCATATTGATGAGGGTTCTTCCGATGGAATAATTCGCCATATCGGCGACGTACTTCACGGTCGTCTCACTACCCGGAACCAGGTAATTCGGATCGTCCGACTCTACCATAAGATCACCGCTGATCTTAATAAAAATACTCCTGTATTTCGGGTCATTGAAGGGAATGGTATTGGAAAAAGATACATTAAAAGCCATGGTCATTACCTCCGATCTTCCTACCGTGACAAAAATGATTATATCATGTCTCTCCATATTAAATCCACAAAACTGTTTTATAATGAAAATATGAAAAAGATTCTTGTTGTGGAAGATGAACCGGATATTCGTGAGCTCCTCGTGAATTACCTTGGAAATGAGGGGTATGACGTCGTGGCGGCAGGCGACGGCGTCGAGGCGATCGCGCGCTTTTCCGAGGACACGGATCTGGTGATCCTCGACATCATGATCCCGAAGATCGACGGATACGGGGTATGCGAGGTCATCAAGAAGCAGTCGGATGTCCCTGTCCTGATGCTGTCGGCGCTGGGCGATGAGAAAGATCTTATCAGGGGATATGACGCGATGGCGGATGACTATATGACGAAGCCGTTTTCCATGCCGGTACTGCTTCGAAAAGTAAGCGCGATCCTGCGAAGAAAAGATGTATCTTCCGACGCGAAAAGCACTTGTCCTTCAGTTTCCTGCGGGGATCTTACCTTGATCCCGGACCGCATGGAAGTGCTGGTCAAAGGGCAGAAGGTGGACGTGACTTCCCGTGAATTCGATCTTCTTCTGACGATGGCGAAACACCCGGGAAGAGTCTATACGAGAGAGACGCTGCTGGATATGCTGTGGGACTATAACTCCTTTGTCGATGAGAGGATCGTGGATACTCATATCAAGAACCTGCGGCACAAACTTGGCGGTGACTATATCGAGACCGTACGCGGACGGGGGTACCGGATTGGACAGGAATAAGTGCTTTTCGAGCGGAGAAAATACGGATAATCTGCGCGGCAGAAATGCGGATAACACGTGCGGTGAAAATGTGGATAACGGGAAGAAAAAGGGGTTCTTCGGATGGGTCAGGAGCCGCCTGTCGGTCAAGGTCTTCCTGATCACATTTCTCGTGCAGATCCTATTCGGCGCATTGATCATCGGGGTGCTGTACTACTCGACGCCGAGAAGCTATAACACCGCAAAACAGGACAGCGTGGAGAGTGACTTTCAGGAACTGCTTGAAGCGATGGCGGAGACAAAGTACGAAGACGCGGGCCCGGTCATGGATGCATTTGTGCGCGAAAGCGGCGCCGATATTCTGCTTTATAACATAAGCACGACTATCGATGGAAGGCCGCTGCTTACTTCACTCAATTCCGTCCGCGCGATCCATACTTACGAAGAGCTCGATAAACTCATGGCGCAGCATGAAAATTCATACTACTTCAACAACTCCCGGAACTTCCGCTTTCAGAATACCGGACCGACGTACCG
>ONFC01000189.1 GCA_900317035.1 uncultured Eubacteriales bacterium
ACTCGCTTTCCGGATACTGCTTTCTCATCCTCCTATACGAGTCCCAATTCGGATACTGTGAATAGAACACCGCATCTGCGAGCTTAATATTCACGTCGCCGTCTTTCTGCAGATACTCGCGGAGTTCATCCGGATCATGTGCGATGACATTTTCCACATCAGCCCGCACTTCTTTCTTCGGCATTGCCGGAAAAAGTGCAGCGATCATCATCAGCACGATCATAAGACTTACAAATCTCTTCGTGTTTTTCATGCTACTTCTTTTCCTCCTACTTCTTAACGTTTTTATATATCTTTGAGCCTCTTTACTTTTTTCGAATCTCTTATACGCGTTTTACGATATGTTTTAGTTTGTCATACTCGTTTTTCGGTCTTCTATTCCTGACAAGAAGGATCACCACGGCACCTCCGCTTATCGCAAGGAATACCAGTGCCAAAGGAATCAGCGTCCGGCCGGTATCACCGGTCTTTGCAATTTTCCCGGTGGTGGTGTTTTTCTTTTTTTCAACTGTGCCATTGTTTTTCACAGGAGTGTTATTCACTGCGTTGTTACTACCATCAGTCGTGGTATTGGTATCCGGTGTGTTTACCGGAGCCGGGGATGTGTTTGCTGCACCGGAGCCTGTGTTGTTTACGCTGTTTGTCGTGCTGTTATCGACTGGCTGCGTCTTTCCGCTGTCCGGCGTAGTAGCCGGATTGCCTGGTGTTGTACTGGTATTTCCGGGCGTAGTACCAGGAGTGGTGCTGCCTGCAGTCTTCTTTCCAACAGAAAAGGTCACGGGTGCTTTTCCATCCGTAAAGTTCACGGAAATATCGTGGGAACCGTCTGCCAGAGATGCCAGTGCGGATGCTTTGACCGTGATCTTCGTGCTTCCGGCTTCTGCGGTGTAATCGACATCCTTCACCAGCTCTGTGCCGTCTAACGTGACGGATTCAAAATAGTAGATGCAGTTTTCATCATCGGGATCTCTGTGTACCGTCAGCTTGAAGTCTTCTCCGCTTTCCGGATCCCAGGATCCGCCGGCGCCGTCTGTCACTTCATACTTCACGGTCACGCCAGACTGATTCTTCGTGGCAAAGCGCAAAGTCACATCTTCATCCGGCATGTCACACTCCGTATAGAAGCATGTATATTTTTCGTAATCGTGTCCGATCACAGAAACAGTCGCAAGGACCTCTCCGCTCTTGGCGGAGACGATTTCCACCTTGTTATCTTTAAGAACAAATCCTTTCTGGAGACAGATCTCGATCGGAAGATGCTCTCCGGCGTCGAAGTGTACATCTCCGCCTTCCTTTAAGATACCGCGTTCCTGGGCGATGCATCCAAACGGCATGTATACTCCGTTATCGCCGGTGTCTTCCCAGCCGGTGATCCAGTATTTGTATCTGGCGGTCATCGTCGCATCTCCGTAAGCCCCGAACTTAAGGAGTCCCTCGACCCAGCCTCCGGCACAATACTCATAGTGATTCTCCTCAGCATAATACCAGCCGTCGAAGTGCATACCCTCCGGCTCGGTCCAGTCGGATGGAAATTTCTTATAATACACGTCCGAGCCAAAGTCTGCGTTCTCGACGATATCTGTGCCATTACCGGCGCCGGCCTTCCAGGTGACGTTGACTTTCTTCGGAACGATCATGGCATAATATGTCGGCAAACCATCCTTATCAAGGATCTTCTTCTTCGCATCATCCAGCTTACCTTCTTTCGGCTGCCAGATCTTAAAATCATCACTGATCTCGATTTTACCGTTAGGAACAGAGATGAGATCGGTACCAATTTTCGACTGAAGATAAACATTTCCGTTAAACGTAATATCCTTCTCTGCGAAGATAGCTGTATCGTTTCCCGTAGCCTTCAGATCCTCTGTTTCGACCGTCAGGTTTCCGCCCTTTATGCAGATCGCGCAATCATCACCTTCTTCGATCCCGGCAGTGCCCCTGATCGTAAGGTTGACGCCCTCCGCATAAATCTGTGCGCCGCTTTCATGCGTACTTTTAGAAAAAGCAGGTTCATCCAGTGTCAGTGTTGAAGTTGCCGGATCATACTTGACCGATCCGCTGCCGCTTCCGAGAACATCATCCATATTCTCGCTCGTTACCTGCTTGCCTCCGATCCAGACATTGTAGGTTTCCGGATCCGCGCCGAGAACGGCTCTTGCCGGCAAAAGACCGATTGCCATGGCGCTTGCAACTAGCGCGCCTAAAAATCTTCGACGTGTCTTCATTCTCTGCCTCCTTATTTCAACCCCTGATTTACGGGATCAATCCCCGTTTAAACGTTCTTTGTCACTGACCACAAGTCCCAGAAGCTTCGCATTTGCTGCCAGCTCCAGTCTGCTTCCGAATCCTGTTTTTTCCATAATGTTCTGGATATGTCTTTTTACTGTATTTACAGAGATCATCAGTTTCTCGGCGATCTCCTCATTGGTCAGGCTGGCAGTAAGCTCTCTCAATATCTCCAGCTCACGCTCTGTCAGATCGGCACGCGTTACTTTTCCAAAAGGAACATTCGGGGCATCGGACGGATAGACGGATTCGCCTGCCATCGTCCTGTCCATGATCTCAAGAAGGCCATGCTCGTCATATTCCTTGTACCAGAAGCTCTCGATGCCGGCGGCGCGCGCCTTCTCTTCCCAGCTTGTTTCCGAAGTGGATGTAGTAAGAATGATCTTGATTTCGGGATGATTCTTCTTGATATTTTCTGCTGCTGTCAGGCCATCGATCCCGTCCTGCATCATGACATCCATGATCAGAAGATCGACATCGTGACTGTCAACATATTCGACAGATTCTCTGGCCGTTCGAAGTCCGGCTGCCAGTTCATATTTCGCAGCTGCACGTACGTACATCTCGAAAAATCCGCGAGAGATATTCTGGTCATCAACGACCACTACTCTAGCTTTAGAAGATTCCTGATCCATGGTTTCTGCCCCTCTTTGCTGCCCATGCGCTTTCACGCATCATTTTTTTGCTTCACATTATCACAAGATTATCTTACAAAACTAAAGAAGATTTTAGTATCACCTATTCGTACCATTTTTTGACACACAAAGAACAGATGCAAAATGAATTA
>ONFC01000007.1 GCA_900317035.1 uncultured Eubacteriales bacterium
AAATACTCCTGATATTGAAGGGTATTACTATACTGCTAATGATGGAAGTCAGATGGCATTCTGGATCTATAAAGCAGATCGGATATCTAAAGAGCATATGCATGATTACGATGAGTATATGATTTGTGTTGAAGGAGAGTATATCGTCACGATAAACGGGGAAGAGCATATTCTTCATGAAGGTGATGAATTGTTTATTCCTAAAGGAAGCCTTCAAGGCGGACGAGTAAAGGCCGGGACACGTTCCATTCATGCATTTGGAGGGAAAAGAGTCGTATAGATTGGACTATAGGAGGTCTACAGTTATGAACGGTTTTCTCTCAGATAAAGATAATAAGGCACTGAAGAACTGATGACAGCTCCTTATACGCCCATTCGAGTGTAGTATAATGTACTCGGAACAGGGTAAACCCTATGGAACGTTATTTTTGGGGGGGGGAAAAGGGATTACAATATGAAAAAGGATGTAGCTGTTATTGTCGTTCTCTCCGTGATCGCTCTTGGTCTTGTTGCCGCATGTGTCGTGATCTTCGGATTCGGTGTTGGAAAGCTGTGGCAAAAGCACTCGATATAACATCATTAACGAGGGTGAGGAAACGAAGATCTCGATCAGCGTGACCACCTCTGCCAAAGGCGGAGAGAGAAATAGTGAAAACGGTAGCTGCTCCACTGAAGAGATGATCGATCTTCTGAATGAATACGATGTTCTTTCTTGGGATGGGTTCGATAAAAAAGACAAAGATGGGATGGGTTCGATAAAAAAGACAAAGAAGGGACGATAGATTTCAGTTTCGAGGGTACCATCAACGGAAAAAAGATCGAAGCAAAGGGCCGCGGAGCATGTCCGAAGGACTTCGAAGACTTTGTCGATGAAGTGGAGGATCTGTGCGAATAAACGATATTGAAAGGGATATCGCGATAAGGTAAACGAAAATGAGCATTCTGATTAAAGATACGACAAGAGAAGAACGCGAGAGGATCGTGAAAGAGTCGCTGGGAAACATGGACGGTGCATGTGACGGCTGCATGGCCGGACTTGCCGAGATGTATCAGGACTATATTGACGGAAAGAAAGAGATCCGTGAGATCAACATGGAGTTCAATGCCCGTTATGTATCCGGAAATGACGGACCGGAAAGATCCGGATGCAGTTATGCTGACTGATCAAGACGAAAGAAAATGAGATCATCTTGTGGATAAGTATGAGCCAGAGTAATTATACTTTCAGGTCCTTGTGCTATTCGGAGTTGAGCAGTTCAATAGAATTACAGAAGCAGATATCTATTGTGGAGGTGATGAGTCATGATCACGGATTCGTTTGATAACAAAACAGAGGAGATCATTAAGGTCTGTAAGAACGAAGATGCCAAGAAAGTGGATGCGTGTATCCTGACTTTTTCAAATGAGATCTTCCAGTATGTACTGGAAGCATTTGACTGCGCAAAAATAGGAGATCTGTACTCCTCGAATGGTCCCAGACCGATATATGGTTTTGCCTATAAGGGGAAGGAATTTGCCGTGTATATGTCCTTCATCGGAGGACCCGGATGTGTGGGAGATATGGAAGATACCATGTCTATTATCAACACGGATAAATACATCGTTTTCGGTGGCAGCGGATGTCTGAATAAAGAGATCGCGAGAGGTAAAGTTATGGTTCCGACCGCTGCCTATCGCGATGAAGGAACTTCGTATCATTTCGCACCGGCATCGGATTATATCGATGTGAAAAACAGCGATATAGTGGCCGCCTTCATGGAAGAGGCAGGTCTTCCATATATTCAGGGGAAGACATGGACAACGGATGCACCGCACCGTGAAACCAGAGGGAATTTTGAAAAGAGAAAGAGTGAAGGTTGTATCTCTGTCGAGATGGAGTGTGCCGCGGTGCAGGCCATGTGTGATTTCAGAGGCTTGAACGTTTACTATTTTCTTACCAGTGGAGATCTTCTCGATGCACCCAAGTGGGATTCACGAATGGAGAAAAATCAGAAGAAACATACACAGCACGACCCGGGACATTTTGATATTGCTCTGGAACTCGCGTTCTATGTGACGGAGTGAGTTCGTCGGAGAAAGCAAGGATGAATATGATTTATTTGGAAACAGACAGACTGATATTGAGAGATTATTCTGCGGATGATATTGACGCATACTACCGCTTAAAGACGGACGAACAGACGATGTATTATATGCAGGATATTAAGCTTGATTCCTTCGATGCGGCGAAAGAAGAGTTGGCGGACGTGCTGGCGGATATGGCGAAGGATGACCGCAAATTCTACTTCCTTCACATGGAGCTGAAAGATACGCATGAGCAGGTGGGAAGCATCGGATACACGGTTGTGGACAGAACGCCAGTCGGAAAGATCGTTCACATGGGGTACTTTACTTACCCGAAATTCTGGGGAAACGGATACACTTCCGAAGCGTTAAGAAGCGTACTTGAATATGCATTCACGAAGGATGATGTATATCGCGTGACGACGGGCTGCCTTGCGGAAAACAAAGGCTCGGAGCGTGTCATGCAGAAGAACGGATTGATCAAAGAAGCCGAGCACAAAGATTATGAGTGGCATGACGGAAAAATGAAAGACCGCCTGGAATACAGACTTCTTAAATCTGAGTGGGAGAGCAACAGAGTATGATCCTGATCTTCGATTATTTCGAGACGATTCTTAACACGAAGAGCATGGATTTTAACCGTGGTCTTTATGTGTTCTGGGAAAGTTACTATCGGGAAAAGTGTCCGTTCGAGGACATGAAGAAATACGGCGAGGATCTGTTTGAGGTACTTTTGGAAAAGCATAGAGGCGGAGAAGAGTATCCTTTCGTGAAAAATGAACTGCCGCTTTTTGCGAAGAAGTTTGGTGGAGATAAGGTGACTATGAGCGCGGAGGAGGAGGCGGATTTTCTGATGCGGTGCAATGACTTTGTACTAGATCCGGAGATCGAAAGATTCCTTCAGAAATGCAGTCAGATGAATATCCCGATGTATGTGGTCGGAGCGCATAATGCCGGCATCAAGTCCGCGTGGCTCAACAAGAAGAACGGAAATGATGAGAACGGATGGGCAACGTACAATATTGCATCGGCGGATCAGCTGATCACGATCCTTGAGGGCGAGTATGAGTATTGAACTGAGGCCTCTAAGTGAAGCAAATAAAGAGGAGTGTTTTCGCCTGAAGGTGTCAGAAACGCAGTCGGAGAATATCGCTACAAATGCAAGTTCTTTTGAAGCAGCGAAAGAACACCCGGATGTTGCCAGACCTTTTGTCATTTATGCAGACGGGATAGCGGTCGGGTTCACGATGTTTGCTTTTGACCTGGCGTGTGAGGATCCGAATGACCGATACTGGTTATGGAGATTCATGATCGACGAGAAGTATCAGGGCCGCGGATATGGAAAAGAAGCGCTGAATAACATTGTTACTTATTTTAGAAAGAACGGAGCTACGAATATCCGTCTGTCAACTAAGGAGAGCAACGTCAATGCGATCCGATTATACAAGTCCGTCGGTTTCAGACCGACCGGCGAGGTGATCGATGGCGAGACGGTGTTTGAATTGAATTGGTAGGTGAAATAATGGGAACGCAAAGCATATACGAGATATGGGAAAAAGATGGAAACGGGGTTCTTTCCGTGGAACCGCTGATTCTTACTGCGTGTAAAGAAGGGAAGGTGGGATCGGTTTTTCCGTATCCCGGCGGATGTATCTATAAGACCGTGTTCACGTATTTGTGTGGAAAACCGGATGAGAAGTTTTTATCGGAGAATCCGGATCTGATCTATAACTCCCGGCTGGTGTGCATGAGTACGGAATGGGAAGAATATATCCGAAAACTGCCTGTGAAGTTCGTTCTCCGAAGAGAGCTTATGAAGCCGCTTCGTGCTGCATCTGATAAGAAACTGAAACCCCTTCCGAAAGGATATGGGATCAGTGCTTTTACCGAAGAGATATTCGAAAAGCACCCCTTTGACCACGGACGGGGATATGCGGATTATCAGGACTTTTCCGAAAGAGGAGCCGGTGCGGTCATGCTTTTTGACGGGAAGGTCGTGTCGGCATCGTCGAGTTTTCTGACCTTGGAAGATCATGTGGAACTGGATGTGTTTACGGATGAGGAACATAGAGGAAAAGGACTGGCCGATCACTGTGTCAATGAGATGATCCGCCAGAGTGTCCAAAAAGGATTGACCGTACACTGGGATGCGCAGAATCCGATGTCATCGAAGATGGCGATCGGTCATGGTTTTGTTCCGGAAGCGGAATACGCAGTATACTGGGTGGAGAAGTAATGGTCAGGCGATAGTGCTTCTGCATAGGGAAAAGCACCTGACAATTTTCCGCAAACGAGGAAATGTGCCCTTTACGGATCTCGTCCATAATGGACGTGTAAGAAGGAGGACGAAAGCATGGAATGGATCGAAGCATTACAGAAAGCCATCACGTATATGGAAGAGCATCTTCTCGAGGAGATCAACTATGAAGACGTAGCCAGGCAGGTGCACACGTCGAGCTACGAGTTTCACAGAGCTTTCAGTTTCGTGACGGGCATAACGGCCAACACATATATCAGAAACCGCCGTTTGTCTCTGGCGGGAAAAGAACTGGTGGAGACCGATGCGAAGATCACGGATCTGGCGATGAAGTACGGCTACGAGACACCGGAAAGCTTTACCAAAGCCTTCACAAGGTTTCACGGTATCGCACCGAAGACAGCCAGAGAAGAAGCCGGAAAACTGGTGCTTTTTAATCCGCTTACGATTACTTTATCTGTGAAAGGTGGTAAGAGTATGGATTACCGTATCGTTCAAACAAAAGAAAAGAAGTTTATCGCACTTGTAAGAGAGTTCAGCAACGGGATCATTAATGATGAAGCCAACCACGAAGTGGCGGATTTCTGGGGCGAGGTCAACAGCAACCAGATGCTCTCTCCGATCTGGATGCTGCGTGAAGATGGAAAGCGCGACCTCTATGGTCTTTGCTCTCCGACGACCGAAGGAAAAGATACCTTCGAATACGGTATCGGCATCATCATCGATGAGGACACGAAAGAGTTTGACCAGGCGGATCTGGAGAAGAAGGGTTTCCGCATCTGGGATGTTACCCCGGGCACATATGTGGTCTTCGACTGTGTCGGAGAAGATGGCGACTGCATCGCGAAAACATGGGTGAAGTTCTATAAGGAGTTCCTGCCGCAGATGGGCTACGAGGCATCGGAACAGACGGACTATGAGCTCTACTTCGACGGTACCCGTCCGGAGGTCTTCTGTGAACTGTGGATCCCGATCAAGAAGAAGTAACGGGAACGACCGGCATAGCGCGATTTTAGCAAAGGATCCTGAAAGCTTGAAAGAGCTTTCGGGATCTTTTTTGAGAATGGAGAGGACAATCTCTTGACACACGAAAGGTAACATGTTACATTGTTTCTGATAAAGGTAATGTATTACCTTTTTGACGTCTGATTCTAGCTAAAGGAGTGACGACCATGGACTACGATAAGATGATGAATAACAGCAGTGTGGAATTCGGAAATATCCCGCCGCAGGCTTTTCTTCTGGGATTGCTGAGCGCTTTTGATAACCGGTTCCAGGCAAGCGCGGACAAGTTCTTTTCGCAAATCACCTGGAAGCAGTTTTTCGCGATTATATGCATCAATATCTGTAAGGAAAGTCCGACGATCAATGAACTTTCCGACATTATGGGAAGTTCTCACCAGAACGTGAAGCAGATCCTTCTGAAGCTGGAGAGCAAGGGTTTTGTCGAGATGATCCCGGATGAAAATGATAAGCGGAAGCAGCGGATCCGGCTGACGAAAACGTGCCAGAAATTCTGTAAGAAAAATGATGCGGAGAGTCAGCGGATCATCGGGAAGATCTTCGAAGGGATCGACGAAAAGAAACTGGCAACAACGATCAAAACGATCATGAAAATGGAAAGGAATATCAGTGAATTATGAAAGCTTTAGTTGTCTATACATCGCAGACAGGTTTTACGAAGAAATACGCGGAGTGGATCGCCAGAAGACTTCAGGCGGATCTTATGGATGTTCACGATGCGAAGAAGAAAAAGAAAGATGAATTTGATCAGTATGATGCCATCATTTACGGCGGCTGGGCGATGGCCGGGAAGGTGACTCAGTCGAAGTGGTTCCTGGGAAAAGCACCTGCATGGAAAGGAAAGAAACTGGCGGTGTATGTTGTCGGCGCAAGTCCGATGGATGCTCCGGATGTTGAGGCCAGTATGAAGAAGGTCCTTACGGATGAGCAGAGAGATTATATCCGCGCATTTTACTGCCAGGGCGGCCTGGATTATGACAAGATGAATAAGCCTTCGAAAATGGCGATGAAAATGCTGATTTCCATGCTGAATAAGAAAAAGGATCCGACGGAAAAGGATAAAGCGATGGTGGAAATGATCTCCCATTCCTATGATATTTCGGACGAGAAATACATTGAGCCGATCGTGGAATATGTGATAGGATGATTCGGTAAAAAGAGCACAGATCCTGTGCGAAATTGAAGGTAAAGAAAATGGCAGTAAGAACGATAAAAGTGGTTCCCTATGATTCTGCTTGGGAGCAGGATTTTCTGAAGATAAAATCGGAGCTTGAAGAGGCCCTCGGGGATCTGGCGCTTCGGATCGAGCATGTGGGAAGTACTTCGGTAAAGGGACTATCCGCCAAGCCGATCATCGATATCGATGTGGTGATCGAGGATGAATCCGTGTTCCCCGCCGTGGTGGATGCTCTTTCAAAAATCGGGTACTACCACGAAGGAAACAAGGACATCCCCGGGCGGGAAGTGTTCGGATATGAAGGGAAAGAGCACCTTCGGAATCACCACATGTATGTCTGCTGTAAGGATGCATCGGAACTGAAGCGGCATGTTTCTTTCCGGGATTATCTGAGGTCTCATCCGGAGGCGGTCGCTGAATATAGCCGCATAAAGGAAGAAGGAGCAGTGCTTTTCCCGCATGATATCGATCAGTATATCCAGCATAAGACGCCTTTTATCGAAGGGATCTATAAGGAACTTGGGCTGTAATCGGGCGGGTAGTGAGTAAAAGCGAAAAGAAATCAGGGATATGCCTGGCTGGTCATTTCTGGAAGATGATCAGCTGGGCATACTTATCTTTCCGGGTACCGATGTAGGTGAATCCCTGCTTCTCAAATCTAGTGCGGAATTCCTTATCTGAGAAGAATTCTCCGTTGATGTTCCGGCAGAGAAAATTCACGAGTTTTCTGATCGGATGCGGAAGATTCGGATCGGCAATATAGAGGCGTCCTCCTGGTTTTAAGATCCGGAGGGCTTCTTTTTCGAAAGCCTCTTTATCCGGAAAGTGGTGGTAGGCCATGCAGGCCGTGAGGGTATCGAAGTATGCATCCTCATAGGGAGTGTTTTCGCAGGAGCATTCCCGGATGTCCATGTCGGGGCATTTCCTTCGGGCGACTTCCAGCATATTCGGTTCGACATCGATGCCGTGCCCGTCGATCCTTTGAAAGTCCCGGAATGTCTTCAGGATCGTTCCGGTACCGCAGCCTACATCCAGCACTCTGTCGCCGTCGGAAAGGCCGGTAAAGCGGTATAGAAGCGAATAGAATCTTTTCGATAGTTTTCCTTCGAAGTGGTCGTCGTATTTGTCGGCGCGCTTATCGAATTTGAAGTCTCTTTTTTCTGTGTTCTTTTTCATGTCTCTTTCCTCTCTTTCTCGGCGGCGAGGTAGGCTCCTGCTGCCATGATCATGAATGAAATAACAAATAGTGCGGAAGGGATCTTCGGGAAGATCGCGATGGATAGAAATGCACCGATGAAAGGCGCCAGTGCGTAGAAAGCAGATGTCCTGGCCGCACCGATGTAGCGCTGGGCATAGACGTAGGTATAGACGCTCAACCCGTATGCGATGAACCCGAGAAGCAGCGCCAGGGGAATAAAGGGGGACAGCGTGAGATGCTCTCCACAGATCAGGGAAACAATGACCGATCCGGTACCGGATCCGAATCCCTTAATGATGACGATCTTTGAAGGCGCACTCTGCGAGAGCATGCGCGTGCAGTTGTTTTCCAGTCCCCAGCAGCAACATGCCAGGATCGCAAGAAGTGAGTATGTGGAGAAGGATAAAGAAGAGATGTCACTGAGCGAAAGAAGTAGACTGGCGACCGTGATCAGAAAGATAGCGAAGCCTAACCTGGGAGAGATCTTCTCCTTAAAGAGAAGCAGGGCGATCAGCGAGGTGGCGACGATCTCGAAGTTGTTGAGAAGTGACACCGATTCTGCCGAAGATCTCGAAATGGCGATCATGAGAAATACAGGGGCAAGGATATCGAGCACGACCATCCCGATGAGGTATGGAAAATCTTTATGAGTAAATGGTTTCCCATCTTCTTTCTTCCCTTTGGAAAAGCACTTGAGAAGGCACATTCCGTTCGCGGCTCCGAGGTAGAGGAGGCCTGCCATGAAGACAGGCGGGATCTCCTTTAGAAGTATCTTCGAAAAGGGCGTGCTGATGGCATAAAGAAGTGCAGCATATATGGCATATCGGATTGCTTTTCTGTTCGTCATAGGTATCACTTTCTAATCAGAAGTTTCTGAACACTCTGTTCGATAAAATGATATAATCTACGTGAAACCGAAAACAGAATCAGAATCCGCGATATGTCCTTTACTGAACAGAATCGCGAAATTGTACGGGAATGAAATATGGACAGACGACAGATCAAAACCAGGACAGCCATCTACGATGCATTGACGGGACTTCTTCGGAAATACCGTTTCGAAGAGATCACGGTACAGCAGATCATCGATGAAGCGAATATCGGAAGAAGCACATTTTACTCGCATTTCGAGACGAAGGACCAGCTTCTGGAACAGATGTGTAATGAGATGTTTTCGCATGTTTTCTCCGATACTCTGGCACCGGAAAAGAGTCACGATTATTCGAAGAATCACGAAGATATGCGCGCACTTCTGGAGCATATCCTGTACCACATTCTGGACCATAAAGAGAATATCCGGTCGATCATGAACGGCGAGTCGGAGAAGATATTCACAAGATACTTTACCGAATATTTGGAAAGTGCTTTTGGCGAGGTAATCGTGCATATGGATGTAGATGTACCGGATGCTTTTAAGAAACAATTCGTCATCGGAAGCTTCATCCATACGGTCAAATGGTGGATCGGAAAAGGACTGAAAGAAAAGCCGGAAAAGATCATCGAGTCATATATGAAGTGTTTGCCCGGGAACCATCCGTGAAAAAATGAGTTAGCAATAACTAACTGTCGGATGAAAAAGTGAATCAGGGATCTGAAATGCTTCAGGCTAACCGCTTCAGGTATGCGTCGATGGTGTTTCGGATATCTTCCAGTGAGTCTTTCATGCCACGGTCGACCCATTTGAAGATCACATTCCAGATGGCGCCGATATTAAATGCGATCAGGTAGTCGGAATCTAATCCGGTCATAAGCTTGGCAAAAGGATTCCGGCTCATGTCTGACTTTCTACTGTGTTCAGGAAGGACCTCGTTCAGTTTCAGAAGAAGAAGGTACAGCATATTATTCTTGTGTAGAAGTTTCAGAAGATCCTTATTCTTTTTGCAGAAGTTGAAAATGATGGCGATCGGTTCATCATCGGATGAAGAAAGAGCCTGCACATAGTCTCCTATGACTTGGTTCATAATGGCGTCCAGGACGTCATCTTTCGAACTGTAGTTCAGATAGAATGTTTTCCTCGCAAGATCTGTTTCTAAAACAATCTGCTTGACGGTGATTTCCGGATACGGGTATTTGCGCATCAGTTTTAATAGCGCGGATGTGATCTCCTGCTTGGATCGGATGGCAGATGGATTAGTGGATTCTTTCATAGTATTCCCCTTCAAAAAGTACACATAATCACGAGATTGTGTATCTTACTGAAAATCTGTTTACGAACTTTCTTTTCCATCGTATCCTCTTTTTCAAAGATACACAAGTGTGTAGTTTGGAGAGAAAAGATGAAAGTACTGATCTTTAACGGAAGTCCCAGAAATAACGGGGCCACTTCGACGGTCCTTCACAGGATCGAAAAGGAGTTGAAAGAAAGTGATGTGGAAGTGGATTTCTATAACCTCGGAAGCATCGGAATGTCGCACTGCACCGGATGCTGTTCCTGCTATCGAACCGGTGCCTGCTGTCTTTCCGATGATGCGGAGATCCTTTCTCAGAAAATCAGTGAAGCAGATGGGATCGTATTGGGTTCACCTACATATGCGAGTAATGTATCCGGGCTCATGAAAGACTTCATCGATCGGGGACATTTCGTCATCGAACAGCTGCTATATGGAAAACCATGTATCACTGTGGCGACAGGAGAAAATTATGGAAACAGATCTGCGCTGAAAGTCCTGAATAATCTGGTTCTATATTCCGGTGGAAAAATAAGTGATCACATCTTACTGAAGATCCCGTTTAACGGTATTTCCGGTATGAAAAAAGCGATCACGAGGAAAACTTTTAGAGCATCGGAAAGACTGATATGGGAGATCAAAGGAAAGAAAAAACATTTGGTCCAGTGCTTTTGCCACGGCATCATTTTCCGCCTCGGCATCCGCCCCTTTGTGATGAAAAAAGGGGCGGCATATGCAGGTGTGGTCCGTAAATGGAAAAAGAGGGGAATCGTATGAGAGAATATATATTGCTTCTTCCGATCCTATTCATCGTTCATGATATGGAGGAGATCATCGGGTTCGGGAAATTTTTTCGGAATAATCCACAGCTGTTCGAACGGTTTCCCAAAGTCACGAAAGCTTATCGGAAGTTCACGACGGAAGGAATGGCCCTCGCCGTATATGAGGAATTCATACCGTTTTTCGGCATCAGTCTTCTGGCGTATTACTTTCCCGGTTATATACTGGAAACGATCTGGTTCGGGCTTATGCTTTCTCTTACCGCGCATTTTGTGATCCATATCGGACAGAGTATGTACATCAGGAAATATATTCCTTCACTCATCACCAGCGTGATCCTTCTGCCGGTGAGTCTTTGCATCCTCATCCGAAGTGCAGAGTATATCGCATTTGATCTTCTGACGGTCATGATCATTTCTGCAAGCATTTTTCTGATGATGGCAAACCTCAGATTCGCCCACTATCTCATGCACCGGTGTTATGAGAAAAGTGAAGGGCAGGGAGAAAACCGTCGGATGCGGAGACGAAAAATCTTTTGAACCGGTAGTGTAATTTCTGTAAAGGGGCGGATCTTTTCTGTATAATCAAAAGCAAGCAATAAACCACACGATCAGGATCTTTCCTGAGTGACGAAACATGAAGCGGTTCGAAGCGGAGGGGCAGGACATGAAACATATCATTACGGTACAGCATACGCAGTCGGTTCATCATACGAACGGGATGGTCGGCTCCTGGACGGACTGGGATCTGACGGAGCTCGGGCGCAAGCACGCGGAGAATATCGGAAAGAAACTGAAAGAAGAACTTCAGGGAAAGAAATTCGTGATGTATTCTTCAGACCTCAAGCGTGCGGCGCAGACGGCGGAAGAGATCTCGAAATCTCTTGGTGTGGAAGCGACCCTTCGAAAAGAACTTCGCGAGAGAAACCTGGGGAAGTGCTGTGGGAAGTCCGTGCAGTGGCTCCGTGAAAATATCGAGACTCCCGAGAACACCGTCGACGACTGTCTGTTCTCAGATGGAGAGAGCCGCAGGGCATGCTGGAACCGCCTTCTTCCTTTTTACGAAGAAGTGATGGAAAGTGATGAGGAGACGATCATCATCGTGTCACATGGTGATCTTCTCAGTCTATGGAATCTCATGTATCTGGGCCTTCCCGTGGAAGCCTATTATGACGTCGATATCCACGGACCGGCCGGAGGCGTCTCTCACATGATCATCGGCGATGACGGGAAGCACCGTGTACGGCATATCAACGATATGTCCTATATCGTGGGAAAGATTTAGGGAACTTTTGAGGGTAAAATTTCAAGAAAAGTTCCCTAAAACTGTATGGTAGGAGCAGGATACGAAACATGGTGAGAATGGTTTTAACAGATCTGGATCATACACTTCTGAGGCAGGACGGGAGTATTTCCGAGGCGTCTCTGGATGTGATTGCTGCGTGCAGGAGTAAGGGGATCAAGCTGGCGATTGCGACGGCGAGATACTGGATCGGTGCGGAGAGATATATCCGTCTTCTGAAACCGGATTATGAGATCACCACGGATGGAACGCTGATCCATGCGGAAGATGGGTGTATCTACTCAAAAGCATTCTCGATCGAGGATACGAACCGGATCGTGCGAAGTGTGAAGGCACGGATGCCGGGAACGGAAATCTCCGTCGCCCATGGGAAAACGGTCTTCTGGAACAGTAAGCATATTGCGGAATCGGAGAGACTCTATAAGGCAGTCTATAACGATTATTCGCGAGACCTGGAAGTAGGCGCCAATAAGATCGCCGCCATTCTTTCGGATGAGCAGATGGCGCAGGAGATCGCGGACGAAATCGGATGTAAACTGCAGTGTTATCGCGGGGAGAATATGTATGCCTTCCTGCCGAAGGATTCGGGGAAGATCCAGGCGATCGAAGCACTGTCCGAACAAAGCGGAATCGTAATCTCGGATATCGTGGCTTTCGGAGACGATAAGAACGATATCGATATGCTGACGATGTGCGGGAGGGGTGTTGCTGTGGCCAACGCAATTCCGGAAGTTCTGGCTGTCGCGGATGAGATCACAGCTTCCAATGACGAAGATGGCGTGGCGGAATGGATGAGAAAGAACTGCCTTTCATAGTGTAGAATAATTGCAGGAAAAAGTGCTTTTCGAGGAGCAAAAAGAAGATGAATTTTGATCAGTTCGTAAAAGATATTACGGAAAATAAATGGAACGTTTTCGGCACGGAAGTGTATGAGAGCGGGAAGCTGACACACAGTTTCGGAGACACGGACGGTCTTCACGAGATCTACTCCGCGACGAAGACGGTGCTGTCCGTCGCTACCGGGATCCTCTACGATGAGGGGCGCATCGATCTCGACCGCTCGATCCTGGAATATCTTCCGGGCGAGAAGCACTTGTCTCTTTCAAAAAAGCAGAAAGCCCGCTGGGAAAAGATCAGTCTCCGCCGTCTTCTGACGATGTCCGTTTCTGATCTTCCGTTCCGCGCGGAAGGGGAAAACTGGCTGGACTTTTCGCTGGCATGCGAGATCGAAGATCCGGAAGAAACTGGATTCAACTATAGTAATATCTCGGCATACCTGATCGGTGTGGCGCTGACAGAGGTGCTCGGCAGCGATCTGGGTGCTTTTATCGAAGAAAGGATCTTCGCGCCGCTGGAGATCACATCCTTCGAGTACGGAAGATCGCCGGAGGGATATTTCTACGGCGCTTCGATGATGCGTCTTTCCGTTCATGACTTAAGTAAGTTCGGGCTGCTTCTTTATAACGGGGGTGTGTATAACGGAGTCCGTATCCTTTCCGAAGAATATGTGGATATGGCCACTTCCGTGCAGCAGATGAATAGAGAAGGCGGGTACGGTTTCTTTATCTGGAAGTATAGAGGCGGCTTCAGCATTAACGGCAAGTGGAAGCAGAAATGCTATGTCCTGCCGAAGAAAGGTGTTATCGTGACCTATCTTTCGCACATCGAAGATGATTCCCACGATCTTCTGGAAAGCATGGAGAAGAATATTCTCGGCATCGGACCTAAGGAGAGAAAAGCTTTTCAGCGGATCGCGGAAATGGAAGAGATATTCGAAAGAGTCACATCCGGGAAGGGATCTTCTGAGGATCTGAAAGTACTGGAAAAGTACTACACCAGTGCGGATTGGAAGAAGGACTTCGCCCTGGACGAAGCGGGATTACTTCCTGCGGGGCTGAAGCGTGGCGTCCTGTCTGAAGACGGGATCTACAATCTTCTTTCGTAGTGAATCTGGCGGCGCCGAAAGTGATGGCGGAGATGACCGGTATCGTCAGCTTTTCTTTTTGGCCTTATCCTTATACATTTCCTCATCTGCACGCTTAAATACATCGGCGGCGGTATAATCGATATTGTTGTCATACGCTGCCATACCGCAAGCGATAGATACATAATTCGACGGCAATGGAAGGGTTTCGGAATAAGGACTCATCATCTCGTTGATCGCGATCAGACGCTCGTCGCGCTTCTCGTAATCTTCACCGGTAAGTACCGCGACGAATTCATCTCCACCTATGCGGTAAACAGGACTGTGCTTATACACATTGCAGATAAGGTGGCAGGCCCGTAACAGATATTCATCGCCGGCTTCATGTCCCTGCGAGTCATTGACCATCTTCAGATTGTTTACATCAAACATAGCGATAGCAAATTTCACATCCGGACTGGAATTGATCTGCGACTGGAGATACTTTTCTTTATCTTCGAAAGCCATGCGGTTATTTACATGAGTCAGAGGATCTCTTCCCATCAGATCAAGAAGACGCTTATTGATGTGATCCAGAGTAAGCGCATGACGGAACTTTTCGAATGCCAGACTCATGCGGGTATAGTATGTATGAAGAAAGTGATTCAACAGCTTTTCGATACAGTCTCTGAAGACCAGGTATCCATAAGCAGAGTCTTCATCATGAAGAGGAAGCATGATATAAAGATGATTCGGTCCTGAGGGATCACGTCCGGGAACCAGATCATGGGAAGGGAAGACCTCCTCTTTAAAGACCCTGCCATCTTCCGTGGAATAGAGCACCTCTACGTTTTTACTGTATCTGTCTGTCTGCATCTTTATATTCGAATCGTAGATGGATAATCCGAAATTCGGCTCGAGAAGTACATGGAAGGAATCACCTTCAAAAACATGGTCGTTGGTAAGCAGACGGTTGAGATTATCCTTCAGTTCCAGATAGGTAAGGCATGAAAGAATGGTCGAGTCAATGATGTCCAGTTTGCGGTTGAAGTAAGTGGTCTCGGAGCGGTGAGAAAACGCTTCGCGTCCTCTTTGCCTTCTTAAGCGGTCGCTGTCTCTGAAGTCATGGCAGCCGCAGCTGTCTCCGGGAACAAACTTACACGGGATCACGTCACTGATTCCACGCTCGGCTCCGTCGAGGAGTTTTCTCCATAACCTAACGGTCGCCTCGCCCATTTCGGTAAAGCACTGATCCACCGAAGCGATGGATGGATCAAAGATCTTACTGTCTTCTATGTAGTCAAAACCGGTGACCAGTACGTCACGGGGCACGTCATATCCGTTGTTGAAAAGAGCCACACAGGTGGCCATTGCCAGACCGTCATTGGCACATATAAATGCATCCGGTAATTTTTCACCTGCCATACATAGCTTATTTATGTGGTTTTCAACTACCGCGTTTTCCCAGTTTGTGTAGAATACTTCTTTCAAGTAGTCCTCACAGTGGTTTTCTTTTAGACAATCACGAACGGCATCCAGTCTCAGTTTGGAGTCATACGATTCCTTGGTTCCGGCGAAGAAAGTGATGTTCTTTACGTCATGTTCCTTCAGTAAATGCGCACACATATCCTTTGATGCCTGATAGTTATCGGAGCCGATATAGCTGACGCCTTCTATTTCATTTCCCTGAATGATCATAGGGATACCGGCTTCATTACTTCTGGACACGATGTTAGCTATCTTCTCTTTGTCATCCAGACCGCTTGAAAAAATAACGGCACCGTCAAAATCATGAAGATCCGGAAGATTATATATGTTCGTCTCACCTTGCTTTACAGCAGGCGTATCGTTATACGTGGAATAACAGAGAAACAAAAAGATATCTGCTTCACTTTCTTTCAGGGCAAGCTGCATTCCCCTGAGAAACTGGCTCAGGATCTCCGCGCCCCATCCGGTAGTAAACAATGCTATCTTTTTCTTCATGACAAGTACCCTTCTGATTCGTTCTTCTCAGCGGTGACAATGGAACAGAAAAACTCATTTCCGGTTCCGGGAAAAATCATGTACAGATTTATTATACCATGAAGGAACGCGGATATCTTAGCGTTCGTCTTTTCTGTATAATGAAAGTAGCAGAATCGCAACTGCGCTTTGATGGGAAAAGCAGCCGCAGTCAAGTATATTGTTTTCGGAGGTGAAAGACATGATCTTTTCCGAGAAACTTCAGATATTGAGAAAGAACAAAGGATATACGCAGGAGGCGCTCAGTGAGAAACTGGGCGTGTCGAGGCAGGCTGTGGCGAAATGGGAGTCGGGGCAGGTGTACCCGGATATTGCCAATCTGATCCAGATCAGTGAGCTGATGAATGTCAGCGTGGATTATCTGGTGAAAGATCAGGACTGCGCCATGAATATCAAGTCTTATGACGATCCGGATCTCGATGAACTGATCTCCTTCCGGCTCGAAGCGAATGTCAATACCTATGCGGCTTTTATGAATGAGACAGATGCATCCAGACCGGCGTCCCACGATTTCCGGTATGAAAACGGAAAGTATATGTACCACGACACATATGTTGGCGGCGAGAAATTTGCAGGCGAGGAAGCTATCTGGAAAGACGGCGCCACGGTTTATGCGATGAACTATATGGGGAGAGTCCTCGGCGACGGATTCAGCGGCAACTTCCTGAAAGAAGCACTGCGTGCGGCAGATAAGAATATGCCTTATCGGGGACCGGAAGTTTTCCAGTCGGGAGAGTACACATACCGCTGCAAAATCACCGGGGATTTCACCTGGTTCCAGGGGTATGAAGAGATCTATCTTAACGACACGAAAGTCTATGAGTGCGTGTTCCATGGCGGGATCGTGAACTGATCCGATTCAAATTCCACCTCAAAATGGGTATTTACATTACTACGTATACGTGGTATTATTCTCTCACGATACTACGCATACGTAGTAAGTGCGTGTGCAAGTGATTCTCCTAATATGAGGTGATTGTTTTCGTGAAAGAACTATTTAAGATGAAAGTGGCCCGGGATACTTGGATCGCTGTTGTTGCAGGGCTTCTGATGATCGGTCTGAGCCTTCTGATGCTGCCGTTCTCGGGAGATTCGATGGGGGATACGATCGTGTCTTTTCTCCTTCGGGATGTGGTCATGATCTTCGGACTGGGCATCGTTTTCGTATCGATGTATGTAGATAAGAAGGGGAAAGCGGTCCTCTCGGATATCGGCTTTTCGAATCGGAAGATCAAACTGAGTCTTGTTCTGGATATCCTTCTTGCTGCGGGGCTTCTGGCCATGTTCATGGGAGATGGGATCCCCGAGGGAACAGTGCTTTTGCAAAAGGAAAATCTGTATGCGGCGGCATATATACTCACTGCCGGCATCTTCGAGATGCTGTTTATCTACGGTTTTCTTCGCATGAGTTTCGAAAAAGCATTCGGCATCATCCCGGCGATCCTTCTGACCAGCGTTTTCTATTCCTTTCACCATGCCGGATTCCAGCCGGAGTTCCTGCACCTGTTCCTGGTCGGACTGATGTACTCCGCAGTATTCTACATCACCCGGAATATGCTGGTCATTTTCCCGTTTTTCTGGGGAGTGGGCGCGCTGTGGGATGTTATAATATCTTCGGAAGCAGGAAGTGAAATCAAGAATGTGGAGTCATTCGTGTTCGCGATGATCATCTGGCTTCTGATCGTGATATGGTTACTGTACCGGAGAAGAAGGAGTAAGAGAAATGCTGTCGAAAACATCCATAGTGATCATGGGGATCCTGACCAAGGGCGAGAAAAATGCGTATGACATGTTGAAAGTCATCGATCAGATGAACATGAAATACTGGCTTCCGATCGGCGCGACGACGCTCTATGAGACCTGCATCCGGCTTCAGAAAAAAGGATTGATCGAAGATACGGGTGAGGCCGAGAATAAGGCAGTGTATTGTATTACCGATGCCGGGCGAAAAGAACTGAAAAAGACGATTTGCGACCTTTTCGAGAGGGTCGATTATGATTCTGTCTGGTTCTGCCTGGCCGTGATCTTCTCGGATGTGCTTACGAAGAAAGAACTGGAAGCCGAGAAGAAGAAGAGACAGGCGCTCCTGGACGAATACGAAGCCGGGACGAAAGCGAATAAAGAGCAGATGCTGGCGCATAAGATCCCGTATTCGGGCATCTGCGCCATCGATCGCATGATCCATATCATCGAAATGGAGAAAGAGACATTGAAACAGCTGTGAGTTCAGATCGGAAGTCGAATGTCTCTTCGAAAAGGAGAACGGACTTGACTGAATCAGAACTTTACAAAGAACTCGGAAAACTTACAAAAGAGAAGGACAATTGGCCGGAGAGTGTACCCTATCTTTCTACACTTCTTACTCATGAATCCACGAAGATAAAGGCAAAAGCGATCTGGATGCTCGGGGAGATCGGGCTTGTGTATCCCCATCTGATCCAGAACGTTGTCCCGTCGATCTATACCTTCTGTAGAAGCACGGAACCGCTGCTTCGAGTGCGTGCTGTAAATGCACTCGGAAGGATCGGGCGCGGGTGCTTTTCCAATATCGAGATGTACTGGAAAGATCTGTTTTGTTTGGCTTCGGATGTAGAGCCGAAAGTACGGCTGAGCTTTATCTGGGCGTCCGAGAATATTGCAACGAATACGCCGGAGATCTATGCGGAGCATATGCCGGTATTTGCAAAACTTCTAAAAGATGAGGATGACAAAGTCAGGATGGAAGCGCCGGAGATCTTCCGTGTCCTCGGGAAAAGAAGACCGGAGTTTGTGCGGCCGTACCTTCCTGAACTGCAGAAGCTTTCTGAGACAGATGAAAACCGCGTTGTCCGGATCCACGCGTCCGGTGCGATCAGGGCAGCAGGCTTATTTTAGAAATCTCATGATCTTCTCCAGCTGCTTGTCATCAAGATCTTTACATTGCTCCACGATCGAGAACAATAAAGGATTGTCTTCACGGGTTACAACAACGTAGTCCGGAAGACTTTGGTTACTTTCGCCGGTCAGATAAGCCTCCGAAACATTAAATGCCTTCGCCATTTCTTTCACGACCTGAATGGAAGGTGTCCTGACGCCGGCTTCATATCTCTGATATGCCGGTTGACTTACACCGATTCTTTCTGCTGCTTCTGACTGTGTGAGTCCTAGTTTCTGGCGGCATGCAATCAAACGTTCTTGTTTAAGATCAGATTTCATTTTCATTCCCCATCCAATCAAAATTTATAAGTTAAGGATAACATATTTCTCTTGAAAATACCAACGGTATATTCTATAATGCCTACATACCATTGGTATAATCTTTGAATATCGAGAGGAGTTTTGTATATGGGTTGTTGGTTAGGTGCGTTAGGGAGACTAATGATTCTTCCGGAGCCGGATGAGAAACTGATAAGGGATTTTTTGGATTTTACGATACAAACATGTCCTAAGGAATACAGTGAGGATGAGAAATTCCGGAATACATGGTTCTTTGATGAAAAGAACAGGCTTATTTCCGGGATAGGGAAATTTGCTGAACCCTCGATATGGTATGAGCATTTGAAAGAGAATTTCTTCGAAAAAAGGGGATATGAACTCATAGGTGATCCAAAGATAGTTGGAGAAGGTGACTTGGATATATGGCTGTTAGGAGATGCTCGCTTTGAAGAATACACAAAATGGGAGGAGAGAGTAAGAAAAATGAGAGAAAAAGACAGGTATCCGGATGAACCTGGCTGGAGTGTCTTATGACTTTGCCGGGAACGAAAATTGACGATTACTTTATAAGAAGGGGGAAAGAAATGTAATGAGCGATATTATTGAGTTTGATAAAGAGTACCTACTTTGGATTAAAGATATCAGCACACGCTTCAAACAGAGCCAGATCAAAGCAGCATGCCAAGTAAATTCTGAACTGATGAAGTTCTATTGGTCTTTGGGAAGAGATATTTCTCTACTGGAGCAAGGAAACGGATATGGTGCTGGTTTTTTTAAGAAACTGAGTATAGATCTTTGTAAAGAGTTTCCTGAGGTTAAGACCTTTTCTGAGACAAACCTGAGATATATGAAGAGGTTTTATGAGCTTTATCAAAGCGTTGAAACGCCCATCTGTGTAAGGAAAAAGCAGTCATTGTCAAATCTGCCCCAACTTGGGGCAGATTTTGAACATATGTTGTTTTTTATTCCGTGGGGGCACAATAAAACCATAATTGATAAGTGTAAAGGGAACGTGGAAAAGGCTCTATTCTTTGTAAAGGAGACCTTGGAAAACAATTGGTCCCGAGCGGTCCTGCTTAACTTTTTGGATACTGACCTTTATGAGCGAAAGGGAAAAGCCATTTCGAATTTCAACAAAGTTTTACCCGATGTACAGAGTGATCTGGCACAAGAAATGACGAAGGATCCGTATAGCTTCGACTTCTTGTCTTTGCGCGAAAAATATGACGAAAAGGAAATGAAGAATGCCCTAATGGAAAATGTGCAAAAGCTCCTTATGGAGCTAGGTCGTGGATTTGCATTTGTTGGTCGAGAATACAGGCTAGTTGTCGGAAATACTGAGCAATTCATCGATATGCTGTTCTATAACATTAAGAATCATTGCTATGTTGTAGTTGAAGTGAAAGCAAGAGCATTCGAACCAGGAGATATGGGTCAATTAGGGACATATGTATCGGCTGTAGACGGTATCCTTAAGGGAAGAGATGATAATCCTACTGTCGGGTTGCTTATCTGTAAAAACAAGGATAATGTACTGGCACAATATGCAGTGAATAGTATGAATACACCAATTGGTATCTCAGAATATGAGTTAAGTTCAATCGTGCCGGAGGATTTTAAAAGTACAATTCCGAACATAGAAGAAATAGAGGATACTATGAATGGTCATTTTGATTAACGTTATTTGTGTCAGCAGTGCTGACACAAATGGTAGAAGATGTATCTGGTATGACATATCAGACTGATAAAAGATTTTCCACCAACTTGGTGGAAAATTGACTATATCACAAATCTGCCCCAAGTTGGGGCAGATTTTGCATCTTCAGTCACCCCCCCCTGTTTGTGCATATTTCATTGCAATTGGAACGCAAATATTGCACTATGTTATGGATGGAGGTGCGGCGTGAGTACAGTACGGTATATCGATGAGACAGATGATAGACTGGAGATCAGCAATGTTTATGAACAGAGCTGGAAGTCTGCATATAAGGGAATGATTCCGCAGGATTATCTGGATAGTATTCCATCCGGAAGATGGGCGGCGAAGGTGGATAATCCTAGTTGGCATTCACTTGTTTGTGTTGAAGATGGAAAGATCGTCGGAACCAGCAGTTTCTGCGAATCGAGATTTGATACGTTCCCGGGTTATGGTGAAGTGATATCCATCTATCTTTTGCCGGAATATGTGGGGCGCGGTTACGGAAGACAGTTGATGGAAAAAGCGTTAGCCGAGCTCAAGCAAATGGGATATAAGAAAGTAATGCTTTGGGTGCTGGAAGAGAATACGAATGCCAGAGATTTCTATAAAAGAATGGGATTTCAATTGGCATCCGAGGTGCGTGATGATTCGATTGGCGGCAAGAGTATACGAGAAGTGAGCTATGAAAAAGACTTGTGAAAGCAGACGCTGTATGGATAAGAGTTGGCTGACTTCCGAGGAGGCGTTTTCGATTTATGCGCCTTGCATGTATCAGCCGGCATATGAAGATTACAAATCGCTGATGGAGAAGTATTTTTCGGATCCGTCTGTGAAGATCTTCGTGTGTGATATGGATGGTGAAAAGGCCGGTATTCTGGTGCTGAAAGAGATAGAAGCAGCTGAAGGGTCTGAAACGGGAGCCGAGGCGGAGATCCTGGGGATTGCTGTGAGAAAAGATCTGCGCGGAAAGGGAATCGGAAAAGAGATGGTCTGCCAGGTGATGGAGACCGAGCACCTCAAGAAGATCACGGCGCAGACAGACGACGATGCGATCGGATTCTACCGGAAAAGCGGTTTTGAAACAGAAAGAGTCGTGGTTGAGTACCCGAATGGATCTGTGGTCCGATATAATTGTACAAGGAGGAAGTAAAAATGGCGGAGAGTTTTCTGTGTCTGATGGCGGATCTGGATGAAGGTGTCCAGAAGAATATGTCGGAGTGGTATTCCGAACTTCAGAAAGAGGGATTTACCGGAACGCAGACGCCGAATCTTCCGTATCACATCAGCCTGGCGACATATCCTCTGGAGATGGAAGAAGAGGTCCTCGCGAACGTCAAAAAAGTGGCGGCAGAATTCTCGCAGGTGGAAGTACACCTGAGCCACATCGGCATGTTTGCCGGAGGGCAGGTGCTTTTCGCGGCGCCGGAAAGAAATCCGGAGCTGGATAAGCTTCAGGAAGCCTGTCAGATGGGAGTGCCGCAGCAATATGGGTTTACCCCGCATACCACGATCCTGATCGATGATCCGGAGGTCGTGCATGCCGCGCTTCCGACTTTTGTGAAGTGCTTCCGGCCGATGACCGGAAAGATCACGAGGCTGCATCTATGTGCTTTCTGGCCGACAAGAGAGATCGCGGCGCTGGAGCTGAAAGCGTGATCTTTCAGCCGGGATCAAGGGCCTTTCCAGCCCCAAAGACAAAGCGAAAAGTATTATTTCTTGAAGGATTTCACGGTTTTTTTGACAAAAAATGAATGTATCATACCAATAGTCTGATATTCAAACAGAGGAATATGTGTTATAGTTATTGAATAATGAATTTCTGATTTCTTTACACAATGGTTACCAAATTCACGCCCCGGCAACCTATAATATAATCAGGTTCTATGCGGACCGGGAGAAATCAGAATTCGCGGGAGGATATGAATGACACTTAAATCTCTTTTTGAAGGCTATGATCTGAAGGAATACTATCTGGGTAAGGTTACTCAGGTTTACAGAAGCAACTCCATTGCGCTGGTCGAGAACCTCGCTGCGATGAATGATAGAAGCAAGTTTAAGAGCTCGTTTCTTCCGAACACGATAAGCTATTTCGTCGTAGTTGACTCGACGGAGGGTCTGTTCCTCGGAGAAGTTTACGAGAACAAGACATCGAAGAAGAGCTTCGACGAAGAAGAGAATAAGAAAGCATATCACGAGATCTGCATCGACACGATCGCTTTTATGCCAAATGATTCCGACAGATTCCATCTTGCCGGCTTTAAGACACTCGGCATCACCGACAGTGTGTATCTGGCAACAGATGAAGTATATGAGCTGTTCATGCACTCCCTCGAACTGAACCACGACGCAGACGAGCCGCTTCCGGCTTTCGGTTCTTATATGAACAGACTGGGCGCAGGCGTTACCCTCAAGCCCAGCACACTCTTTAACCGTCATCTGATGTGCATCGGCGCGACAAACAGTGGTAAGTCCACCACGGCGCTTTCCATCCTTGACAAGCTGGTAACTACCGGCCGAAAAGCACTGATCATCGACCCGACCGGTGAGTATAGAGATGCTTTTGCTGACGACGAGATCACGAAGCTGACACTGGGTGTAGATACGACGATCTCTCCCGGTAAGCTTACCATGGACCAGTGGGAGAAGCTTTTCGAGGCGGAGAACAGCAGCCAGGGTGCGGTGCTCTCTCAGGCGATCACTTCCCTTCGTTTTATGAAGAAGATCGGCGACGATTCGTACTACTATAAAGTCGGTGCGAACATCGATGAAGTTCAGGAGAACCTCGCTTCTGTAACCAACCAGGATATCGAGTTTAATATCGAACTTCTCCCGGAGCAGATCCAGGCGGAATCCGTCTGTGAGCCGGACAGAGATAACGACTACAACTTCAGATACCGTTACGACGTTCTGAAGGCAAATGCAAATGCTTCCCTCGTTCAGAAGATCCAGTATCAGATGACGAACACCCGCTTCCTGACATTCTTCTCGGATGATCCGGAGATGTATAACCTCCTCGATACGATCGAAGAGTTCGTTTATCAGCCGGGCGTGAGCCTCTATATCGACACATCCGCTCTCGGTGCTGCAGAAGGTATCGGCGGCATGGTCGTCGACCTGGTAAGTAATTTCATCATGTCCCTTGATGATATCTGCCCGTTCGTATTCTTCATCGATGAGGTACACAGATATTCCAAGTCCAGATATTCCGATAAGGATTTCTACGGCGGCCTGACCCTGATTGCAAGAGAAGGCAGAAGAAAGGGTATCTTCCTTTACCTGACAACACAGAACCCGAAGGACGTATCTCCGGTACTCTTCGGACAGGTAGGTACGATGCTGATCCACAGACTTATGGAAAACGACGAGATCAAGACGGTACAGAGCCATCTGGACGATTATTCTCTCAAGCATATCAGAAAGCTCAATCAGGGCGAGATGATCCTTACAAGTGTCAATCTCCTGCACAACATGTTCGTACGCGTAAAGAAGAGCGACAGAAAGCAGTACAACGAGACACCGCTTCTCTGATCGCTTAGGGAAAGATCTTAGGAAAACAGCCTGAGTCTAAGAATTGAATTAGTATTTTGGAGGACCCGCGAAGCGTCCTTTCGTCACAGCCACTTTTTCCGCTTGAAAAAGACGAGGCATCCGATCACGATCAGGATGCATACGGCGATGACGATCGGATAAGCCGCGGGTTCTTTTAACTCGGGCATATGGACGAAGTTCATGCCATACCATCCGGTGATCAGCGTCAGCGGCATGAAGATGCTCGTCACGACGGTAAGGATCGTCATGATCTTATTCTGCTTGATGTCGATCTGTGTCTGGTTCAGATCACGGATGTGCGAAGTATAGTCGGCAAGCGAAGATGTCATCTCGTGCAGGGTCTGCACTCTCTGGAAAACCAGATGAAAGTATCTCTCGTTATTCTCTTTGAAGAATTCATTTTCGTTTTCTTCGAGTTCCTGGCTCAGGTCCATCAGCTGTGCATAGTGGATCCTCAGATCACGAAGCTCGGACCGGATATCGGTCAGCTCGCGGATGGAACCGGAGGATTCCTCGCTTAAGACATCTTTTTCGATCTCGTCGAGTCTTGCATCGTACTTCTCGATGATCTTCACGTCTCTATGAATGATGCTCTCAAGAAAATCATAGAGGAATCTCTCGAGGCAGGGATTGATGTATTTCTTTGTCTGCGCGATCTTCTCGACGATCTTTCCGGCGAAGCCCTCGTCATCGACAAAGACGATGCCCTTCTCATCCAGTGCGAAGGCGAAGTTGTGCTTGGGTCCGGAGGTGTTTTTCCTGCTCGGTATCGAGAATGTCCCGGTCAGGGAATCGATATTGACTTCCGCATGGGTATCGGTGATCTCGTCGAGGTTGATATCCCACTCGATCCCCATCCCGAATTTCTTATTGGTTTTGACCCACTCCTGAGAGCTGATCACAGCAACATACTGATACCCCAGATTCTCAAAACTCTTCGGTTTGACTTCTTCGAGCCTTTCCGCAATTTTGTAGTACATATCCGATATAACCTCTCGATTTTTTCGCCTGCAAAAGCACTTTTACGGTGCTTTTTGCGTTTTCACACCACACCTATTGTACAACAAAGTATGGTTTCTTTGTATAAGAGCGGTTTATTGTTGATCATTTGGACGGATGCTATACTGAAAAGAAATTATTTATGAGGGAGGAAGAGACTATGATCCACTGCGGAACGAAGACCTTAGAAACAGACCGTCTGATCCTGAGAAGACTAACGATGGAGGATGCGGAAGCGATGTTTAGGAACTGGGCATCCGATCCGGAAGTGACGAAGTTTCTGACATGGCCGACACACGAGAGTGTGGATGTCACCAAGTATGTGCTTGGCCTGTGGCTCCCGGAATATGAAAAAAACGATTACTATCACTGGGCGATCACCCTGAAGGAGAACGGAGACGAAGCCATCGGCACGATCCACGGACTGGTCAATGACAGCACGGAATCGATCCAGGTCGGATACTGCCTGGGAAGAGCCTTCTGGCATCAGGGGATCATGTCGGAAGCACTGCAGGCGCTCGTGGACTTCTTCTTTGAAGAGGTAAAGGCAAACAGAATCTGCAGTTATCACGATCCGAAAAACCCGCACTCGGGTATGGTCATGACGCACTGCGGATTAAAGTTCGAGGGGACGCTGCGCCTCTCTGACAGAAATAATACCGGGATCTGTGATGCCAGCTGGTACTCGATCCTGAAGGAAGAATGGGAAGAAAAAGCATGAAAATTCTGGAGATAGTCGGAGACAACTACTTCGGTAACTGGACGAAGAGCCGGACAGGATGCCGTGCCGTGATCATCAAAGACGGGAAGATCCTGATGTCCTATGAGACGAAGAATGATCAGTGGATGATCCCGGGCGGAGGCCTCGAGGAAAATGAAACTGACGAAGAATGCGTGATCCGTGAGGTCGCGGAAGAGTGCGGCGTGGTGATCCGGTCTTCTCCCTGTGTGCTTGAGATCGATGAGTACTACGAAGACTGCAAATGGCTCAACAAGTATTTTCTGGCGGAAGTTGTCGGTGAGACCGAGCGCCATCTGACTGAAAGGGAGATCGAAGTGGGTATGGAGCCGAGGTGGGTCCCTCTTGGGGAGATCCTTTCGATCTTTTCCACCCATGCCGAATATGACGGCAAGGACGAGATGCGGAGAGGCATGTACTATCGTGAATACACGGCGCTCCGGGAGATCCTTCTTTCGGAGCTTCCGGATGCTATCAGGGAAAAAGTATCCGGCAAAGATTTCCGGATCGACGATCTGGGAAAATCCGGATCGAAGATCTTTCTCTTCGATGACTGTGTCCTGAAGTGTGAGCCGCGCATTCTGGAGAACTGCCCGGACGCGGATCCGGCCGGTGCGAAAGCTGCGCTGTTTCTGGAGGATCAGGATAAGACCGTCGAGGTGATGCGGTATCTTAAAGGAAAGCTTCCGGTGCCGGAGGTCCTCGCTTACGAAAAAGATGAGAAATACAGGTATCTTCTGATGAGCAGGATCCCGGGAAAAGTGGCCTGCGATCCGTACTATATGGAACATCCGAAAGAGATGATCCGGGTCCTTTCCGATGCTCTGAAACTTCTCTGGAGCGTCGATATTTCCGACTGCCCGAGAAAGCAGGATCTGGATGCGGTTCTTGCCGAGGCGAAGTACCGGGTGGAACACGATCTGGTGGACGTAAGCGATGCGGAGCCGGAGACCTTCGGCGAAGACGGATTTAAAGATGCGGAAGAACTGCTTTCCTGGCTTATGGAAAACAAGCCTTCCTACGAGCCTGTACTCACGCACGGGGATTTCTGCCTGCCGAATATCTTTATCAAGGACGGAAAGCTCAGTGGATTTATCGATCTCGGCAATACCGGAACCGGCGATAAATGGATGGACATCGCACTTTGCTACCGCAGCCTGAAGCATAACGCCGACGGGACATGGGGCGGAAAGGTCTATCCGGACATCCGGCCGGAAGTGCTTTTCGAGGAGCTCGGGATAAAGCCGGACTGGGATAGGATCAACTACTATATTCTGCTGGATGAACTGTTCTGATCCTGATTTTTGTGCAGAATATGGATACTTTCCGATAAGAATAGGAATTGAATAATTCTCCCGATACGCTATAATCTTCGAGTATTCAAAAGCGAGGATTATATGGTTGCATTTAAAGTCGCATTTATAAGCGTATTTGTTGCGCTGATGTATATGTTCCCGGGATACCTTCTGGGCAAAGCGAAGAAAGCAGTGGCGGATCATCTTTCCACGATGTCGTCGGTGCTGATCTACATCCTTTCGCCGTGCATGATCATCTCTTCCTTTTTCTCCATGGAGTTTTCCTGGGACGCACTTCGGGATATGGGGCTTTTCTTCCTCGTCTCATTTGCGGTCGAGGTCGCATTTCTCCTGTCGCTGTTTCTGATCCTCCGGAAGAAATTCCACATCAACAAATACAGGATGCTGGCCATCGGTTCCGCACTCGGTAACTGCGGCTTCTTCGGAATGCCGCTTATCCAGGCGCTTCTGCCGGATCATCCGGAGGTCGCCTGCTATTCGTCGGTCTATGTGATCTCGATGAATATCTTGGTCTTTACGGCGGCGGTGTACTGCCTGACGCTGGACAAAAAATACATCTCTCTTCGTTCGGCGGTCATCAACCCGGCTGTGCTCTCGCTTGTTGCGGGGATACTTCTTTACATCGCCGATGTGCAGATATATTTTCCGGGAAAGGTAAGCGACGGGATCGTCCTTCTCGGGAAGATGACGACGCCGGTATGTATGCTGATCCTCGGTATACGCCTCTCGACGATCAAGTTCAGGGAGCTCTTTTCCGAGCCGTTCGTGTACATGATCTGCGCCGGAAAACTGCTGCTGTTCCCGCTGCTGTCTTTTGCGGTCGCATTCGTCCTTCCGGTGCCGTATGCCTTTAAGGCAAGCCTTTTTATCCTGGGCTCCGTACCCTGCGCGTCCGTCATCCTGAACATGGCCGAGATCCATGGAAAAGAGCAGAAGATGAGCGCGAACTGCATCCTTCTTTCCACGATCCTTTGCATCTTCACGATCCCCGTAATGTCGCTTCTTCTGACGCTTCTCTAAAAGCACCTGTATTCCAAAGAACTGCTTTTCCGCGGGGTCCGTTATACTTCCGGGCTCTGTTCTTTTCACATGCAGTTTGGTACTATTTTTCTATACAGTGTCTTTAGCTTGAAAGGATGTACCGAATATGAAACATGCTGTTCTGACGATGGATGATATCGCTTCTAATAACACCCGCGCGATCGTGGATTATCTTTGCAGTAAGAAGATCCCGGTCCTGATGTTCGCCTGGGGAGAAAGGGTCCTGGAGCACTACGATAATGCCGTTTATGCGCTGCAGAAAGGTGCCATCGTCGGTAACCACAGCTTCACTCATCCCTTCTTTTCGAAGCTGACACTTAAGGAGGGGATCGAAGAGATCGAGAAGACGGAAAAACTTCTGGATAAGCTCTATAAGGATGCAGGCGTAGAGCGGAAATACCGCCCGTTCCGTTTCCCGTACGGCGATAAGGGCGGGGAGAATAAAGATGCTCTGCAGGCATATCTTCGTGAGCATGGTTTCAATAAAGTGAAGGATACCCAGATCCCGTATGCGATCTGGAAAGAGATGGGACTGGATAAAGATATCGATACTTTCTGGACATTCGATTTCGCCGAATATGAGATCCGTCCGGGCAGCGGCGTCACGATGGAGAATATCCTGGCACGCGCGGAGGAGGTCAATCCGGAGCTTGGAAAGTCGCTTCTTACTGACGAGGACGGAAGCCATCTCCTTTTGATCCACGCGCATGACGAGACGGAGGAACTGGTGCCGGAATACTATAAGACACTGATCCAGAAACTGCTGGATCACGGATTCGTCTTCGACGAACCGGAGTTTTTCGCCTGATCCGATGGGATGAAGCGCTGCCGGGGGTGGAAAACGAAGACAAAATAGCAGTGTAATACTGTTACAAATACCGCAATTGGAGGATTTTTAATGATTCGGTTTATTACTGATACAAATGAGAAAAAGGCGATCACCAGATCGATCCTGGAGGCGCTTCCGGAGTGGTTCGAGGTCGAAGAAAGTAGAGAGCAATATATCCGTGAATGCGTGGACTGGCCCTACTGGGCAGCCTGTGAAGAAGATAAGCCTGTGGGATTTCTCTGCCTGAAGCAAACAGGCGATGCCACGATGGAACTGGCCGTGATGGGTGTCCTGAAGACCTGCCATAGAAAAGGCTACGGCCGCCGTCTCTTCGCCGCGGCAAAAGACTATGCCGTACAGCAGGGATTTTCTTTCATCCAGGTCAAGACCGTGAAGGAAGGCATGTACGCGGATTACGACATTACGAATGCGTTCTATAAGAGCCTGGGCTTTAAGGAGATGGAAGTCATCGAGAGTATCTGGGACGAGGCAAACCCGTGCCAGATATATATCATGGGACTTAGAAGCGCCCTTCAGACGATCGCTGCAAGACACAGCTACCGAGGTGCTTTTGCCGATGAAAAAGTTCCGAAGGAAGACCTTAAAGCGATCGCATCTGCAGGGATCGACGCTCCGTCCGGATGCAACAAGCAGACTACGGATGTGGTGATCGTGGACGACAAAGAAGTGCTCGATCAAATCAAGGGCGTACTGGATCCGCCGGTGGCCCAGACGGCGCCTGCCATGATCGTCGTCCTGACACGCCGGATCAATGCGTACCGCGACCGCTGTTTCGCGATCCAGGATTATTCCGCGGCCATCGAGAATATGCTTCTGGCTATCGTGGAACTGGGCTATCAGAGCTGCTGGTACGAGGGACACATCACGGACGAAGACAGGATCTGCGATAGGATCGGTTCTATCCTTCATGTGCCGGAGGAATACGACGTCGTCTGCATCCTTCCGGTGGGGCGGGCACTGGACGATTTTCATGCGCCGAGTAAGAAGGCTTTCTCCGAGCGCGTGAAGTTTAACAGCTGGGCATGACGGCGGCTCCTGCCGCTTTTGAAAATGTCCGGCATGGGCGTCTAAAAGAGACGCCGAGATAAAGGAGTTAAGAAAAATGAATACATATGAGATCGTTCCGCTTCCGAAAGAGGAGTGGAAAGGAACGCCGGTCCCGATGCGCTACACGACGGAGGGGTACTTCGACGTGGAGATCCGTGAGGATGCGGATTCATTCCATGTGGATATGGTAAAGAAGTTATTCGATGAACCGGTATTGCATGAGCCGGATTTCGAGGACGGGCTTTATCCGGACTACTGGCCCGGTGCCGAAGCATGGGGCATCATCGGAGAAGAATCGGCCGAGGCTTGCGAGGGCGCCGGCTCGACAGGCGGTGAGAAAGCCGCGCCGAAGAAGAAACTTCTCGCCTGCATCGAGTGCTGTCCGGAGGAGTGGAGCAACCGCCTTATGGTCACCGAAGTGTGGGTGGCGGATGAACTGCACCGTCAGGGCATCGCCACGAGAATGATGAATCTCGTGAAGGAAAAGGCCATTCGGGACGGGCGGCGTGCCATTATGCTGGAGACCCAGAACTGCAATCTTCATGCCATCGCTTTCTATCGGAGCCAGGGCTTCCGGCTCCTGGGTATCGACAGCTGCTGCTACGGGAATTACGATATCGAGCGCCATGAAGTGCGCATCAACCTGGTGTATTATATCCGGCCGGATGTGGTGCGGGCAGAGAAAGAGGATTTGAAAGAGATCCTGGATCTTCAGTACCTTGCGTATCAGAGCGAGGCGGCGCTTTTCGGAAATAAAGATATTCCGCCGCTGAAAGAGACGCTTCCTGAACTGGAAGAAGAGTTTAAAAACGGCGTCGTCCTGAAGATGGTTTCCGAGGACGGAAGGATCATCGGATCCGTCCGCTCCTATGCCAAAGACAAGACCGCCTATATCAGAAAACTCATGGTGCACCCGGATTTCCGCGGCAAAGGCTACGGCAGTAAGCTTCTCCGGGAGATCGAGCGCTACTATGTCGATACACGCTATGAGCTCTTTACCAGCACGAGAAGTGTGGATAATATAAGACTATACGAGAAACTCGGCTACAAGATCTTCGACGAGAAAAAGATCACCGATGAACTGGTGTTCGTCTATATGGAGAAGATGCCGGTGTAAATAATTGAAAAGCGAGGGCGCGGATATGTCGGAATATGCTTTTGGAAAGCCGATCGGGAAAATCATTCATGGTGGAGATTATAATCCGGAGCAGTGGCTGGACCGCCCAGATATCTTAGAGAAAGACATCGAGTACATGAAGCAGGCCGGCGTCAACGAAGCGACTCTCGGTGTGTTTTCCTGGGCCATGTATGAGCCGAGAGAAGGCGAGTTTCATCTGGAGTGGCTGCATGAGATCATGGACCGTCTCTATGAGAACGGGATCTATACGATCCTGGCAACCCCATCTGCTGCGCGCCCCGCGTGGCTGGACAG
>ONFC01000214.1 GCA_900317035.1 uncultured Eubacteriales bacterium
CTTATCTACCGTGAGAATAGTACTGAATCCTTCGATCTTACGAAGTTCCAAGGAGAGTTCTTCTACATCATCGGTATCCACGAAGAAGTATCCCGGGAACATATCCTTCTCTGCATACACCCAGTCACCTTTTCTTCTTATCTGTACGATACGTCTCGGAACAAAGCAGCGGTTCTGGCAGGACATTTCCCTTACTTTCTTCGCAAGTTTTTCTTCCGATCCTGTCGATGTCCAGACCACATACCACATGAGACGTTTTCTTTCCTTTTTTCTAGCTGATTTGCTTTGTAACAGTGTTACAATCCCTATATTACTGGGCTTTCTCTTCATAGAAGAGATCCATGATAGTTTTCTTCAGCGCTTCCTGATTCGGATAAAACTCGAGGAATTCCTGCCCGTTTTTTGTCTCACCATCGATCTTAATCTTGCCAAGATATTCGTAGTCAGCCAAATATCCGGACAATTTCGAAAGACCATTCAAGTCCTGATCCGCCACCATAAAGTAGCTAAGATCCGCAATGAGATCGAGAGCAAATCCGGCATCCGCATTCATCTTCTGCTTTGCTTTCTGTCTCCAGGCATGAAGGTACGTATCCTGTCTTGTCATACGGCTGACATTGGTGTCATCTTCCAGTTTTCCTCGGGAACGGACGAAGAACTCTGCCTGTTTATCAGACAGAACCATGGTCTTATCTTTCTGCATCTCCGGATCGACCATAGTCATATCTACGGGGATCGTTACTTCCACTCCGCCAACGCTCTTATTCAGGATCGCGATGGAATCGAGTTTCAGGGAGATATAGTGATCCACTTTCTCATCCATAAGCAACATGCTGACTGCTTCTGCGGTGTACTCGCAGCTGTCCTTCTGACCGGTACCATAGGTGTGGGCAAGGGCAATCTGCGCATCAACTTCTCCCACTCGGTCGCCAGCTGCACCAATACGGGGGATCTTGGTGTAGGTATCGCGGTTGATCTGAAGGACCTGATAGGTCTTTTCATCGTGATCCACGATGCAGAGCATCAGGACATCGACCTGCTCATGGTTTCTGTAGCCGGTAACTTCTTCGGATTCGCCATACTTATCGATACCCATGAAGAGGAAGGTCTCAAGATTCTTCTTATGGACATAGGGTTTTCCGTCAAAATAAATGACAGGATCGATATCCTCCGTCTCGTAGGGATTCTCCCACGAAGAGGAAGGAGCAGAAGTCGCTTCATCCTCCTTCTGCTTCTTGATCCTGTCAGTCACAACTAAAAGAATAGAAAAGAATAGCAGTGTTGCCACTGCTATTCCTACTACTCGAATTACAATATCCTTAGTTTGCGGAGCTCTTCTTTGCACGAACTACACACACGATACCAGCAGCTGCGAGGATTACTGCACCTGCGAGAACTGCCTTTGTAACATACTCACCGGTTTGCGGAGACTTCTGACCGTCATCGGAACCGCTCTTGTCATCACTCTTGGATGCCTTAGCAGAGAGGAATGCGAACGGGCTGAGTGTGGTAACCTTTGTTGTCAGGCTGCCCTCTGCTGTCCAAGCACCGGCCTTCACCTGGTGAAGAACGATGTTTGCATCAGCGCACTCGAACTCGATGGTTGTCTCTTCCGGAAGAGCTACTACCTTACCATTCTCAACATAGCTGACATCTACGATCTCCGTTGCCTTCAGATTGGAAACATCATCCATACCGCTCAGGCTCTTAAGCTTTGCCTCAAGAGTTGCACCGTCTGTGCCCTTCAGGTTAGCAGGCTTGTCAGAAGCAGCCTTGAAGTCATCAGATGCGCTCTGGAGATACGCCTTAACCTCTGCGTAAGGTGTGGAACCCATCTCACTCATAGGAGTAATAACGAGATTCGCTGTGATGTCCTTACCGGAAGCTGTCTTCGCGCTCTTGATTTTTACAGCGCCCTTTACCGTCGGAGAAGGTGCTGCCGCCAGGACCGTAGATCCAAGCAATGCTACTGAAACGATTGTTGTTGCAATTACTTTTAAAGCCTTCATTTGCAAACCCCCATTAGATTTTATTCTTAAGCCATCCACTTAATTCACTTAATATACCTGCTTCGCAAATACCAGATATCTCTTATGCCGGTCTCCCCAAAGACAGGAAGAAAGCACGAGCACATGGTCGCCTTGCGAGGGCTTTGCTTCAGGTATCAGATGAACATCCACGCCCGTTTCTGTAAAAAGGGCATTAAAATACTCATCGAACACACCTTCCGCATTGAAGTCATTATAGTACAGAATGTGGTCACTGTCACTAGGTAATGTAGCAAAAATTTGATAAATTTTGGTTACAGATGGTGTAAAAATGACAATATATCTGTTTTCATCGAAATAATCCTTCTCCGAAAGGGTCGCCTGAAGGGTGCCGAACATGGCGCCGCTGTTCATGCGGTGGCCATATATTACAGTCACCGGATCCGAGAAATCATGCGTGTTATAGTCATGTTC